>DGNI01000197.1:1111-3895 GCA_002388885.1 Parvularculaceae bacterium UBA4496 | reverse complement strand
GGACGGGGCGCGTCCTTATCAAGACCTGCCGATGCGAACAGATCGCTCAATCGACCCACCTCGCTAACGCGTAAACAGATGAAGTCGTTTCGCATTCGATAACCGAAACGTCATCCCATCGCTGAACATCGTAGGCGAAGAATATTTTTCTGTTCTCGCAATCCATCGGACGGAACCATTCCGGATGGCCCGAACCATAAGCAATAGGGTCAATCGGCTTTTCTTTTGATCGAAGACCCAAGTCATTAATAAGCGCCGTCACTGACTCGGCATTTTTATACTCGAATAAAATATAAGCTTCTCCGAAGTCCGTTCCGCCTGACGCGCGCGCATTAAGGACATGAAATTCCGCGCCCGGAGTTTTCTGAAAGATTGACTTGAATGTGTGCTCTTTCGACTGAAAGCCCGGGGCTATATAAACAAACAATAATCCAGCAACCCAGACAGCGCCCAGGGCGAAGGGCGCCAGCCACACAGCAATGGTGAACAACCGGGCGCGAAACAAGCCAAAACGTCTTAATATCCACAAAGCAAATAACGAGCAGACCAGCAGCAAGCACGTTATCAGTACGATTGCTATTAAGATTACGGCAGGTCCCATAGTTGGTTTTCTTCTTACCGCCCCACACGCCAGGGCACGATGCGGCCGCCGGTGTCGATCTCAAGTTCCCAGCTACGCGCCGGTTTGGCGATTTCGCGGGCGAGTTCCGCCGCCGTGTTCACGGATTTTCCGTTTACGGAGACAATCTTGTGGCCGGTACGAAGTCCGCGCCGCGCGGCGAAGGACCGCGACTGCACTTCGGACACCACAACGCCTTTGGACAGCGGATCGAGCCCCAGCTCCTCGCTATAGCGCGGCGAGAGGTTATCGACCGTCACGCCGTTCAGCGGATGATTGCCTTCGAGCGCGCGCGGGTCGCGCGACGGCTTTTCCGGCGGCAATGACAGCGCGAGCGTTGCATTGCGCGTCTTGCCGTTCCGTACATAGACGATATCGGCGCTGTCGCCGTCATTGTTGACGCCGACGCGATACTGCAGCGTCTGTTTGTCGAACACCGGTTGACCGTCAACCTCGACAATGACGTCGCCAGGCTCGATCCCTGCCCGGTCCGCCGGTCCTCCTTTCCAGATGTCGTCGACAATGGCGCCCGCCGGACGGTCAAGTTTCAGCGCTTTCGCCATATCCGACGTGACGGTGCTCGACGACGCGCCGATCCACGGGCGCACCAGCGCATTGCCGGAGATGGCGGACTTGATCACCTGCTGCACGAGGCGCGAGGGGATCGCGAAACCGATGCCGTTGGAGCCGCCGGAGCGTGAATAGATCGCGGAATTGACGCCCACCAGCCGTCCTTCGATATCGATCAGCGCGCCGCCCGAGTTGCCTGGATTGATGGCGGCATCCGTCTGGATGAAGAAGGAATAATCGGAAACCGAAACCGCGGTTCTGGCGAGCGCCGATATGATGCCGTTGGTGACCGTCTGGCCGACGCCGAACGGGTTGCCGATGGCGAGCACCACATCGCCGACCTGAATCGAATCGGAATTGGCAAAAGTGAGATACGGCAACGGCTCGTCTACCGATATGCGCAACACCGCGAGGTCCGTTTGCGGATCGGCGAGCACCAGTTCGGCTTCGTATTCGCGCCGGTCGTTGAGAACGACCTTGATCTCTGTCATGCCTTCGATGACATGATTGTTGGTGACGACCACGCCGTCAGGGCTGACGATGACGCCGGAGCCGAGAGAGTTCTGTACGCGCTCGCGCGGCGCGCCGAAATCGCCGCCGCCAAAGAAGCGCTCAAAGAACGGATCGCCGGCGAACGGGCTGCGCTGCTGAACGACACGGCGGGTGTAAATGTTGACGACGGCGGGTGCGGCGCGCTCCACCACCGGGGCGAAGGAAAGTTTCACCTCGCCGAGCGACTGGGGCACGACCCGCGGCGCCGAGCCGATTTGTTCGGCGGCCATTTCCGTCTGGCTCGCGGCGTCGCCGCCCTGCGGGTCGGGCGCAGGCTGCGCGCAGGCGGCGTTGATGGAAAACATGACGGCACCAATGCCGGCGAGAACGATGCGGAACATGAAAAACCAGCCTCCAAAACGAAGAACGCGCGGGAAATATATCCCCGCGCGCTCCCTATTCAAACCATAAGGCCGATTTGCGGCCAAGGCCTATTCTTCGTCGTCATCGTCCTCGACGCCAATGACCGGGCCGGAATCCTGACCCTTGGCGTCTTCGTCACGGTCGACGAATTCGATGACCGCGAGCGGGGCGTTGTCGCCATATCGGAAACCGGCTTTCATGATGCGCACATAGCCGCCATCGCGCTCCGCATAGCGGGGGCCGAGCGTATCGAACAACTTCTTCGCCATGTCCTTGTCGCGGATCGACGAGATCACCTGACGGCGCAGGTGCAACGCGCGGCCTTCGTCTTTCGCGGCGTGTTTCGCCTTGGTGACGAGCTTTTCAACGATTGGGCGAAGTTCTTTCGCTTTCGGCAGGGTCGTCGTGATCTGCTCATGCTTAATCAGGGCGCAGGACATATTTGCGAACATCGCCTTGCGGTGTTCGTGCGTGCGGTTCAGTTTTCTGTGCGCCATCCCGTGTCGCATGGCTTTTACTCCTTCGTGGCCGACTCCCGCCGGTCGTTTTTATTCGTCAAATTTCTTCGCGAGGTCTTCGATATTGTCGGGCGGCCAATCCGGCACGTCCATGCCGAGGTGAAGGCCGAGACCAGCCAGCACTTCCTTGATTTCGTTCAGCGACTTGCGGCCGAAGTTCGG
>DGNI01000197.1:173-1065 GCA_002388885.1 Parvularculaceae bacterium UBA4496 | reverse complement strand
TGTTGTCGTTCTTGAGGCAGTTCGCCGAACGCACGGAAAGCTCGAGTTCGTCGACCTTGCGCAGCAGCGCCGGGTTGAACGGAAGCTCCTCGCGCGCGTCGCCGCCCATGTCTTTGGTCGGCTCGTCGAAGTTGATGAAGATCTGCAGCTGGTCTTGAAGGATCCGCGCCGCATAAGCGACTGCATCGTCAGGCGACAGCGAGCCGTCAGTTTCGATTTCCATGATCAACTTGTCGTAATCGAGCACCTGACCTTCGCGGGTGTTCTCGACGCGGTAGGCGACGCGATTGACCGGCGAATAAAGGCTGTCGACCGGGATAAGGCCGATCGGCGCGTCTTCCGGGCGGTTCTGTTCCGCCGGCGTGTAGCCCTTGCCGGTATTGATGGTCATCTCAATGCGCAGGTTCGCGCCTTCATCGAGGTGGCAGATCACATGATCCTTGTTGAGAATCTCTACCGCAGACGTTTCTTCAATGTCGGCTGCAGTGACGATGCCCGGCGTACTTTTCTTGAGCACAAGACGCTTCGGACCATCCGCATGCATGCGCAGCGCAAGCTGCTTCACGTTGAGGACGATATCCGTCACGTCTTCACGCACGCCCGGAATAGACGAGAATTCGTGAACGACGCCATCGATCTGGATCGACGTTACGGCGGCGCCCTGCAGCGAGGACATCAGGATGCGGCNNGGCCGAAACCACGCTCCAGCGGTTGCGCAATCATGACGGCCTTGCGTCTGGAATCTGCGCCCGGCGTCACTTCAAGCTTCGACGGACGGATCAGCTCAAGCCAGTTCTTTTCGAGAATATTCGTGGAATCCATTTGGATGTCGCTCTCTATAGTCAGTATCGAAATTAAACGCGGCGGCGTTTGCGGGGACGGCAGCCATTAT
>DGNI01000197.1:0-129 GCA_002388885.1 Parvularculaceae bacterium UBA4496 | reverse complement strand
GCGCGCTTTCACGGCCCGAACCCGGACCACGCACTTCAACGCTCACTGTCTGCATGCCGTGTTCCATGGCTTTCTTTGCGGCGTCCTCTGCGGCAAGCTGCGCCGCATAAGGCGTCGACTTGCGCGAGC
>DGNI01000091.1 GCA_002388885.1 Parvularculaceae bacterium UBA4496 | reverse complement strand
AGGCAGACGCCGCCGTTATGACGATGGCGAGCATGCCGCCTGCCAGTAGGAGAAGGGCATTCTTCATTGTTGAATTCACTCTCTGGTAAGTTCGGTCCACATGTCGACGGCCATGCGCCATCGGCCGTCGTCTCCGCGCTCCCATACAATAAGGTAGGTTCCCCGCCGCGGGCCCCAGGGATTGCCGTTGGTTTCGCCAGCAATCTCATAGTGACCGCGATCAAAAGCGTGATCGCCGTCGACGACGATTTCGATCGGGATCGAGGCGTGAGCCGTGATCTTTCGGCCCGGACGAAGCGTCCAGTAAGCGAGAATACTTTCGGGATCGTCTATGGCCTCACGTCCAGGGGGCATTAGGACGCCGTCTTCCGTATAAGTCTCCGCCATGGTTTGAGCGTCGCCGTCGACAAAAGCTTGAGAGAAGCGGGCAGACGCCGCTCTTATAGCCTCAGCGTCGTCCGCGCGGGTTTCGGGCAGAGGCGCGCAGGCGCCCAGAAAGCATGAGACCGCGACAACGATCGAGTTTATCGAATTCAAAATGGCGTCCTCATCGGTGAAGCGAGTACCATTGCATGGAGGCGTCAGGGTTTTGTCAAGATGCACGGCGGTATGCCTGCGTGCGGACTAAGTGCTGAACTACGACGGGCGCGCGTCTCCCTCCGACGATTGATCGACTAGACGGATCGCTTATGGCCTGATCCGGATACCCATCCCTCTGAGTTTGAGGCAAGTGCGATCACCCCTTCTTGGGCTATTCCCCGCCGGCCGGTGAAGAGGCGGGGTCTGTGATGAGGATTCAACCAATGGTGATGGAAGCATTGTCGGTCGAAAAGGCTGGATCGAAATCGCTATGAGTTCACTGCTTGGGTATGGGCCGCCGATTGACAGAATTTTGACATCGGAATGCCAAGATGCTCGATGAATCTATTGCATCGAGGTGAAGCGTGAAAAGTCGGGCTGCTATGGTCACCACGGCAACATTGGGCTGCGCTACTGGATCGTTTACTTGGCGATCCGGCCAGCGTCGCCACCCAAAAGATGCGGAACAATGCATCCACAATCCAAACGATGATCTCGGCGCGGACATGGAGGCGATATGCGAGTCCTTTCATTAATGATGAGCTTAATGGCAACGGTCGCCTATATCGGGACGCCAGCCTCCGCTCAAACCAATGAACCGTTCGAAGGCCACGCTCAATCCGGCTATTATGACTTTTGGCCAGGCGTTTGGCAGCAGATCATCGATGGCGAGCCTGATCCGGACGCCACTACGTTCGTGGTTCGGCGCAGCGTACACCCGGCCGCCTACCTAGAGGAATGGACGCAAGTCGATGACGGCGTCGCGCGAGAATCCTTTGCCATCCGTGCTTGGGATCAGATCAATGACCGTTGGATGTTCACTTGGATCAGCGAAAATGCGCTATATCAGACATGGAGCTCTGAACGCGTCGGCGACGACTGGTACATCGTCAAGGAGTGGAATATCGGCGGCAAGGTGTTCCTGACTCGCCAGGCCTGGATCCCCGACGATCCCGACACGCTCGTGCGGGTGTTCGAGCGCTCCTTCGACGATCGAGCCACATGGGAGACCGTGTCTCGCACCCGTTTCAAGCGGGTTCGGCGCGTTCAGGAATAGCCGTGGGCTGGCCGCAGTGTTGTAGACAGACCAAACAACGCGCAATGCGCGAATTGCGCTGCTGTTCGATCACCGGAAGAACACCGATCGTAAGGTCGCCACGAATAACTGTGGTGCGGTCTTCCCAAGACTGCTTCGTTGCGAAACTTATGGCATCGACCGAAATCAAGATTCGTTTACGTTTATTGGAGCACGCGAAGATAGCGCGAAAGAAGTGAAGCGAAATCTTCACTCTTGGACACGGTCAACATTCAGCATGCGTAAAGCTGGCTAAGGTGCGAAACAGTGAAACTCAGCATTCAACGCCGTCGTCCGCTCCATCTGCATTCGCTCGCTTGCGTCTGCTTGACCACGACTTGACATAGTATGCGCACCAAGCGGTTCGATGCCCCAATTTAGATCAATCCAAATTAAGGCAAACGAGCCGAAGCTCGTACTGCGCGCGAAGACTGGCTGGGCGATTGGATCAGGCGCGGATATAGGATGGTATGTGAGTTATTTGGAGCGTACCAACAACATGTATTATTTTGCGCTCAACGTTGACATCGACGAGCAACGAAGGGGTTTGGAGTGCGCGAGCATGACGCGGAAAATCCTTGAACAGCTTGGGCTTTTGTCTGAAGCGCTGGAGTGTGCGCCATGAGGGTGCACGTAGTGATTGCAGCGGCCGTGGTGGGGCTGTCCGCTTGTTCTAGTTTGGGGGAGGCGCCCGTCACTCCGGATTCACGGGCCGGATTGTTTGACGAGGTTTTCGCGGCATACGAACGTACGGGCAGATTTTCGGGCGTCGTTCTTGCCGCAGAAGGTGACGAATTGATTTTCGCCAAGGCCTACGGTCTGGCGGATCGAGAATCCGAGACTCCCAATCGGATCGACACGGTTTTCGACCCTGGATCCGTGGCGAAGCCATTTTTGGCAGTGGTCATCTTGTCGTTGGTTGAGGACGAAGTTGTCGGTTTCGACGATTCCCCGATGCGGTATATCAGTGGATTAGATCCCCTCATCTGGGGCGATGTGACAATCAGGCAGCTCTTGTCGCATACAGCTGGCGTGATGGATCACGCCGACGCCGACGGGTTTTTTGCCGCCGGCGTCGGTGCTGACCTGAGTCGCGAAGATCTGCTCGCCTACTTCCGGGATGAACCGCTGCTTTTTGAGCCTGACTCGCGATACCGGTACAGCAATTTTGGCTACAGCCTCTTGGCGATGATTGCCGAAGCGGCATCCAAAACAACGTATCCTGAGTTGCTCGAAGAACGAGTCTTCAAGCCTGCGGGAATGACGGACACGACTTGGGGAACCTCAATGACGGCGGGCGGCGCCNNGGCGCCAAGGGCTATGTCCGTGATTTTGGCGGCGCCACCGATGCTGGGCCTTACTCCAGCGCGAGCGCCTCTATCGGCGCAGGTGACATTGTCACGACTGCGATGGATCTTTGGCGCTTCGATCGCGCATTGTCTAAAGGGGCGTTGCTGCGCCATGATACTATGACCGATATGATCGCACCGCACGCTGAAGACAGAGATCGGGGCCGCGCGTACGGCTATGGATGGGAGCTCTACGACGTCGATGGTTCGCACCCGATGGTGCGGCGTGCCGGACACGCTGGATTGGCTTTGCACATGACTGCCGTAATCGAGCGCGACTTAAAAACGGATGGGTTTTTCGCAATCCTATCTAATATCCGTGACTCGGACGACGTCATCAACAATGTGCCGCCGCCCCTCATTCACGCGATGCAGAGCGATGCACGCCACCTGCTTACAGGCAAAAATGTCTCTCCGCCGCGTCCGTCACTAGTCGAAGCATTTCTCGTTAGCCGGAGCACCCAAGGATTCGAAGCAGCTTTTGCCGAGATGCAGGAGCGAGAGATAACAGCGTCGAACAAATGGTCATTCTCGCCGAATGAAGTGGTGCTTGCCGTTTTTGGCGACCTGTGGGGTGACTATGAAGAATGCGAACGTTTAACGCTCTTCGCAATCGAGCGATCATCCGACCCTTGGCTGCTCTACGAAACGCTTGGGGACATTCGGTCGGCAGCCGGTGATGTCGAAGGTGCTTTGACGGCTTACAAGAAGGCTCTCCAAGACATGCCGTATCGCGAATATCTGCTTGATTCCATTGCATCACTGGAGGCGAGGCCGTGAGGGCGCACCGGATCTTGATCGTTGAAGACAACGAAACCACGGCGCGAACTTTGCGTGTGTTTCTTGAGGCGCAAGATTATGAGATTACTTGCGCGGCTAATGGCCGTTTGGGGGAAGAACTTTTCTGGAAATCCAAATTCGACCTCCTGATTTTAGATCTCATGCTTCCGGACGCAGATGGCATTTCGATCTGCAAGTCGATCCGGAGCGAGTCCGTGGTCCCAATCGTCATGCTGACGGCCAAAACTGCGGAAGACCACATCGTCGAAGGATTGGAGGCTGGCGCCGACGACTACGTGTGCAAGCCGTTTGGATCGAAAGAGTTGCTGGCGCGTATTCGACGCTGTCTGCACAGAAGGTCAGACCGCGAGGACGAAAGCGACGTTCTCGCATTGGGTGAGATTCGACTGGATTCTGAAGCGCGAGCCGTCGCGGTTGACAGTAACCCCGTGAGACTGACCAAGAGCGAATTTAACATTCTGCATTTGCTCATGAAAAACCCCGGTCGCGTTTTCACACGCACCCAGTTGATCGAGCTTGCGCTAGGCGCGGACTTCGACGGGTTTGACCGCACGATCGACACGCACATTTGGAGCCTGCGAAAGAAACTGGGCGAACCGCGTGGTCGGCCACGCTACATCCGATCCGAACTCGGAGTCGGCTATCGTATGAGCGACGATGATGCGCCATAGTCTTGTCGTCCGCTTGTCTCTTCTAATGGCGCTGATCATCACCGTGTCGTTCGTGGCATGGGTCATGATCGTCCACCGATCAACGAGCACTGCCTTCGTCGATAAGCAGACTGAAGTCATCGCCGGCTCTAATCGCGGTGAACGAGAGCTTGCGGTCGCTGAAAAACTGGAGGGCGCTTTCGAAGACGGTGGTTGGCCAGCAGTTCGCAAACTCTCCAAAAAGGATGGCGGCATTGAGTCCGGCGCTCCGGGCTACTTTGTGCTCGACAACGATCACCGCGTTCGGGCCGCCAGCGACGAGGCCCTCTACGCAGCAGATGTTTCCGAGGTCGATGGTGGCTTGCTCGTAAACGTGGTGTCGTCTGGTGGTGCAAGCGAGATTGAGTTGCTCCTAACGGACACCGAGCTTTACCTACTTCGCGGTTCTAGTGGGGAGGCGTGGGGCCGTTTGCAACTACTTCCTTCGACTCCCGATCGGGCGGTCGGCGATCAATTTGCGACCGAAGTATGGAGCGCTGCAGCGCTATGGCTGACCGGCGTCATCGTTAGCGCGATGCTTATCATGACCTGGGTACTTCGCAGATCTTTGGCGCCGATCGATTGGTTGACGGCGGCGGCGCGCGAACTTCAATCGGGGAAGATGCCCGACCGGATCGCTTCCGTGAAAGATTCAGAGTTTCGGGCCCTGATCGACGCATTCAATGCTGCCATTGAAGCAATCGCGCGGACTGAAAAGGTGCGCAAGCAGTTGATCGCGGACATTGCCCATGAGTTGAGAACGCCGGTCACCAACATCAAAGGGCAGCTAGAGGCGCACGAAGCTGGCTTGATTTCGGAAGATGCGGAATTCGTGACGACGCTAAAGGGCGAAAATCGGCTGCTGGAGCGGTTGGTCGAGGATTTTCAACAACTCGCGATCTCTGACGCAGGGCAGTTGAAGGTCAACCTGCAATCGATGCCTTTGGCAGAGATCGTCCGTAATATTCTTGAGCCGATGGCAGAGGCTGCCAATGCGACTGTCGTGGTCGCCGTTCCGGAAATGCTGCATGTGTTCATCGATGAAGAACGCTTTCGCCAAGTGCTTTTGAATTTGTGGGAGAATGCAGTACGCCACCAGCCGGACAAGCTGACCGTCACGGTCACGGCTGAGGGGCCCGATCCGTATTGGGCGACTCTCGTTTTTCAGGATAATGGGCCGGGAATAGCCGCCGAGGATCGTCCATACGTTTTCGAGCGTTTTTTTCGCGCGGAGAAGTCGCGCAATCGCGCCCTGGGTGGGGCCGGACTCGGATTAACGATCGTGAAAGGCCTTTTGGAAGCGATGGGAGGGCGAATCGAGCTCGCTGACCGCGACGGTGGAGCCGCATTCGCAGTCACCCTTGTACGCGTCGATCCCGATGACGCAGAAAGAAATTAGATGCTGGACCGCTTTTTTGTGTTTTTGCGCGTGTTTTGGCACGCTGCTGCCATCAGCGCGATTCTTGTTACTTATTCCTGCACAGCAAAGACGGACGGAGATGTCATTATGTGCCGGGATGCATTTTTCGCATTGGTCGACGACGGTCGTGTCGAGTCAGTCAACGGTCTCGCTGTCGCTTCAGACTATTCGGCCTTCTATGTTACAGCGTGGGCGCCCGGCGAGGAAGGACAACGTGCGCGCCTTGAAGCTTGGAGATGCCGATCTGGCGACTGGCGCGCCGATGGCCCCGTCTTCGAGAACACGCAATATAGCGATTATCAGCCTGTGCTGTCACAGGACGGCAACCGTCTTTATTTTACTTCGACGCGTCCATTATCCGGCAGCGGCGCAGCGGTGCGTCAAAACCCTTGGATTGCAGAGCGAAATGCTGACGGTCATTGGTCGTTGCGGCCGCTGGTGTCGCTGGCCTCAGAATGGTGGGACGGCCACACGGTGGAGATCGGCGAGAGGCACGTGCTGTTCGCTTCCGAACGTCCCGGCGGAGCGGGAATGGTTGACCTTTACGAAGCGCGCCTCGACGGCGCCGAGGTTCACAATGCTGTCGCGCTTAACTCTGCCGCGTCTGATAACGACATGACTTATGATATGCACATCGGTGTTTTAGTATTTGCTCGGTATGAGGCTGAGAGCGGCGATATTAATCTCTTTGTTTCACGCCGGCTTGCCGAGGAATGGGTCCAGCCCATACCCATCACCGAACTCAACACAGCCGAGTGGGAGAGCTCGCCGATGATCGCGCCGGGCGGACGCCAATTGTTGTTCAAACGCGGCGACGGCCCGATACGCCGTGCGCCATTAATAGACATTATTCGCTTTGAGTGAACGAAATTGACCGCGCCGGGCGCCTCGTGATCAACGGCGGTAACGGACTTGACATTAGAACCACTGCAGCTCTCCTTTGAAAAGCGCAGTAAAGGAGAAATTTAGAGCAACTTCGTTGAATCGATGTCAGTTAAATTGCTCTGGAACAGAATTCCTGAATCGCCCAGTTCCGATTCACGGCGCATCTTGACAGCATCTTGATGCTGACACGCGAAGTCCCTTCATTGGAACGGAGCTCAACTTATGCGGCGCTTGAAGTTGCAATTGGCAATTTTGCTCATTCTTACAGGTTGCGCTTCAACAAGTGAATCCATTTTCAGCACTCCCCAGATTGCTGATATCGAAGATAAAAAAGCGGCAATTCGGGAATACGCCGAGCAGTATGTAGATTTTGGCTCGTTCGATGGCGTTGTTCTCGTCGCGGAAGGGGAGCAAGTAGTCGTTCAGGAAGCATTTGGTTTCGCCGATTATCGTTATATGACTCCGGTAACCGCCGAAACTCGGTTCAGGATTGCATCATTGTCGAAGCAATTTACTCAGGACGCGATTGGTCGATTGGTGGCGCGTGGTAAATTAAAGTTCGATTCTAAAATTTCCGAATTTATTCCTGATTTTCCAAATGGCGATCGGATAACCATACTTCAACTATTGGACTACACCTCCGGAATAAAACATACAAATGACCTCGGCTGGATTAGCATGAAAGAACCTCTTTTGCTCAGCGAGATTATAGACGGACTTGCGAAAGAACCGCTGGATTTCGATCCCGGAACCGCAAGAAATTATTCTAATGGGGCGTATGCCGTTGCTGCTGCAGTGATCGAGTCGGCCACGGGCATGAGTTATGCAGATTTTCTGTTGCAAGAATTTGCTGAAAGGTACCCCTCCATCGGTCACGAATATGCCTATGAGGTCGTTCCTTTTATGGCGTATCGCTACGCGCCTGCTGCTAAATTTGGGGAGCGCGTGGAGGCGACACAGTACCTTGTTGCAAATCGCATTGGGGGAGGATCGGTTTATGCTGCTGCGGAAGATGTATACAGATTTTTTCGTAGCACGTTTAGCGGTGAAGAGATGCACCAGAGTATATACGAAGTGCTCTTTTCGATGCCGCAAGATGGGGACACGCGCATTACCGGACGCTCCCCGGGGGCGTTGGCACAAGTCTACTACGATATAAATGAAGATCTGACAGTTGTGACATTATCTTCGAATTCTTCCTGGCCGGGAAGCTTTAACAGTGACATTACGGCATTATATCGTGGCGATACTGTCGTCCAAACACCAGTTATTTTTTCAGATTCGACTTTACTGTCCCTGCAAGAATTGGCCGCAATCCCCGGGACATTTGAGCCGGAACGGTTCAGTTGGACGATAAAGCTAGAGAGAGACGGCAATCATCTAGTTTACATTCAAGATGAAATGCGCACCGCTTTTCGCAAAACAAAAAAAGGAGATTTCTATTTGCCTATATGGGACTGGCTGTGCAGCTTTAACGATGGCTATCAGTCATTCGTCTGTCGTCAACGCGATCCCTCCAGTGAATCAGAATTCGTGTTCAATAGAGTGCGATGATGGACCAGAGAGACTCTGTGCAAAGACGAGCATTTTTAGCGGGAATTGGAAGCCTTGGGTTCATCTCACTTGGTGCTTGCCAGAGCGGTTCAGCAGCCAATTCGTCTAGTATGAATTTAGTCCGCGGTTTTGAAACGGACCTAGATATGTTTCGCAGCGAGATCGTTACGCAGGACCCAAGTTATTCGCCAGTTCAGCGGACCAAGGCCCTGCAAACTCTAGCAAATGTAGAACGCGGCTTATCCAAGGCGTCGCTCGCTTCTTTGCATCTTTCGCTCGCAAAAATTACGGCCATGGCAGGAAATGGGCACACCAGCCTTCTCAATACGAATTGGCAAAATCTGTTTCAGCGTATTCCTGTACGATTCCTGTTTTTAAGTAGCGGACTTTATGTGGGTCATGCGTCCAACACGTGGAAGCACCTTGAAGATCACCAAGTATTGTCAATTAATGGATTTTCAGTCAATGAACTCGAGTCCCGTTGGGCAGTCTATCAAGGCGGACAGGCGGGATGGCGAAAACAATTCATCTATCATTTTTTGGAAGCGCCAGAACTTCTGGCATCTGCCGGAGTTGGCAATAACCCAGACCGAATCGAACTGGCCTGTCGCGATGGTGCAGGCAAGACAAAAAACGTGACCATAAAAGCTCAGCCTTTAGCTGTAGAATTCGATGGTATTGAAGAGTTCATCCCGCCGCCGAGGCTTCAGCTCGTTTATAAACTTCGTGACGTAAAGGCCCCATACTATCTTTCTGAGCCGGAAGAGCCATTTCGCTATAGAACACTCGAAAAGAACAAGATTGCGTATCTGCAATTTCGCACAAATATTGATTTTTCGGGAAAAAGAGACATCGTTCAGTTTGCTGCTGACGTGGAAGAGTCGCTTCGACAGGACCGACCGGTTCATTTGATTGTCGATCAGCGCCTTAATTGGGGCGGAGACCTCACCACAACGCGCGCGTTGATGGAGCGGCTTCCATCATTCGTTTCAGGGCAGGTTTTTCTCCTTACTTCCGGGCGCACGTTTTCAGCGGGAATATCGAGTTCGGCATATCTTAAACAAGCAGGCGGGGATCAAGTGACTATCTTAGGCGAGCCTGTTGGTGATGATTTGGAGTTTTGGGCTGAGGGTGACTTGCTCAATCTTCCGACCCTCCAGGCTAATCTTTTGTACGCACGAGAACGGCACAATTATCGCACTGGTTGTCCGGAGGCAGACTGCCACGCCAATATACAACACAATCCTATTCGAATAAAAACCCTTGCGCCGGATGTTCCTGTGTCGCCGTCTCAAGACGACTTTCTGGCTGGGCGAGACCCCGTGATTGAGAAAGTTCTGGATATCACAAAAGTGATCTAACTTTTGTCATTTTTCATCAGAAATAACTGCCGTCCTTGAGTGTCTTTACCGAAAACTATGTATGGACGGCTCCCGGATGCAAGGGCGAATGTGAAGAATAGCGAGATCAGGATTGCAGCTATGTATCCGGCCTGTTGATGCGGCGGGAGACGCCGCTGGCCCTGATGGAATCCGCAAACCGGCGCCCGACTAGATTCACGAGCTCAATTGGCTCTTAGTTTTCGTCGGGCTTGGCCGGCTCCGGTTGATCCGATTCGCCATCATTTTTTATCGCCGTTGCAATTTGCGCCAACTCTACACGCGCAGACTGTTAGATATGCTGGTAAGTTTCCTTTCTTGTGAGCAAGGCCCAGGCAATGCGAGCGTTTTTATTTGCGAGGGCTACAGTTGCGATATTTGTCGGACGCCGCTGCATTAGACATGACAACCATGCATACTGGCCGCCGGGTTTCTGCTTGGCCCATCGTAAAACGGATCGCGCACCGTGCACCAGCAATCGCCTGAGATAAGCGTCGCCACGTTTGCTGATCCGCCCCAACCGTTGTTTGCCGCCGCTTGAGTTCTGTCGCGGGACAAGCCCGAGCCACGCGGCAAATTGCCGGCCTGATTGAAACTGTTTTGCATCACCGACGGTTGCGACGATAGCGGTCGCGGTAATCAACCCAACGCCAGGAATGGTTGCAAGCCGTCGGCTTGCTTCACTATCGCGATGCCACGCTCTCAACTTATTTTCAATCTGTTGTAATCTCATTTCAAGCGATCGCAGTTGCTCGGCCAACAATATCAGCGTTATCCGAGCGATTTCCGGCAGCGGGCACTGGTCTGGGCATTCAAGCATGTCGGCGATCTTGCGGACATTGACTGCGCTCTGGGGGACGATCACGCCAAATTCCGCGAAGTGAGCGCGGAGGGCGTTGGTAATCATCGTTTTTTGACGAACCATCAGTTCACGTGTCCGATGCAACACCAATATTGACTGTTGCTCGATGCTCTTTATCGGAACGAACCGCATGGTTGGGCGGGTAACAGCTTCGCAAATTGCTTGCGCATCTGCTGCATCGTTTTTATTGGTCTTAACGTAAGGCTTTACAAACTACGCTGGCATCAAGTGAACCTCATGACCTAACGTAGAAAGCGTGCGGCCCCAATGATGAGCACTTGCACATGCTTCCATACCCACAACACATTGCGGCAGCTTCTCGAAAAACGCTGGTAGACTGCCTCGTCGCAAACGCTTTTGAAGAACTGTCCGACCAGCAACATCAACGCCGTGTAATTGAAAAACATTCTTTGCAAGATCAAGTCCTATCGTTGTCACTTTCATCGTGGATGGCTCCCGTTATTTGTATTGTGTCACTCCATTCTAGCGCCTCGACGCTGAGGTCGGGAGCCGTCCATCCCATTAAATTCTGACGTATTCATGATGCAATCAGCCGAGGTGCGGAATCTGTTTGACGCGGCCAAGAGCATGAATCTTTCTGGGAACAAGCACGTCTTTTGCCAAACCGAGATGCGTCCGCGCTGAATTATAATATTTTGCGCAGGCTTTCAGGACGCGGAGCAAGTGTTCTTCATCGCGAACGATCAAGTGATCGAGACATTCACGCCGGACAGATCCAATCAGACGTTCGACATAACCGTTCTGCCAGGGAGAGCGCAGCGCCGTCGGGCCGTCGCGAATGCCCATGGCTGAGAGCTTTCTTTTAAACGCAAGTCCATAGATGGCGTCATTATCCCTGATCAGCGTGTCGGGCGTCTTATTCCATGGAAATGCTTCAGTAATCTGTCTTGCAGTCCACTCGGCTGTCGGGTGTGCAGTCACCGCGACATGGAGAATTTTGCGACGCCCGTGACCCAGCACGACATAAGCGTAAAGCAGCTTGAAGCTGATCGTAGGAACGATATGAAAGTCACAAGCCGCAATGCCGTCCGCATGGTTTCGAATAAATGTTTTCCAGCGTTGGGATGGCGGGCCGCGCCGCTTCGCCATGTATTTCGCAACGGTTGACTCGGCTATATCGATCCCGAGCATTTTGAGTTCGCCATGAATGCGCGGCGCGCCCCAGAATGGATTGGCGAGGCTGATTTCGCGGATAAGGCTGCGGATTTCTGTTGAGATCTTTGGCCGGCCGCCCCGGGGCACGATTTCCAGCGCTACAGGGCGCGAAAGCCCATCCGATGCCAGCGGACGAGTGTCTCGGGCCTGACAATCCGGATGACTTTCCTGGCATCCGGAACGAAACGCCAGATGAGCGTCAGCAAGAGCCGATCGCTGCGTCTGAGGTGAAGTTGTTTCGGCGCGCGAATGAGCAGAACCGACAGCTGCTGACGAAGCGCGGCGTTTTCGGCGCGAAGTTCAGATGGAGACCGAACCAGATCGCGAAGAAAGCCGGCAAATAAATAGAGCCACTCGCGCATCTTTGAAGCTTGGCTTCAGGCTTCAAATTTCGCAAGCTTTATTCGGGAATCGGGTTCTCGGTAGGGACAACTGCTCGAAGACTTATCGAGTTCAAGAAAGATTTTTGCCGATAAGGCCGACGACCTAATTATTTGAGATTTCTATTGAAGTTTTTTGCTTCCAGGATTTTATGGCGGCTTCGCCGATCAACAGCGCCTTGTATCCATCATCATATGTCACGCTAGGCTTGCTGCATCCGTCCAGTATATCAGCGAAATGTGCGATTTCGCTCTCATATGCCGCAGCATATCGTTCAAGGAAAAAATCCAATGGCTTGTCAGCGTTTCGCCCCCCTTGCGACCAGCGCTCAACAGTCGTTTCAAACATATTCCCCGCGGCCAGCCGGCCTTCGGAACCGAACACCTCAATGCGCTGGTCGTATCCGTACCCGGAACGGCGACTGTTGCTGATAAACACCATTTGTCCGGAAGCGGCTTTAAGGAGAATTTTTGCAGTATCGATATCTCCATGATCTTCGATTTTCTCATCAATAAGGCACGCTCCTTGTGCGTAGACTTCACTAAATTCCTCGCCAGTAAGCCAGCGCGCCATATCAAAATCATGAATTGTCATGTCTCTGAATAATCCGCCGCTTTTTGGAATGTAGGAAAGCGGGGGCGGAGCCGGATCATGGCTTGTAATGTGAATTGTCTCGATTTTGCCGATTGCGCCACTCTTGATCTGGTCGCGAAGCTTCATAAAATTGGGATCGAACCTACGATTAAACCCGAGCAGGAAAGCCGTGTCGCCATCGCCAAAAAATGCAGCGCTGTTACTCACTTTTTCAAGGCTAAGATCAATCGGCTTTTCACAAAAAACTGCTTTCCCAGCTTTCGCAGCCATGATCGAGAATTCAAGATGCGTATCGGTTGAACTCGCAATGATTACACCATTCACATTCCTGTCCCCTATCGCATCGGCCAAGGTGCAACTTTTTGCGCCTGTCGCCGCCGCCAAGCCATGCGCAGCTTCCTCTGATGCATCGACAACATAGGCAAGCTTGAGCCTCGGATGATGCGCTACGTTTCTCGCATGAATAGCGCCGATCCGTCCGGCTCCGACAAGGGCGATATGATGCATGACAGGAAAGCTTTTCTATATTGCAAAAAGGCGTAAACAATTTATTCTACAGTTGAAAAATATATTCCAAACAGTGCCGGTTGGCAATAAATTTCAGAGCTTGCAGGACAAAAAATGAAGCCGCCTAAAACTGTCGATGAACTACGCACGAACATCCGCAACGAATACGATTCGCTGAGCAAACGGTTACAGCAAATTGCGAAATATGTTCTGGACGAACCGAACGATTTTGCGCTGGAAACCGTCGCTGTGCTTGCGGATCGCTGCGGCGTGCAGCCGTCAGCGATTGTTCGTTTTGCAAAATCGTTTGGATTTGACGGCGCCAGTCAGATGCAGCGATTGTTTCGAGATGACCTTCTGGCCGGTCATTCATCTCTGGGGTATTCCGAACGAATTCGTCAATTCAAGGACAAAGTCGGCAAAGCCAAGGTCACGGGATCGGTTCAGATACTTTCCGAACTTGTGGACAGTAATATATTGGCGCTGGGGCATCTGCGTGAAGACGTGGCGCCCCAAGAGTTGAATAAGGCGATAAAACTGATTTCGGATGCGGAGAGTGTATACGTCGTAGGTTTCGGGCGAGCGTTTCCGATAGCATCATACATAGCCTACGCTCTTTCACGCCTGAACAAACGCGCCATTTTCATAGATGGAATAGGAGGGTTTTATCATTCTCAGGCACAGTCCGTCACATCGCGTGACCTTATGATCGCAATCAGTTTTCCCCCGTATTCCACGGAAACATTAGAAACGGTTGCGAGCGCGGCTGAACAGAAGTGCCGAATTATTACCGTCAGCGACAGCCAGATAAATCCGTTAGCGACGCATGCTTCTGTCGCATTTACAGTAAAGGATGGGGAAGTGAGGCAATTTCGTTCATTAAGCGTCTCCATGTGCCTCGCTCAGTCGATCGTACTGGGTTACGCCTTTCAGAATTCAACGTCAGCTGAAGCCGGGTAGGGGCGCTGTTATTGCGCCAGCATGATGTAAGTCCCAATTGTCATTACCGTAATCAATATCGATACCGGTTTAGCGAACCGCCACGGCGTTAGATCGACGTCCATAGAATGCTCTGCGCGGTAAACAGTCCTTGCCGGCGCAATTTTACTGACTATCCATAATATCACTAATGTTGCGATAAATACGACAGCGAGAAAATGCAGAAAATGGATGTCGTGTTCTAGTCCAAGCAATGATTTCAGGCTGGCCTGAACAGCGTCTCCATAAGCGAATACAAGCAAGTAGAACAGAATTGGTCCAACAACCAAACCTGTCTTGGCTGCGGCTGCAGAAGCCCATTTTGTCATATAACCAGCGAGTATCACGGCGAGCATCGGGCCAAAGAACGTCGCATTGATTGTTTGCAAATAGTTGTAGACGCTTCCGCTCGTGTCGATCATCGGGGCAATGGTCATGGCGCCAAGAGCGAGAACTATACTGCAAATGCGTCCGGATCGGACGACTTGCTTCGGACTCGCTGATTTGTTGATGAGCGTCTCATAAACATTCTTACTAAACAGGGTCGCTGAACTGTTAAGAACGCTGTTGAATGTGCTCAGCACTGCGCCGACCATGACGGCCGCAAAGAGTCCCTGCAAGGCGGGTGGCAAAACAGCTTTTACGAGCGTTGGGTAAGCCAGCATGGATTGGTCGGGCGAAAGCTCGTTCTTGAACATGTGGAATGCAATTACGCCAGGAAGGACAATGATCAAAGGGCCGAGCAGCTTAAAGCCGGCGGCGATCAGAACGCCTTTCTGCCCTTCCTTCAGATTCTTGGCGCCGAGCGCGCGTTGCATGATTGACTGGTTAGCACACCAGAAGAAAATCTGGTTGATGACCATGCCCGTGAACAGCACACTAAACGGCAAAAACGACCCAGGTTCATCACCAGTGATGTCGAATTTGGGCTCTTCTTCGGTGTAGAGTTCGGACAGACCGGCGCCGATATCGCCATTCCCGATCGCCAAAAGCCCCAACACCGGAATCAAGAGACCAATCGCGAGAAATCCGATGCCGTTGATTGTGTCGGACAGGGCGACTGCGCGCAGACCGCCAAAGATAGCGTAAAGCGACCCTATAGTGCCGACCAGCCAGATGATAATCCACATGGCTCCGGTCCGATCGATGCCGAGGTTCTCAGAGACATTAAAAAGTGACTCAAGCCCTGACGCGCCGAACAGAAGCACCACTGGAAGAATTGCGATCACATAAGAAAACAAAAACAGAAACGTTGCGATGGTCGCGGTGGTGTTGTCGAATCGTTCACCAAGAAACTGCGGGATCGTCGTCAGGCCGCGCTTCAAATATCGCGGGAGAAAGTACAGCGCCGTCAGCACCATCGCGAGTGCGGCCGTTGTCTCCCACGCCATCACTGCAACTGTATGATTGAAAGCATCTCCATTTAGCCCAATCAAATGCTCAGTGGACAAATTTGTTAATATTAGCGAGCCAGCGATCACCCAAGCGGTTAGCTGTCGTCCCCCCAGAAAATATTCATCGGAACCAGAAAGGTTGTCCCGGCGGGTCATTAAATAAACAACCACGCCCACTGCCGATGTGCAGAGTATGAATGATATAATGGTCCACAGCATGTGACGTTTCCCAACCCTGTATAGAAGCGTGATGTAGACTAGGCTTGAAATTTTGATCGCAAGCCTGCCGACTTTTTGTTTTCGTTTCGCTTCGTCGAGGAACTAGAACAAACTTTCCATTCTTTGTAAAGAATGAAAAATTAATTCAATTTATTGGGAGGCGCTAATCGGAACCCATTTTCTGGACGCGGCTGATTTCAGGATCGCATCCATTGTTTTTTCTATCGTAACACCGTCATGGAATGATGGAAAAAGTGGCGATTTGGCAGTGATAGATTTGACAAACTCCGCGATTTCAATGGTCTTTAGGTCATTAAAACCGATCTGGTGGCCAGCCGAAGGAATAAAATGATCATAAGGCGGATGAGATGGTCCTGTGAGAATCGTGCGGTATCCATTTTCTGACTCCGCTGTGCCTCTTTCGAAAAACTTCAATTCGTTCAGGCGCTCCTGATCAAAGCGAATGGAGCCTTTTTCACCATAAACTTCAAATGAAAGATGATTTTTGCGCCCCCACGAAACCCGGCTTGTCATGAAGGAGGCTGTGACGCCTTTAGGAAACCGCAGAAGAGCATGGGCGATGTCTTCATTTTCAACAGTTCGCCGCTTTCCATTCCCACCAGCAGGCAAGCGTGTCGGGATGATGGTGTTGATATCAGCGGAAACTTCCAAAGGCGCGCCCAGCAATGAAATAGCGGCGCACAAAAGGTGAGAGCCGAGGTCGCCAAGCGCACCGGCGCCGGCGGATTTCTTTTCGCATCGCCAGCTGAAGGGAACTTCAGCATCCGCCATATATTCTTCTTCATAAACACCGCGTAAGTAGAAAATACGTCCTATACGCCCTTCTCGAACCAATTTTTGTGCGTGAATAAAGGCAGGACTGCGCAGATAATTATATGCAAGCAAAGTGTGTACATTCGTGCGAGCCGCTTCATCAGCCATGTCACGTGCTTCATCCAATGACACCCCCATTGGTTTTTCGCAGTAGACGTGTTTTCCGCACTTCAAGGCCGCGGTCGCCATTTCGTGGTGCAAGAAATTCGGAGTCGCGATTGCAATGATGTTCAGTTCGGGATCGTCAATTACGTCGCGCCAGTGAGCTGTTGCATAGAGAAACCCTAGCTCCTTACGCATCTTTTCTGCGCGACCGGCCTCCGCATCGCAGATTGTGGTAAGCTCCAACTCGGGAAGGTCAGGAAACAGAGTTTGCGCGTTCCGAAACCCGAGCGCATGAATTTTTCCGATATATCCTGTTCCGATAAGGCCAATTTTTAGTTTAGTCATGTAGCATGATTCCGAGTTTTAAGCCGCTGATGTTACACGATATATTTCATTTTTGAAACAACAATTGCAAAAAAGAAACAAATGGAATATATATTACAACCATGCTGGATGGGCCGGTTGAACAGGAGCTAAAATGAGCGTGCCGGAAGCCGAAATCGATGTTATCACAATCGGACGGGCCGGTATCGACCTTTATGGCGCGCAAGTAGGCGGTCGCCTCGAAGATATGGGGTCTTTCACCAAATATGTTGGCGGTTGTCCGGCCAATATTGCGATAGGTTCTGCGCGGTTAGGGTTGTCTAGCGGGATTATCACCCGTGTTGGAGACGACCATATGGGACGCTTTATCTGCGAGCAGATGGAGCGGGAAGGGGTCGGAACGCAAGGCATCGTTGTCGATGATGAACGCCTCACAGCGCTCGTAATTCTTGGCATAAGGGATCAGGAACAATTCCCGCTGATATTTTACCGGGAAAACTGCGCCGACATGGCGCTTTGCGTCGAAGATATTGACCCGAAGTACATAGCCTCATCAGCATCCATTCTTGTCACCGGAACACATTTTTCGAAGCCTGCCCCGCGAGACGCGTGCCTTTCGGCAATCCGTATAGCGAAGGAGGCCGGCCGGAAAGTGGTTTTCGACATCGACTACCGTCCGGTATTGTGGGGACTTACAAAACCTGACCGCGGGGAAGACAGGTTTGTGACCAACGAAGACGTCACCCACGTATTGCAGGAAATACTTCCAGACTGTGATTTAGTGGTCGGGACGGAAGAGGAAATTCATATTCTCGGCGGATCAACAAATACTATTGACGCGATAAAGAATATTAGGAGGAAAACTCCTGCTCTTATTGTCTGTAAAAGAGGCCCGCTCGGTTGTGTGGCGTTCGAGGAAGAGATTCCGGACCTTCTCGACGACGGAATAGAAGGCGAAGGATTTCCCGTCGAAGTTTTTAACGTCCTTGGCGCCGGCGACGCTTTTATGAGCGGATTCTTAAAGGGCTGGTTGCGAGGCACCGAAACCGCTGAATGTTGCCGTCTCGCGAATGCGGCCGGCGCCATTGTGGTATCGCGACATGGCTGCGCGCCAGCAATGCCGACGGAGCCGGAACTCAATTACTTTCTGGAAAGTAAGGTGCGACAGGCTAGGCTGCGTGAAGATGCGCAGCTTGAAAATATTCACTGGTCGACGACACGCGCGGTGAACTACGACTCTCTCAAGGTTTTGGCGATCGATCACCGCACGCAATTGGAAGATCTTGCACGGGAATTCGACGCAGATATTGGACGATTGGATACCTTAAAGCGCCTCGCGTTTGAGGGTGTTCATGAAATTGCTCAAGGCGATCCAACCTTCGGTGTTTTGCTTGACGGGCGTTATGGCAAAAGAGCGCTCGAAATCGCCGCGGATTTTCCCTACTGGATTGGCAGGCCTGTTGAGTTGCCCGGATCAAGACCGCTGGCCTTTGAACAGCAGGGCGACATCGGCATGGAAATCAGTGAATGGCCACTAAACCATGTTGTTAAGTGCCTGCTTTTTTATCATCCCGATGATCCCGATCAATTGGAACAGGCTCAGCAACGGCAGCTTATCCGGCTGTTTGACGCTTGCAGGCGGACCAGACACGAATTGCTTGTTGAGATCATTGCGTCAAAGCATGGCGAATGTGACGAGACGACCACGGCGTCCGTTATCCGAAAAATTTACAGCCTTGGAGTTTATCCTGACTGGTGGAAATTGGAGCCGTCAACCAACGATGCGGCCTGGAACGCAATCGAAACGGCGATTTTGGAAAATGACACGTATTGTAGAGGAATCGTCGTTTTAGGGCTTTCTGCCGAGGAAAATGCTTTGATAGAGTCCTTCTCGGCTGCGGCAAGGTGCCGGCTGGTGAAAGGCTTTGCCGTCGGCCGCACTATTTTTAATGGCGCGGCGAAGCATTGGCTCGCGGGAAAGATAACCGATGCGGAATTGAAATCGGAGTTAATGCGCAATTTTAAACGTTTGGTCAAAGGCTGGGATGCTGCGAAACAAGCTGCGCGAGAACGGAATTAGTCCATGGCTTCAATCAGATTGACAGCCGCTCAGGCGCTAGTTCGCTATCTTCATGCGCAACGGATGGAAGCCGACAGCGGCGCCGTTCCTTACTTTGCCGGCGTCTGGGCCATATTCGGTCACGGCAATGTTTCGGCTCTGGGCGAAGCGCTCTATGAGGCTCGAGAGAACTTGCCGACTTATCGTGCGCATAATGAGCAATCCATGGCGCACGCGGCGATCGCATTCGCCAAGGCCAGTCGACGCCGCCGCGCCATGGTTTGTACAACGTCAATCGGTCCTGGCGCCACCAACATGGTGACTGCAGCGGCGCTCGCTCATGTCAACAGATTGCCTGTGTTGTTTCTTCCTGGCGATGTTTTTGCTGGCCGCCGCCCGGACCCGGTGCTTCAACAAATTGAAGCGACACATGACGCCACCATATCGGCCAATGATTGCTTTCGGCCCGTATCAAACTATTTCGACCGGATTACGCGCCCTGAACAGTTATTGAACGCATTGCCGCGCGCCATGGCCACAATGACGGACCCGGCATCATGCGGGCCGGTGACGCTAGCCCTGTGTCAGGATACGCAGGCCGAGGCATATAATTTCCCGACAGAGTTCTTTAAAGAGAAAGTATGGAATATCCGGCGTCCGCGCGCGGATAATGACGAACTATCGCAGTTGGTTCAGGAACTGAAAGTGAGTAGGAAGCCCCTCATCGTGGCGGGCGGCGGCGTTCTTTACAGTGGTGCGGAATCCACGCTATCAGCGTTTGCTGAAGCCAAAGGCATTCCGGTCGCCGAAACCCAGGCCGGCAAAAGCGCTCTACCGCATGACCATGAATGCAATCTTGGAGCGATTGGCGTGACTGGCTCCAGCGCGGCGAACGCTGCGGCCTCTGAAGCGGACCTGGTTATTGGTGTTGGCACCCGTCTTCAGGATTTCACCACTGGATCGAAAAGCCTGCTTGGAAAAGCGGGGCAGAAACTCGTTCATATTAATATTGCTGCATTCGACGCCCAAAAACACATGGGGAGGCCAGTGGTCGGCGATGCGGGCGAAACCTTGGATGCGTTGGCTTCGCTTGTCCAAAGTTATGCCGTTTCGGCGGAATGGAAAACTCAGTGCGCTGCTTGGCGTGACGACTGGCTTTTGTCGGTTGCACACGCAACTCGCGACGACGGCTCCAATATTCCTTCGGATGCGCAAGTTATCGGCGCCGTAAACAGATCGGCGGACCGGGGCGATGTCGTCGTATGCGCGGCCGGCGGCTTACCAGGCGAGTTGCATAAGCTGTGGCGGTCGGAGACAGCCGGCGGCTACCATGTCGAATACGGGTATTCATGCATGGGATACGAAATTGCTGGCGGGTTGGGCGTCAAGATGGCGGTAGGCGCACCCAATGTTTTTGTGATGGTCGGTGACGGCAGCTATTTGATGGCGAATTCCGAAATAGCGACATCGATTTTGCTAGGGCAAAAACTAATTATCATTGTGCTCGACAACCGGGGGTTCGGTTGTATCAATCGACTTCAGGTCGCCACCGGCGGTGCTCCTTTCAATAATTTGATGAAAGATGCTGATCAAAAAGCGATGCCTGAAATTGACTTTGCCGCACACGCACGCAGCCTCGGCGCACATTCCGAAAAGGTAACCAACATCGAGGCGCTTGATAAGGCGCTTCAGCGCGCAAAAGAAAACGAACATACAAGCGTGATTATCATTGAAACCGATCCCGATCGCACCACTGAAGCGGGAGGCCATTGGTGGGATGTCGCCGTTCCAGAAACGTCCCAGCGTAAAGAAGTGCGGGAAGCGCGGCAAGAGTACGATGCCGAACTCAAGCGTATTCGGGAAAGAGAATCAGAATGATAAAATATGGCGTGAGCCCTATTGCGTGGACAAATGATGATCTGCCATCGCTGGGTGGGGAAACGACCCTCGACGCCTGCCTTTCGGATATCCAAGAAATCGGGTTTGACGGCGTCGAACTCGGCGGCAAGTTCCCCCGCGATGCTGCTGTTCTTGCACCTATTCTAAAATCCTATGACCTGAAGCTTGTTGGCGGCTGGTACAGTTCAAATCTGTTATTGCGGGATGCAGAAGCAGAAATCGAGGCGCTGCAGGCGCATCTTGAACTGTTGAAGGCGCTTGGCTGTGACGTTTTCATTATAGCGGAAACAAGCAACGCAACCCACACGAGCCGCGCAACGCCGCTCGAGGATCAACCCATTGTCGTATCAGAAGACTGGACGATGTTTTGCGACAGGATGTCGAGCGTCGGCGATTTCATCGCTGATCAAGGGCTGCGCCTCGCATATCACCACCATCTCGGAACGATCGTCGAGACGGGCGGCGACTTGGACAGGTTTCTGCAAGATACGAACGATAATGTCGGGCTTGTTCTGGACACGGGGCATGCGGCGGCCGGTGGAATTGATGCGGCAAGCGCTATTTCAAAATACCCGGAACGTATTGTGCATGTTCATTGTAAGGATATCCGGCAGGCTACGCTTGAAAACACCAGGGTGCGCGGCGCCAGCTTCCTGGACGGCGTTATCGAGGGCATGTTTACCGCGCCCGGCGATGGCGACCTAGCTTTTACGCCCGTTTTTGAAGCGCTGAAAGCCATTGAATACAGCGGCTGGATCATTGTCGAGGCGGAGCAAGATCCCGCCAAAGCGCCGCCAAAAGAGTATTCAACGCTGGGACTTAAAACGCTGAAAAAACTTTCTCAGAAAACATTGCTGGGCGAAGGATAACAGGAAAGGGGTTGTGGCATGTCCGGTCTCCGCATTCGGCCGACCGAGCCAAATGATAGCGGATGCATACTCAATATAACGCCAGAGTCAGCTGGATGGCGTTATGTTGGATTCAGCATCCACAGCTGCAGTGAAGGTCAGACAATCAGGCATTCCGTGCGTGATCGCGAGACTTGTTTCGTCATACTCGCAGGACGCGCGCAATTCCGGGTCGATGCGAGAGATTTTGGCCAGATCGGCAGTCGAACCGGCGTGTTTGACGATGAAGCGCCATATGCGTTTTATGCGCCGGCGGACGCAGTTTGTGAAATACAGGCGTCAACATCGTTGGAGCTCGCAATTTGTACGGCGCCCGGCTGGTCGCGTATCGAGCCTCGTATTATCATACCTGCAGACATTGGTGTTGAGGATCGGGGATCAGGCTCCAATCGCCGGTTCGTACGTAATGTCCTTCCCGAAACCGAGCCTGCGGATAGCCTTCTCATTGCCGAGGTCATCACGCCCGCTGGAAACTGGTCGAGTTATCCGCCGCACAAACATGACAGCGATAACCTGCCGGCAGAATCCGCTCTTGAGGAAACCTACTATTACCGAATGAACCCGCCGCAAGGATTTGGTTTCCAGCGAGTTTACACCGATGATCGCAGTCTCGATGAAACTCTGTGCGTTGAGGACGGCGACGTAGTGATGGTTCCACGCGGCTACCATCCGGTTGGTGCAGCGCATGGCTACGATATGTATTACCTCAACGTCATGGCAGGGCCGAGACGAACCTGGTTGATCAACAATGATCCGGCGCACGAGTGGATGCTCAAGCGTTAATCCCGAAACTATCATAGCAATTGGATAAAGAAATGTTTGAACGAGGCCACTTTATTGGGGGCCGGGAGATTCCCGGCGCGTCAAAGCGGAATGCCGATGTCATAGATCCGTCGAGCGGATCGGTGCAGGGGCGGGTAGCGCTGGCTTCCAAAGACGAGGTCGAGAAGGCTGTTACGTCCGCTAGCAAAGCTTTTCCGGATTGGTCTGCAACGAACCCACAACGTCGCGCGCGTGTGCTTTTTCGATTCAAGGAGCTTGTCGAGAAGGATATGGATACTTTGGCGCGTCTGATTTCTGCAGAGCACGGGAAAGTCCTTGCGGACGCGCGCGGTGATGTTCAACGCGGCCTCGACGTGATCGAATTTGCATGCGGCATTCCACACCTGCAGAAAGGCGAATATACCGAAGGCGCTGGGCCCGGCATTGATGTTTATTCAATTCGTCAGCCACTTGGCGTCGGCGTCGGCATCACTCCATTCAACTTTCCGGCAATGATTCCGATGTGGATGTTTGGGGTTGCAATTGCATGCGGGAACACATTTATCTGTAAGCCGTCGGAGCGCGATCCTTCCGCGCCGATGAGGCTTGCGGAGCTAATGATGGAAGCCGGCGCTCCGGACGGCGTTCTGAATGTCGTGAATGGCGATAAGGAAGCTGTGGACTCACTGATCGCCGATCCGCGCGTTGCCGCAGTCAGCTTCGTCGGTTCCTCTGATATTGCGCAGTCGATCTACGCGGCGTGCGCAAATAATGGAAAGCGTGTGCAAGCCTTCGGCGGCGCAAAGAACCACCTGATCATATTGCCTGACGCTGATTTAGATAATGCCGTCAATCAACTCATTGGAGGCGCGTTTGGTTCTGCCGGGGAACGCTGCATGGCGACGCCAGTCGCTGTGCCAGTGGGCGAAGAGACCGCCGATAAACTTGTTCGGATGTTGAAGCCCCGAGTAGAAAGTCTGAAAATCGGTCATCCTTTCGACAAGGAATCGGATGTTGGCCCGTTAGTCTCCCGCGCGCATGTGGAACGGGTGAGAAACTATATTGAGATGGGCGTTAAGGAAGGCGCTGAGCTTGTCGTTGATGGGCGCAACATTGCGCTTCAGGGGCTTGAAGAAGGATACTATCTCGGAGGCAGTCTTTTTGATCATGTTACGCCAACGATGAAATCCTATCAGGACGAAATCTTTGGTCCAGTGCTTCAGATTGTTCGTGCACCCGACTTTGAAACGGCGTTGAGACTTCCGTCCGAACATCAATACGGCAACGGCGTCGCCATCTTTACCAGAAACGGTTCGGCCGCACGGGAGTTTGCGGCGCGGGTCAATGTCGGCATGATCGGCGTCAATGTTCCGATTCCCGTGCCGTTGTCATACTACTCGTTCGGCGGCTGGAAGAGGTCAGGGTTTGGCGATACGAACCAGCACGGCCCGGACGGCGTTCGTTTTTGGACAAAATTAAAGACAGTAACACAACGCTGGCCCGAAGATGTTTCGCAGGCTAGTTATTCGATTCCGGTAATGGATTAGTCGTTCTAGAATTGAGCCTGCAATCGCAAAGATAAGCCAGTACTTGCTTCTTCGGTGTTGGCGGTGTCTAGGGCTGGGTCAGGTTTCTTGAGCGTTCTGTAAAGATTCATACGCATCTGAAGATTCCTGGTAGCCCACCAGTCAAGGCCGACCGTGAATGTTTCCTTGCTGCCGCCTGAATGCGAAATTTCAGCGTTGTCATAGCGAAGGACGAAAAAGTATGCGCCGGGGCCGCCCCGCATCAAGGATCGATCAATAGAAGGTAAGCCGAATGCGCCGTCCGTATATGTTTTTGTTCCCCCAAAAGCGTAGCCGGCTTCGATATATCCGCCGTGCAGCCTCTCCTCCGCGGCTTGTTCCGTTCCAAGACCGGCCAACACGCCAATCTCTCCGGATACCCAAAACTTTGAAAATAAAATGGCGTTCTCAATTCCAACGAACAAGTCCGATTTTTGCATTCCGTTGCAACTATCTCCAAAACCTTCAGTAACGGTTTCAACTTGATCGAAGGGAAGCGAGTCTGCTTCGCAGAATCTTTGGTTTTTGCGATATCTCGCAGAAGCGCCGAGGTGGATTACTCGAGATGCAGTCGACACAGGCGCGTAGGTTAGTCTCGTCGCAGCCGCCATTCCGCTGCTGAACGGATCAGTATGAATGTTGCCAGCAAACAGGCCCGCATTCCATGTATGTGACTCACTGTCGGAAAAGACTGCAGTGCCGACGCGGCGGTCAAACTCGAATATGTTTGTGAATTGCGACCGCTCAATCGTTGATATGTGCCTTGAGGACGTGAGGTAGTCGAGCGAGTTCGGTGTTTTGAATTGACCAAGACGCACTCTCGGATAGCTATCGGCGGCAGCATATTCAAGATAGAGAGACGTCGCCTGAGCGTTGCCGGCATCGTCGATATTGATTTCCGATTTCAGAAGCAGCCATTCTGTAAACGTGGTTTTGAGCGCCAGACGAGCCCTACGCAAAGTAAGGTCTGGGTGATCCTTTTGAGGCGAGACGGCAAAAGGAATGATTGCGTCGAGTTGGACATATCCTGATAACGCCACCTCAAAACTGGATTTCGAGTTGGATATCGATGGATTAATTTCCTGCGAGTACGCTGGAGAAAATTGCAATACTGTCGCGGTGAGCACTAAGTATAAGATTTTGAAACATGAAACGTCAGTACTTTTGTCGCAATTCCGACCCTGTCTGTCAGAAACGAAACTGCAAGAAGACAGGGTGCGCATTTGCAAGTATTAACTTTGTGAACGAGATTACTCTTTGTCGAACCCGTATGCCTGCAGCATCACATCGTAAATTGAGCTTTGCTCCATGACGCCGTGATTTCGTTCACTACCCGGGCCCTTGGCGTAAATAGCAACGTCTTCGCCGCCATGCGTTTCGCTGGAACGCGGAATTAATGCTTGCTGGTGATAGGTGGGAGTTTCCGTGTCGATGTCAGAAATGTCTGGCCGGGGAAGGGATGTTACGGCGCCGGGCCCATTGTAGTAACCGAGTGTCGTATAAGGCAGATTGTCACCTAGTAGGTCCGGAGTGGCTTTCGCTTCGCCAAAATCATCGTTGCCGATAACTTTTCCAAGGATGGGATTACCGCGCGTCGGGTAACCTGCCATTACGAATGTGTGGCTATGGTCGGCAGTTACAATGATCAGCGTATCAGCATCGGAAGTCATTTGGTCAGCCACCGCGACGGCTTCCGCCATAGCGACGCCGTCATGGAGCGCCAATGCTGCGACGCCTTCATGATGGCCATGATCGATTCGACCTCCTTCAACGAGTAGAAAGAATCCCTTTTCATTTTTTTGGAGAATTCTAATGGCTTTTTCTGTCATATGGGCGAGCGATGGTTCGCCCGCTTGATCGTCCTTTCGATCCAGTGAAAATTTCATATGGCCGGTGTCAAACAGTCCCAACAGATGATCCGTTTTGGAAACGTCTACCGAGTGAAACTGATGCTCATTCCAGACATAAGAAGCGTTCTGTCTGTTCGCCCACTCATTTGGAAGGTCGCGCCCGTCCGTCCGGGTGCCTTGCCGATCGCTGTATTCAGGATCCTGCGCAGTATTTGGAAGGAAGTTTGAGCGACCGCCTCCAAGAGCAACTTCAAGACCGTTTCCAATCGGAAATTCGATCAGTTGCTGAGCAATATCCTTACAACCGGCGGAGATTGCTGCTTCCGGCATGTCGGCGATGGATTCCCAATCGCGTTCCGGAGCATGAGCGTATGCAGAAGCGGGCGTGGCATGCGTGAGACGCGCTGTTGTTGCAATGCCGGTGGAAAGCCCTTGGCGCTCGGCGCGCTCAAGTATGCTTTCTACGGGATGCGAAAGAGATGCGACACAGTCTGTTCTCTTCGGCGTGGGGCCGACTCCGATGAATCCGGCTTTGGTCTTGACGCCGGACAGCATCGCCGTCGCGGTTCCCGCTGAATCGGGAACCTGTTGATTCGTGTTATATGTCTTCGAAAGCGCTACGTGGGGGAATTTTTCCCATGAAAGCACGTACTCTTCTCCTGATTGCCCCTCAAGCTGACCGGCCAGGATTCGGATGGCGGTGACTGTACTGACGCCCATACCGTCGCCGACAAAAAGAATGACGTTTTTCGCTTTTTCCGGATCGGCAGCGGCGCTTTCATTAGCCCCGCCGCTGTTGTGTGCGCAAGAGACCGTCAGGCCAGCGAGCAGGGTCGCTGAGCCTGCTCGAAGAAGCATCGTTCTGAGATATTTGAACGATGCATTTCGGGGTGCGAGGGGGGTATAGGACTTCATTCTAAGCCTCCTATTCTTGCTTACTCAACCAGGTCGAGCGCGGTCTCGACATCCGCCCACGACACGAACTTGAAGTTCTGTGGTTCCGGCGGAAGAACATTCCGGCCGTCTTGAACGACTAACAATCCTTTCGGAAATTTGCCGCCAAGAGGCGCGCTCGTGACATCAAGTCCATCAGTTTCGGAAGCTCCATCAATACCGCTTGCGCCGTCGGCAATTATCGCAAACGTACCGACCAATTCGTGCGGCGCTTGGAGTTGATAGAGAACATAGCTGTCGCTGCCCTGACTCGAAACGACAATATACCCTTCACCATTTTCCTTGTGATAGATAGAAACGCCTTCCACGTCCGGATTCAGCGCATCATCATCTGCCGCTAGCACAACAGCCGATCGAGCATCGCCAGCTTCGGGCTCAGCGCCGTATTTCCAAAGTCCTACGGCTTCCTCACCGATCAAAAGAACGCCTGTGCTGTCGTCAGCAACGCAGCCTTCAGTTTGGGAGCCGACAGAAAACTCACGCATGAGCTCAGCTGACACTTTTCCAGGCGCCGTCTCGCGCAGCGCCCACTGTTTAACCACGCCGTCGGTATCATTTACGATTGCGTAGGTCGTGCCGCTTGCGGCGCTTTGATACATGCAAAGACCATACGGGTCCGTCATGCCCGTCGCTTGGGGGCCATCCGCAACATTTATGAGACGGCGCGACGCCACATCGATTGCGTAAATGGCAAGCGTATCGTCGGTTCTGTTGCTGGCGGTCACAATGGTGGTTTCCTCACCATTAAGTGTAAACCCATGACGGAGATCGACATTGTTCATTTTACCGTCAGGCAGGTGTTGCAGCGTATTGCCGGAGAGATCGTAAACATAAAGCCCGTTCTGCTTTTCAGTGCCGATGACCAGACTCAGAGACGGGTCGGTAGGATGCACCCATATCGCTGGGTCATCCGCAGCATCGCCATGATTGCCGACGGGCGGCGTTTCGAGCGTCGGAAACACCGTAGCGATCGGCGCGGGCTCGGTGCTGTCGGCCATCGGCGCGGCGCCAAAGTCGATTCCTAACGCGCCAGCGATACTTGCCAGTGAAACAAGCTTGTAGTTTGTCGGATCATCGCCATTGTCATCGTCTGCGACGATAAGCACGCCTTCTGAAAAAGGATCTGAAAGAGGATGGTTGAAGGCGAAAATGCCGCCTGGCTCCTCGACACCATCGATGGCGCCATGCGCGTCTATGCTGACTGACCCAATAAACTCGTGATCATTGGCGATGTCATAGACATTGATCTTGTTAACCGATGCGTTGGAGGCCAACAGGTAGCTTTTCCCGCCGGTTCCGTTTGCGATCGCAATGCCGCCAGTTTCGTCGTCAATGTTGCCAAAGCGGATAATATCGATGATCTCAGGGGCAATGTCGGATTCTGGGTTCGCAGAAAAACGCCATACGCCGACAGCTTGTTCTGAAGCATATATATCGCCAGTGCGATCATTGGCGACGCAATAGCCAACTTCGGATGCGGCATTCATTCGGCGAACGATTCGTCCACTGACCTTTCCAGCGATATCAGCATACAATAACCACTGATCAATTTCGCCATTCTCGCCGACGATGAAAGCATAGAGATTTTGGTCAGTGCGGTTTTTGTGAAGGCAGACGCCTTTCGTGGCAAAGGCAGTGGAGATCGGCACCCCTGTGACGTCATTTATTCCAGTAGCGGAATGGGTAAAGAACCGTAAGGTGTTCGCGCTCGCATCGAGAACGCTCAGGAAAGCACCGCCGTCGCCGGCGACATCCACATTATATCGGATATCAATGGATTCAGCTTCTCCTGCTTGCAAGCTGCCTATCTTTTCACCGGCAACGGAGTAAATCTCGACGCCGCCAAGCTCATCTGTGCCCAGGATTACCGGCGCGCCATTCGCATCCATCGCCAGCACTGCCATGTTGGCTCCATCAAACTGGGTTGGGACGAGTTCTAAGGTTGCGGCGACCGCTTGATCGGTCTCCTTAGCGTCCTCTGGTCGTTCCAAGGCCAGTTGATCGCAGCCTTGAAAGCCAAGCAAAGCGCCAGCAAAACCCAGATATGTCAGATGCTTCGAACCCCTCATCGCCGTTTACTCCCTGTAGTTATCTTACGTCAGACCCAAAATAGATAGAATATTCCAGATCAATTGACAAATAGAAAATTTGTTCGTATTTTTTAGCATCGAAATGCTATGACCGCAAAAAATGTCGCAAAAAAATGGTCAGAGGCAATGCAAAAGTTTGGCAAGCGAAACCGGGAGGGTAACACCGATGAGAAAACTGAGTTTAAGCGAATTGAAGCTGGGGCTCCTGAGCTCTTGCCTTGCTGCGCCGTTGGCGGTGCCAATGTCCGCCATTGCGCAAGATGAAGACGTCGAACAAATTCGTGATGAAATCATTGTTGAAGGGCGGGTCATCACTCGAAACCGCACCACTTCGGCCAATCCGGAGTTAACGTATGATCGTGAATTCTTCGAGCAATATGAACCCATTTCCGTTGGCGACGCGCTTAAACGTACGCCCGGCGTCGCATTCACAAGTGATATTGGCGAGTATGACGCGCCGCAGCTACGCGGGCTTGGCAGCGGGTTCACACAGATATTGATCAACGGCCGCCCAGTGCCAGGGGCGGGTAACGATCGCAGTATTCTCGTTGACCGGATTCCGGCAGAGCTGGTTGAGCGAATTGAAATCATCCGCAGCCCTAGCGCCGAGATCGACAGCCAGGGCATAGGCGGCACCATCAATATCATCCTGAAAGATGGCGCTTCGCTACCGCCTGGCGTGCTGGGGAGGGCGTCAGCATTGTACTACAATTTCGACGAAAAGTTTCGCGGCGCCGGTGCGCTCGCCTATATCGGCAGAAGCGAAGACGAGAAGCTTACCTATGCGCTCACGGCGAACGTACAGCAGCGGTACAACCCGAAGCTTACGGTCCAAGAAGTATTCTCGGGTGATAACTATTCATCGCTCCAAGCGGCTTCAGACGCGTTTTCTGATACTTCTGCGGGCTCTGTTGTCGGAGACGGGGAAGAGCGCGGCGTTCAGTTCGATACACGTGACAATCTGGATATTTCCTTCAACGCCGACATGACGTATCGGTTCGATAATGACAGCCAGATAGCTTTTCGCGGTTTCCTGATCAAAACTGATCGCGAGGAACGCGAAGATGGCCTAATCTTTGAGGATAGTCCAACAAACCTTGATACTATTGAGGCGCAGGACACCAAGTTTGATCAGCTGAATTTTGGCGCAGAAGGTGTGTACACAACACCACTGGGCCAGAATACAGAACTCGAAATCGGTGTTCAGTATTCGCAATTCGACAATTCTGAAATCTCCGATGAGCTTGAGGCGGACCCGGACGACTTGATGGTGCTGCCTACAGAAGCGGACCTTCTAAGTGATTTAAGCATTAACGCCTTCGGTCCTGAGCTGCAGGAAATCGAAATCATCGAATCGCTGGACAAGGAGTTTCAAGCTGACACTAAGCTGACCCATGATATGCCGGGCCTCGCCTCATCACTGGGAATTAACGGCGTACAGTCAAAAATCGGGTTTCAGGGAAAATTCCGCGATCGCGACTCATCCATTCTCGTTGCGGATTATGATGACGGCGTGCTTGAACCGCTTGAGCCGGCAGCGGGCGGCGGTGTCTTCAATCTTAAAGAAAGCCGGTATGATGGTTTTGTAGCGGTTGAATGGCAGCTTAGCGATCGGGCGCGGATCGAAACAGGCGCTCGTTTGGAACATACAATCACCAAGGAAAGCGGCGATTTGTTCGCGCCAATCACGCTTGAGGACACGCAATTAAACCCATCCGTTCATTTGCAGTATGACCTTAACGACTGGGCTTCATTTCGGGCGAGTTTCGCCAAGACAGTGCGGCGTCCGAGCTTTGAACAGCGAATTCCGTTTGAAGACAGCGATGAGCCGGAAGATGATGACATCACGCGTGGCAATCCGTTTTTGACGACGGAAACGGCCAAGGGTTTTGATGTTGGTTTCGAGTTTGAGCTCCCCGGCCGCGGGATCATGGGCATCAATGGCTTTTATCGAGATATCGATGATCTGATTCTACTCGTGCAAATCGATCAGGATCCGGACAATGACCCGATGACGCCTGGCGGAGTGTATTCCTTCGAGAATGTTGGTTCTGCAAAAGTCTACGGCTTTGAGTTTGACTTGAGTACCTCGTTGGCCGCGATCGGCCTGCCTGATACTGGTTTGTTTGCAAACTACACACGGCTCTATTCGGAGCGATTCGACCCCAATTTCGATCGGGATGTGCGCATCAATCAGCAACCGACATATGTTTACAACGTCGGCGTTACTCAATCGATCCCAAATGTGGGGGTCAGTTTCGGCGCCAGCTATCAAAAACAAGGCATGTACACATCTCACTTCTTCGGTGAAATTGAACGAGGTACAGTCGATGGCAATTTGGAGCTATTCGTCGAGAAACGCTTTCAGGATTCTGTTGTTTTGCGCTTAAGTGGAAACAACGTACTGGACGCAAGTTCATTTCAGACCGAGGAGAACTTTGATGGTGACACCGGCGATGAGATTATCGCGAATGCGATTGCCGGAAATGTTGACGGTTATGAAATTGAACGCGAACAATCGACCCCTGTAGTTCAACTGACACTTCGTGTTGCGCTTTGATAACAACATTCATAGTTTAATGTTAATCTGTGGCATTACGAATCCAAGCTGATCTCCTCCCGGTCAGCGCACCGAGACAAGGGCTGCATTTGCGGCCCTTGTTTCAATTTCACCTTGGGCTGGCACGTATGTTTTTTTAGGAGCTGGAAGCCGAAAAATATGTTGCGGACCAGCGAGTAAATCATGCGGTCATTATTTGTTGCGATTCTTATTTGGATCGTCTGGATCGAGCCGGATTGCAGGGCAGCAGAATCTGCGGCGCCAGATTGTGACGACTGTTCTGAAAGCTATTCCGCGGCTTATTTTGACCAGTACCAGCCTGTAACCGCATTGGACATTGTTCGGCAGGTACCGGGATTTCAGCTTGACGATGGGCAAGAGAGGCGTGGTTTCGGAGGCGTCGCTGGTAACGTTCTGATCAATGGCGAAAGGCCGAGTGCGAAATCTGAAACAGTCTCAGATATTCTCGACCGCATCCCGGCACAGAATGTTGTCCGAATCGACGTTATCACCGGGTCTCTTGCCGGGTTCGACCTTCGCGGACAAACGAAAATCATTAATGTCCTTACAAAACAGGATAGCGAAGGTAGAGCGGCCTGGAAAATTGGAGCTGAATTTGGCCTCAGCGGTCGAGCATTTGCTCCGTTCGGTTCAGCGTCCTACGAAGGGAGATGGAATGGGATTGAATTCAATGTGGGCGTCTCGGGCGAGCGCGGCCTAGGGGCCGAGTTCGGGAATGAGCGCGTATTCGACGCGACATCCATGCTGATTGAGACGCGCAGCGAAAGCGAGAATGAAAAGGGGTATGAATTTGCGTTGAATTTGAATGCAGGCGCTAGTCTCGGGCCGGGCCGCCTTCAATTCAACAGCGAGACGTCCTTTGAACGTGAAATTACCTTCGAAAACTCGCTGCGGCGCCCTCTATTCGCCACTGTAAGGGCGTTCGAAGTGCTTCAGGAAAGCGATAAAAAAGTTCGCAGTTTTGAATTCGGCGCCGACTACGAAACGCCACTTGGCCCGGCGCTATCGGGCAAGGTGGTGGGCTTATTTCGCCGTGAGTTGTTTCCGGAAAAAGAGAGATTGGTAGACCCGGACGAAAACGACCCCGATTTCGTGGAACTTAGCATTAGCACCGAACGCGCAAGAAATACCGAGACGATAGGCCGGTTGATTCTGAATCATGAAGGCGTAAGGGATCATGTCTTTGTTGTTTCCGGCGAAGGCGCGGTCAATAAACTCCAAAATGTATTTTCTCTTTTCGTAGACGATGGTAGCGGACCTGTTGAGGAAATTGTGCCGGATGCAAACACACAAGTGATGGAACGGCGGTTCGAATTTGATGTTCAAGACGCATGGACGCCCGGAAAATTCGTAATTGAAAGCAATATTGGTTTTGAAGCGTCGCAAATTTCGCAGTCGGGCGACACAACTACGCGCCGGAATTTCTTCTACATAAAACCCTGGTTATCCGTCGCATATTTGAGCACTGATCGTCAGCAGCTTCGGTTGCGCGCCTATCGTGATGTATCACAATTGGATTTTTTCGATTTTGTCAGCGCGGCTGACTTTGAAGATCAGGATGTCGCGTTCGGAAACCCGGATTTGAGACCGGAATCCGCGTGGATTGCGGAGGCTACATTTGACAAAAGTTTCAGCAGCGGCGCGGCGCTCCGTATTACAGGTTTTCATCATTGGGTGAATGATGTTCAGGATTTTCTGCCCATCGGAGATGGGGATGAAACGCCCGGCAATATCGGCGATGGCGTACGCTGGGGCGCGCGCGCAAATGGCTCACTTCCGCTCGATAGTATCGGACTGAAAAACGCTCGCCTGGACTTTGAAGGGGAGTGGCGCACGACGCGCGTCACCGATTTGGTCACAGGGGTCCTGAGGGCATTTTCGAATGAGCAGGATTGGTTGGCAAGCCTTGAATATCGTCAAGACTTTCGCGCCCATGGGCTTGCTTGGGGATGGGATCTTGATATTGGAGCGCCTGAAGATGAATTTGGCCTCGACGAGTTTGAGAGACAGCGCGAAGAGCCGGACCTTGATGCTTATGTGGAGATTTACCGCTTTAAAGATATGAAACTCACCGTTTCAATACAGAATGTATTGGGCGCGGGAGAAAAAAGGCGTCGTGAGAAGTTTTTTGGCGATCGTGTGCTATCACCGATAGAGTTTATCGAGCTGCGGAACAGGCGATATGCTCGGACAGTGACCATTCAGCTGAGCGGATCCTTTTGATAGTAAGGTTGTCGTTGGTAACCTTATCGGTCTCTACCGAAATCGAGATTTCAGAATATCATGTTGCAATCTCCCGAAGTGAGGGGTGTGAAGATGCGCCATTAAGCTTGGCGAAATCGAGGCAAAAGCGAGTAATGCCTAAACTGATTTGTATTTGGCTGAGTTGCAATATTTGCCGTACGCTTTCACCGTCATCGCAAGTGGGCGTTTACTAAGTACGCAATATTGGTCGTGGAAAAGGAATTTTTGATACGGAAAACCTTGAACAAGACCTTTTTTTCTATATTGGTCCTATTCCAGATGAATAGGCAATATTCCTTTTTCTTTGAAATCTTTGTGTGCTCGTACGAGGTCGAATTCGTCTTTCCGCTCTCCGCGAAGTTTTCTGATACAATCCTGAAAGTATTCAACCTGCTCTTCAGCGTCCCTAAGTTCCGCCTCATACATTTCCCGGTCGTCACACCGCCACTCATCATCTAAATGATGATTGAGAATTTCAACCTCTTCTCTAGATGCTTGTTCGCGATCAATCAGATAGTCAAGAATCGCTTTTTCTTCTTGCGTCACTGGCCCTCTGATTTCGACGGTACCTTTCCGCGGGTCGATGACGATATCGTCTGGATGCGGAACAGGTTCTGGTCCGGTCTTTCCGGATCGTTTCCGCTCAATCAGTTCCTCAGTCAATTTGCGTTTGTATTCGCACATCGTGGCAATGTATTCGTGCTCTTCGTTTTTCCGGATTTGCTGAGCCTTGCTGACGGTGTCCAGGAACACTTTTTGCGCTCTGTCGTGTCCCTTGGCGGCTTTCACCGAAAGCGATCGCATAACGGTTTCGGCCATAGATAGCGTAACCGTTTTGCCATGCTCCTGGACGTCGATCTTGCGATTTGCTTCGCGGAGAATTAGGTCCGTAAGCTCGTCAGTACCAAGTGGGCGCGGATTGTTTTTGGATCCTTTCGGCCGGCCGCTGGGATTACCCGATTGACCCTTTTTGAACTGATGTTCCTTAGGAGGATTGCGATATCCCGTTTTATACCCTTCATCGGACTGAGGGCGCATTTTGATGGATTTGACGACCGTTTTTTTAGGCATTACGCCGCCTCCTCATCAATCATGGCGCCAAGGCCGCAGACGAGTTGTTCAGCTTCATCTTTGGCGTACGCCTCCCAGCGCCGGATGATACGGTCGCAATAGACGGGATCGATTTCGCAAAGAAAGGCGCGCCGTTTGGTTTTCTCGGCGGCGATGAGCGTTGAACCCGAGCCGCCAAAAAGGTCGAGGACAACATCTCCACGCGCCGAGACATCCTTGATGGCGTCGGCGATCATCTGCACTGGCTTGACGGTGGGATGCATCGCCAGTTCTTCCATACGCGTTGCGCTCGCCGAATTAACGCCCCGATAATTCCAGACATTGGTGCGATAACGCCCATACTGGCCGAGTTCGAAATTATTGAGGTGAGGGGCCTTGCCGTGCTTGAACGCAAAAATCAGTTCATGGCGCGAGCGGTAGAAGCTCCCCGTGCCGCCATTGTCTTTGGCCCATACGATGAGGTTTTTAAGCTCCTCGTAGACCTTGCCGCCCGCGGCCATGATCTCGGCCATATGCCGCCAGTCCATGCAAATGAAATGAATGGCGCCATCAACGCTATGGTCGGCCATATTGCGCATGGGAGCTTCAAGGAAAGCCGTAAATTCGGACTGGCTCATTTCGCCTGACGCCGCCTGGAAATCAGGGTGTTTGATCTTTCCAAGGCCGCCGGCATGGCCGACCATCGGCACGTTGTACGGCGGATCAGTGAATACCATGCGCGCCTTCTGGCCATTCATCAGTCCCGAGACGACGTCAGGATCGCGCGCATCGCCGCAGACGAGGCGATGCTCGCCCAGCAGCCAGAGGTCGCCAGGCCGGCAGAGCGACGGGCCGTCTTTCCCCGGCAAGTCATCGGCCGGATCGCCCGGTTCTTCCGGCGCCAGCCCTTCCATAAGCCCGTCGATTTCCGGGATCGAAAAACCGGTAACGCCGACATCGAAATCAAGGTCGAGATTGAGGAGCTCGCCGAGTTCCGCAGCCAGCAATTCCTCGTCCCAGCCGGCGTTCAACGCGAGCTTGTTGTCGGCCAGCACATAGGCGCGCTTTTCCGCATCGGACATTGCGGAGATCAGCCGGCAGGGAACCGTTTCGAACCCCAAGAGTTTGGCGGCTTCTACGCGGCCATGGCCGGCGAGAATCTGATTTTCCTCGTCGATCAGGACCGGGTTTGTAAAACCGAAAACCTTGATGCTTTCCGCGATCTGGCGGATTTGTTTTTTCGAATGGGTTCGAGCCCTTTTCGGGAACTTCTTGAGAGAGTTGATGGGTAAGCTAAGCAGGGGGGCAGGGGGTGCACTGGAACTCATGTACTGTACTCCACTTCAATGAATACTCGCGGACATTCATTGGTGCCTCACACCGCACGCCCGCTGACTGAACCATCACAAACTTACGTTTACCCACCGATTCGAATCTTGATTCTCAGTCGCGGTTTTTGTCAACTGCCTGCTCAAGACAAAAGCCCCTGACCGATCCGACGGGCTTCGGCTCCGGCAACGTCGCCGTTTACGCTGCAGTTGAATTTCCATTCCCTGATCCCCGTATATTTTTCGCTGATGCTGGAATTAGGTTCCCTGTTAATTTCGAGCAGGGAATTCGCCCATAAGATGCTGTTTTTTAGAAGAAATTCAGGAGGAGATTCGGCTTTTTGCCTCGAAAACCACGATTATTCCCTGTAAATTCCCTGTAAACAGGGAAAATGACTGCAAAGCTGGGTTCGAGCGAGACTGCGCACACCACCATTTGTAGTGCTAACGGGCCAGCTCGATCTAAGGTTGTGATGGAAACGTGATTTGCGCGGGTCAGGGGATCACTCCGGCAAATTTTTGGAAATCGAGGCTGATGTTTTGCAATGCTTGGAGCTGATCTGTCCTGCGGGTAGTAAAGTTGAGTGTTAAAGGAAATGTCGGCTCAATATTGCTCCCTACCACAATCAGATTTGCAGAGCGGTTTCTTCCGTCGCATTTCTAGCTAAAGAGGTGGTTACTGTACGCTTCCGATTGGCGCTGCCTCGTTTTCAAACTATTGGTGAGAAAATGGATTTGAAAGAAATAGAACGCGCCATTTTCAAGCCAGGGAACTGTTTTGGCGACTAGAATTATCATAATCGGCGCGGGGCAGGCGGGCGCGCAAGGAGCCGTCTCATTACGGCAAGCAGGATTCGCTGGCGAGATTGTGATGTTCGGTGATGAGCCTGCCGCGCCATATCAGCGCCCGCCGCTTTCAAAGGCGTATCTTAAGGGTGAGCTTGAAGAAGTGCGGCTGTTGCTGCGTCCATGCGCCTTTTACGAGCAGCAGCGGATTTCTCTTCGGCTTAGTGAAAGAGTCAGACTTATCGATCGCGGCGCGCAAATAGTAATAACTGAACGCGACGTCGAAACGCATTATGATAAATTGCTGATAGCGACCGGCGCGCCGCCCCGGCGGCTGAATTCGCCGGGCGCTGAACTTGAGAATATATTCTACCTTCGCACCATGGCGGATAGCGATGCGCTGCGGTCGATATTGAACTGCGATGGCCGCGTGGTCATTGTTGGCGCTGGCTATATCGGCCTTGAGGTGGCGNNGCTGTCGCGCGACAGGCGGGGCGCAATGTGACGCTGCTGGAGATGGCGGACCGCGTGCTGGCGCGCGTCGCCGGCAAAGCTGTTTCCGAATTCTATCAGAAATTGCATCGCGATGCCGGCGTTGATTTGAGACTGGGCTCTGCGCTCGATGAATTTGTCAGTGAGAACGGCAAGGTCACCGGAGTCAAACTGACGACAGGTGAAATCATCGATTGTGAATCCGTTCTGATCGGCATTGGCGCCGTTCCGGATGAAACCCTTGCAGCCGAAGCGGGGCTCGAAGTCGGGAACGGCATTGTCGTCGATGAATACGCCCGCACCAGCGACGAGCAAATCTTTGCGGCGGGTGACTGCACGAATTTTCCGTCACTGCGGTATGGGCGGCGCATGCGGCTTGAGTCGGTGCCGAACGCTATCGAACAGGCGAAG
>DGNI01000002.1:16849-34927 GCA_002388885.1 Parvularculaceae bacterium UBA4496 | reverse complement strand
CGATCATCACGCCGATATAGGCCTGCGACCGGTCGAGGATGAATTTATCGCCTCCCGCGGCCTTCCGTGCGGCGTTGACGCCCGCCATCAGCCCTTGCGCCGCCGCTTCTTCATAGCCTGTGGTGCCGTTGATCTGACCGGCGAGAAAAAGTCCGGGCAGGGCCTTGGTCTCCAGCGTCCCGGTGAGCTCGCGCGGGTCCACATAGTCATACTCTATGGCGTATCCGTAGCGGACGACCTCAGCCTTCTCGAGGCCCGGAATAGTCTTCAGGAACGCCGCCTGCACGTCCTCCGGCAGGGACGTCGATATCCCGTTCGGATAGACCGTGTGATCGTCGAGGCCCTCGGGCTCCAGAAAAATCTGGTGGCTTTCGCGCTCGGCGAACCGCACCACCTTGTCCTCGATCGAGGGACAGTATCGCGGCCCGCGGCCCGAAATGCCGCCACTGTAAACTGCTGATTTTCCTATGTTTTCTTCGATAAGCCGGTGCGTTTCCGCATTCGTGTAAGTGATCCCGCAGGAAATCTGCGGCACCTCAATGCGGGTATTCAGGAAGGAAAACGGGACGGGGGCCTCGTCCGCCGGCTGCATTTCCAGCCGGTCCCAGTCAATCGTGCGGCCATCGAGCCGGGCAGGGGTGCCGGTTTTGAGCCGCCCCATTTTGAGGCCTAGTCCGTAAAGCCGGTCCGACAGACCGACCGCCGGGGCTTCAACACCGCCGCCCCATTCCTTGTTCTCGGCGCGCGCGTTCGCCCGGCCCGCGGGGATACGCCGGTCGCCGATATGAATGACGCCTTTNNTGCCGGTCGTCAGCACCACTGCTTTCGCGCGGATTTCCGTCCCGTCAGATGTCACGACTCCCGTGACAACTTCCTTGCCGTCTGTTCCACGTGAAACATTCGAGTTGGGGTGGGACCCAACGAGAAGGTCCTCCACCGCCGCCTCGAGGATCTCGAGGTTTGGGTAGTCCGCCAGCAAGCCTTGCATGGTCTCGCGGTAGAGCCTGCGGTCGGCCTGGGCCCGGGGGCCGCGCACCGCCGGCCCCTTGGAGCGGTTGAGCATGCGGAACTGGATGCCCGCCCGGTCGATCACCCGGCCCATCAGGCCGTCCAGCGCATCGACCTCGCGCACCAGATGGCCCTTGCCAAGCCCGCCAATGGCCGGATTGCACGACATCTCGCCGATGGTATCCCGGCGGTGGGTGGCGAGCAGGGTCCGCGCGCCGGCCCTTGCCGCCGCCGCAGCCGCTTCGCAGCCGGCGTGTCCTCCGCCTATGACGATGACATCGTACGCTTTCATCTCTTTCCTCTGGCGCCGCCATATAGGTGGTCAGCGCCGATATTGCACCCGCTAATTGCGGGCGCTCCCGTGTTCCACGTGAAACAGTCTTGAGCCGGCTAGATGAGCCCGCAGGAAAAGCCCGCGAGGATCAGGATCGTCAGCCACAGCCCGACGTTGACCAGCGGCGGGCCATGGTCGTTAAAGACCTCGGCCCAGCTCCGGGCGTCTTGCGCCGCAGAAGCATCGCGCCAGAACCGGCGAAAAACCCGGAAACAGACGAACCCCACCGCCAGCAGCAGCGCCAGGCCGATCCAGAAGAACTCGCTCGCCGGGGTCACGCACATGGGCGTTTCCTAGCAAACGGCGCTTTCAAAATCGTTTCACGGGGCCAGTCTAAGGCCGCCGGAGAGGGCGAGGATAAGTTTTAATGTCACGAATTGTTTCGGGCCAGTTCAAGGGGGTGGGCCCCCGAACTTTACAATTCGGAAAGCATCAATCCCGGCCCCAGTTCAGGGCACGCATGCTGCAGTAGTGCCTTCACACTGTTCGTAATAGACATGGATAGGGTTCTTTATGACGCGGCATAACAATAACGCTACCGCAACAAGAAAGACGCTTTTTGGTACGCCGGACGCACCAATAGCGCCTCAAGACGGGACAATGCTGGCCGAGCAGATTTCCGAGCGGCTCGCCGAGAAGTACCAGAACTATGAAAAAGCGGCGCTGCGGCTCGAATTACGTGGCGAACACGATGCGGCGGCGGTGCTGCACAAGGCGGCGGCGCGCCTGCGCCTGATCCGGAACACCCGGTCTGAGGACGAGGCAATAGCCGTCTAAGCGGCTCATTTGCCGATACAAAAACTCGAGAAAATCTCGCCCAAAACGTCTTCGACGCCCACGGCGCCGGTAATCTGGCCCAGCGCCCGGGCGGCGAGGCGCGCGTCCTCGGCGGCAAGCTCAGGGGCGGTGGCGATCAGCGCTTCAGCGCGGACGAGGGCGTCAACGGCTTCGGTAACAGCCGCGGCATGACGCTCGCGGGTGAGGGCGGGGCCGTCTGCATCAAGGCCCCCTGAGACGGCTTCGGTGAGCGCGTCCACAAACGGGTCGAGTCCGTGGCGGGTCTTGGATGAGACGGCCATCACGACAACGTCTTTCGCGAAATCCACGTCAGGCACAACCGGCGCGAGATCCGCCTTGGACCAGACCAGGAAATCGCCGGGCCTCAGAAGGTCGAGCGTTTCACGTGAAACATATTCGCTGCCCGGATCGAGGACGGCGATGCGCAAGTCGGCTTGTTCCGCTTTGGCGCGCGCGCGGCGCATGCCTTCTTCTTCGATTTTGTCCTTTGTGGCGCCGTGTATGCCCGCCGTGTCGGCGATCGCCGCAACAATGCCGCCGAGATCGAGCCGCGTTTCGACGATGTCGCGCGTGGTGCCGGCTATATCCGAAACGATGGCGACGTCGGATCCGGCGAGCGCGTTCACGAGGGATGACTTGCCGGCGTTGGGCGGACCGATGACCGCAATCGAGACGCCTTCGCGGATCGTCCGTGCACGAATGGACTGGTCAAGAAACGCGGTTAACGATTCTTTCAGGGCGCGGATCGCCGGTCCCGCATTGGCCGCGACAGCGGCCGGCACGTCGCCCTCGTCCGGGAAATCGATGTCGGCTTCGAGGGGCGCCAGCACGTTCAAAATCTGCTGGCGCCAGCCTTCCGCCAGCGCCGACAGCCGTCCATCGAGCTGACCCAAAGCCTGCTTTTTCTGTAGCATCGTTTCGGCATCGATAAGATCGGCGAGCGCCTCAACCTGGGCGAGATCGAGCTTGCCGTTCTTCAGCGCGCGCAGGGTGAACTCGCCGGCCTCTGCGGGCCGCGCGCCGAGGCTGGAAAGCGTCTCATAAAGGCCCGTTTCGACCGCGCGCGACCCGTGCAGGTGAAATTCGGCGACGTCCTCGCCTGTGAAACTTTTCGGGGCGCGGAAAAGTATGGCCAGTCCGCGATCGATCAATTCGCCGGTCTCGGGGTCGCGTAAAGAGACCAGTTTCGCCTCTCTATTATTAATCCGTTTACCAACTAATGCGCTGGCGAGCTTGTGCGAATCCGGACCCGACAGACGAAAAACGGCGACGCCCGCCTTGCCCGCGCCGGACGCCTTCGCGAAGATCGTGTCGGCGTTTTTTTTCATCGGGCGCCGGGCGTCGTTATTTCTTTTTCGCCCCGCCCATGGCGGCGCCCATCATGTTCTGGAACTGCTCGAAGCTCTTGCCGGATAGCGTCATCCACTGCGCCATCATCCGTTCCGGGTCGGCGAGGGTGTCCATGTTTTCCCTGGCCCGCTTCATCATTTCCTCGACGATCATGTCGTTCATGGGCTCAAGATCCGGCTGGCCGAAAAAGGCCCGCGCCTCGGCCGGCGTGCAGTCGATGTTAATGGTGAGTTTCATGGAGCGAACCTTCCTGCTTCCGCGTTGCGGACGCCATAACGCAAACCCGGCCGGCAATATAGCAGCGTATGGAATATTACCTGTGCAGAGAATGTAGCGCGCTGATTTTACATTTATTTACAACAACATAGCCAACGAATAGCCAAAGTAAAAGCCGCCGCAAAAAATATCCTTTGCCGGGGTGATGAGCCGCGCCTATCTGCACGTTCAACCGGCGCCGGCCCCTACCCCGCGCGCCCAAAACAGAAATCAGAACGGAGCATTCGCCATGGCGCGAGACGCTGTCACCCTTCAAAATTCCAAGCTCGACAACATTCCCTTATCGCCCGCCGTGAGGCTCGGGGCGGCGCTTTATGTGAGCGGCCAGATCGGTCTTGATCCTGATGCCGGCGCGCTTGCAGAAGGCGGCGTCGGCGCCGAAACCGAACAGGCGTTCAAAAATCTCGGTGCAGTTCTCACCGCCGCCGGCAAGACCCTCGACGATATCGTCAAGGTCAACGTCTATCTCACCGACATGGCGGAGTTCGCCGCCATGAACGATATCTACGCCCGCGCCTTTGCGAAGCCTTACCCGGCGCGCACCTGTATCGCCGTCAGGGCGCTTCCCTTTGGGGCCGCAGTGGAGATCGAAGCGGTTGCCGGTTAGTGTTTCCGGCGGCCTTTGATATTGGAGAGCCAGATGAGCAAAGCCGTCTTTATCGACGAACCCGGCGGGCCGGAGAAATTCGAACTTCGTAACCGCGACCTCGAGCCCCCGTCCGCGGGCCAGATCCGAATCCGGCAATCGGCTATCGGCTTGAATTTCATCGATATTTACCAGCGTACGGGACTCTACCCCGTCTCCATGCCAGCGGTACTGGGGACTGAGGCCGCAGGCGTCGTTGAGGCCGTTGGCGAAGGCATTGACGCTTTCAAGAAGGGCGACCGCGTCGCCTATATCGGCGGCGGCGGGGCCTATGCAGAGGAAGCAAACGTCCCTGCGGCGATGGCCGCGAAAGTGCCGGACGGCGTGCCGGACGATGTCGCTGCGGCGATCTTCCTGAAAGGGCTCACGGTTGAAATGCTGGTGCGCCAGGTCTTTCCACTGAAGAAAAATAACGCCTGTCTCATTCATGCCGCCGCCGGCGGCGTCGGCGTTCTGTTGACCCAATGGGCGAAGCATATCGGCGCGCGGGTGATCGCGGTCGTCGGCAACGAGGCCAAGGTCGCCGTTGCAAAGGAAAATGGCGCCGACGACGTTATCATCCGTACAAAGACTGACTCTATCGCCGCCGACGTGCGCTCTATCACCGGCGGGCTCGGCGTTCAGGTGGCGTATGACTCCGTCGGCGCGGCGACATTCGAGGCCTCGCTCGACAGTCTCGCCATGCGCGGCCACATGGTGACGTTCGGCAACGCCTCGGGGCCCGTCCCGGCGGTGGCTCCCCTGGAGCTTTCAAGGCGCGGCTCGCTCACCCTCACTAGGCCCACGCTCTTTCATTACGCGACGCCGGACCGTCTGCCGGCAATGGCGGCGGCGCTGTTCGAGATGGTCGCGAAAGGCGCGCTCAAGCCCAAAATCAGCCATCGCTTCAATCTTGCGGATATCGCCGACGCCCATCGCCTGCTCGAGAGCGGCGAGAGTGCCGGCGCCATAGTGGTAATGCCTTAAAGTGGAAGTAAATCAAATGGTTCGTTGGTTAATAGCCGGTTCGGTCTTCGCTATATCCGCCTGCAGTGACTCTGTAACCAACACAGATTCATATGATGGCGCCGCGGCCCTACCGGGCTGGCGGATCGACCCCGAAGGCGGGCTCAACGCCTTTTTCGACTGCCTCGAGGAGACCGGCGCGGCGCTTGTCGCCGCCCACCGCGGCGGGCCCTATCCCGGCTATCCGGAAAACGCCGTTGAAACCATGGCCGCTGTCCTCGCCCAAACGCCGGCGCTCATGGAAATCGATGTCGCTACGTCATCGGACGGCGTTCTCTATCTCATGCATGACGACACGCTTGAGCGGACTACGACCGGCGGCGGCGCGGCCAACGGCATGAGCTGGGGCGAGCTTCAGACCTTGCACCTTGAGGATAATGACGGTCGCAAAACCGAATTCGCCCCGACGCGTTTCGACGATGCGCTCGCCTGGGCCGAGGGGCGCACGATCCTCGAGATCGATTTCAAGCGATCAACGAAATACGAGGCCGTTGCTGAAGAAATCAAACGTCAGGGTGCGGAGGATCGGGTGATCCTGATCGCCTACTCCATGGCCTCGGCGGCGAAGCTGCACGACCTCCTGCCCGGCGCCATGATCTCCCTGTCGCTGGATACGCAATCCGAACTCAACCGCGCCGTCGCCTCCGGCGTCCCTGACACACACATTCTTGGCTTCACCGGCACCGAGGATCCGCGGCCGCGCCTCTTTTCCATGCTCGCGAGCCGCGACGTCGAGGTGATCTTCGGCACGCTCGGCGGGCGGGACTCGATCGACAACGACATCGAACGCTCCGGGTACGAACAATTATACGCGGACATCGCAGCGCAGGGCGCGGATATCATCGCCACCGACCGGCCGCGCGAAGCCCACGCCGCGCTTAGGGAAGCCGGACGGGCGGTCGAAGCAGGTGAATGCGGGGTCGAATTCATCGGCCCTGCGTCGTAAATAACGGCTTTTTTTCAATACTTTATGGTCCACCGCCCTCGGGGGGCGCCCCGGACAAGGGGCTGATCGAAAACATTCCCGGTGCTTGCGTATCTCTGCAACGCGGCCAGAATGGCGAATATGACGCGCACCATTATTCTCTATGCCGCGATCCTCGCGGCGGCGGCCCTCGCTCTTGAATGGCTTGAGTACAAATACGTCACTCGCGTATTCGCCGGAGAGATTTATATCATCCTGATTGCGGGCGGCTTTGCGGCGCTCGGGGTCTGGGTCGGGCGCCGCCTCACCCGAAAGACCGAGCCCGGACCATTTGAGCTGAACAAGGCGGCAATCGCCTCCCTCGGCATTACGGACCGCGAGCTTGAAACCCTCGGCCATCTCTCCGGCGGTCTCACCAACAAGGAGATCGCGCGCAAGCTCGATATCTCCCCCAACACCGTCAAAACGCACATCGCCCGGCTTTATGAAAAACTCGATGTCTCGCGGCGGACCCAAGCCATCCAGAAAGCGAAAGAACTGGCCCTGATCCCGTAATTCCGGGCGATTTTGCCGAAATCACCCCTTTGGGCGATAGCGAAACAGCCGGAAATCACGAATTGTGGGTTTCGATAGCAAGGCAAAAGGAGAAACCCATGGGCGCGCCCGTCACCCGCTTTGAAATCGGCTGCAAGGACAGCCCAGCCACAAGGCGGTTTTATGAAAAGGTCTTTGGCTGGAAGACCAAAGACGCCGCATTCAATACGGGGGTCGAAACCGGCGGCGGCAGGGGTATCGACGGGGCGATCACAGCGCTCGGGCACGAGCCCCACAACTATGTCATGGTTTATATGGACGTTCCCGACGCCGACGCGGCTTGCGATAATATTAAAAAGGCCGGCGGCAAGGTGGCGATCGGGCCAATCGATATTCCAGGCAATGGGGGCCGTTTTGCCTGGTTCAACGACCCGGAGGGTAATCTTTTGGGAATTTTTCAGCCGCCGGCGTAAGCGCCGCGCGCAGCTTCAGGGAGGGCGACATGCTCAAAATTGCGCTTATTTACGGAACCATCGCCGGGGTGATTGTCATCTCGGTGATGACCGCCGGCATCGCCATGAGCGGCGGCGAAGGCGGCGCCTCATCGCAGGCCTTCGGCTATCTCATCATGCTAATTGCGCTGTCATTGATCTTTATAGGGATCAAACGCCACCGCGATCAGAATCTCGGCGGGGTGATCAAATTCGGCCCGGCCTTCGGGTTGGGGCTCGCCATTGCAGCGGTCGCCGGCGTCTTTTACGTCGCCGGATGGGAGGCCTATCTCGCCTCCACCGACTACGCCTTCATCAACGACTATACGGACGGGCTCATTGAAAAGAAAAAGGCTGAGGGCGTCACAGGCGAGGAACTTCAAAAGATCGTCGAGAACATGGAGGCGATGGTGAAAAACTACGCTAACCCATTGTATCGGTTACCAATTACGTTTTCAGAAATCTTTCCCGTCGGCCTCATCATCGCGCTCATTTCCGCGCTGATCCTGCGCAATTCGAAGGCGTTTCCGGCGCGCTAGGCGAGCCATGGAATTGTGTCAGCGGCGGCGCGGCCAATCGCGCCGCCGTTTTTCGTTGTCGGAAATATACAATCCCCAGCGGCGGGACCGCGCCATTGATTCCCTCAAGCTTTGAGACTTGAAGGGGATACCAATGAAAAAACTTATTCTTGCTTCCGCTGCTACGGCAGTTTGTTTTGGATCGGCGGCGCTCGCCAAAAAGGACGATCCGGCGGAGGACATCATCCTGACCCAGCCGATGAAAATGGGCGATGCGCGCCTCACCTGCGACCAGCTGATCGACGAAGCGGCGAACATGGAGGTGGTCCTTGGCGGCTCGCCGGCGGACGGTCTCATGGACGGCGAGCATATGGCGAATATCGGCACGGGGCTCGCCCAGCACGCTGCGCTTCGGGCCGGCGGCGGGGTCGCGGCGAGCGCCATCGGCCAGGTTGGAGGCCTCCTCGGCCGATCATCCAAAAAGAAAAAGGAAGAAGAAGCGATGCGCAAGGCGATCGCCGAGAAGCGCTGGATCTATATGGTCGGCCTTTACGAAGGACGCGACTGCGACTCGCAACCAGCCGCGGCCGTTGCTGAGGGGGCGGTTGCTCCGGCTACGGAATAATCAGTCCTGCAGGTTTTGGGGGAGAGCCGGACGCCTTTTCTCTCGGCGGCGGCGTTTCTTATTCAGGCTTCAGCGCGCTCGCCCGCTTCCATGCGTCGCGCTCTTTTATCCTGTTGAAATAATTGGATGTTTTCTCGCCAAAGAGATTGCCGTTGCGGGAGATTTTCAACAAAAACAGAAGATATCCGACCGATATATCGCACAGCGAGAAATCGCCCAGCAGGTAATCCCTGTCGTCGATTTCCGATTCGATAAAATTCAGGCAGTTCTGCGTTTCATTGACGGACCAGACTTTCATCGCCTCGATGCGCTGCTCTTCCGGCAACAGCATCGTATGGCCGAGCAACATGCTCACATACCCGCCCATACCAGCTTCGCCGAATTGCATCCACTGAACATAGTCCGCGTAATCGGCGTCTTGCGGACGGCGCGACAGCATCCCGTCCGCGTAACGGTTGGCGAGGTATTCGATAATGGCGACCGACTCGACCATGCGCTTGCCGCCGTCGAAAAACACCGGCGTTTTGCCAAGCGGATTGAGTTTCAGATAGTCCGGATCTTTAAGTTTCGGCCGGTCGAAGAGCCTGGTTTCAATTTCCGCATCAAGACCGAGTTCATAAAGGGCCCAGACAACCCTGAGGGACCGGGTCATGGGAAAATGGATGAGTTTTAAGGACATTGCGCCAGCGCTCCCTACAACAGCTTATTGCAAGCCGCTTATGGAGCCTCAATCAGGCGGGTTCAATCATTGTCAGCAGTCACGAAAACCGGCGCCGGGGACGAGACCGGCGCCGGTCAAGCGCTTAGCCGAAGGGGCAATCTCTGCGACAAGCGCGTACGGTTTAAAGCGTTTTCAGATCGCGCTTGAATTTCTTGCTCAGGCCTTCCATGCGGGAAACTTTATCCCAGCAGGTTTCAAACCGTCCATTCGTGCCGATAGCTTTTGAAAGCTTCTGGGCCGCTTCGCTCACCGCGGTCTGATTGGATGAATCAAGCGCCTCACCGAGCGCTTGGTATCTGAGCGCCAAAACCTGGATTCTCGAATACCCGCTGTTGCCGAATTCGCCACATTCGCTGTAAAGATTCTCCATATTACGGAGCCAATCTTCGTCAGCTGCGTTGAACGCATCCGACTTGTAGTTGTCAGAAACTTCCTGAAAACTGGCCAGCGCGGCCGGGGCGATAAATAGAGCGCTGGCTAAAGCGATCATTGCGGTTTTCATTTATTCTCTCCTTAAGGGTTTCATAAAATGCAAAGATCCCACCCGTCTCTTGCGCAGAAGACGGCGCGAGCCCCGTACACGGATGAAATCGGGGGAAAGGTACGAAAAGAACCTTTAACGTACAATGCGCATTCGGCGAACTGCATCCTAAATGCGGCGAGTGACGAAGGGTTGCGATGAAAAGAAAGAACTGTGCGTTGATGCGAACCGCTTGTGCGCATCACGACTAAAAGTCATTCTGTTCTACAGTTTAAACTTTCTATAAAATGCGCCTTACTGAAGCGTTCTGCGGAGGAAATTGTATGTGGGTCCAACGGACATTGCCGGTCTTGCTTTTTGTTTTGTCAACACTGGCGCCGGTTCGCGCCGAGGACTCGATTGCGTTTATCCACGCCAATGTCCTTACCATGAAAAACAGCAATGTTTTGACGGATCAAACGGTGATCGTCACTGACGGCCGCATCGCCGGATTGGGGCCAAGCGACAAGACCGAGCTTCCCGCTTCCGTTCAGACCATCGACGCATCCGGCCGCTATCTCATCCCCGGCCTTGCAGAAATGCACGCCCATGTGCCGGGTCCGGGGGGTGCTTACGATGTTGAAGACGTACTTTTCCTTTACGTTTCCCGCGGCGTTACGATCGCACGCGGCATGCAGGGCCAGCCCGGCCAGCTTGAGCTTCGGGAAAAAGCACGGTCGGCGGATTTTCTTTCGCCAACCCTTTATCTCGCAGCGCCAGCGCTATCCGGCAACAGCGTTGATGGGCCCGAAGATGCGCGCGAGAAAGTAAAACGCTTCGCTGAAGAGGGTTGGGATCTTTTAAAGGTCCATGAAGGCATGACCCTCGATGAGTATGCCGCCATCGCCGATCAGGCCCGCTTGTCCGGCATTTCTTTCGGCGGTCATGTTTCCGACCTCGTCGGACTCGAAGAAGCGTTTGCCCGCGGCCAGCGGACAATTGATCATCTCGATAATTATCTTGAATTCATGGGCGCTACAGAAACGCCCGTTACGGAAGCCATGCTTGAGCGAGCCGTAGACGCGACGCTTGCGTCCGATGCCGGCGTCGTGCCGACTTCCGCCTTATGGGCGCGTTTCGGCACGCCCCCCGACCAGCTCGAAGCATATGAGGAGCTGAAATATGTTCCTGAGGCTGTTCTCGCACAATGGAAGGCAAGCCAGGCGCAAATCTATGCGAGCGTCGCCAGTGGCGGCGTCGATGCCGGCATCTGGCTGGAAAATCGCGCGAAGCTGCTTAAGGCGTTATCGAATAGCGGGGCGGAAGTTCTTCTCGGCTCCGACGCTCCCCAGATTTACTCAGTACCCGGCTTTTCCATCCACCGCGAAATGGCCGTGATGGCCGAAGCCGGCCTCAGCCCTTATGAAATTCTGCGCGCCGGAACCGCCCTCCCGGGTGCTTACTTTATGGACAAGGACGCCTTTGGAACCGTTTCAGCCGGCGCCCGGGCAGATCTGGTGCTGGTTGATAAAAACCCGCTTGAAGACATCGCTCATGCCGGCGAGATCGCCGGCGTGATGTTGCGTGGACGCTGGATTCCGAAGTCGGAAATCGACGACCGGCTAAATGTAATCGCAGAAAAGTATCGTTAAGCGCGGCCCCGCCAGGGGGCCGCGTTTAAAATAGCAAATACTATTCGGGCGAAGCCGCGCTGGCGTTGCTTGCCGTCTGCTTTCCATCAGCGTCAGAGTCCTTATCGTCATCCTTCAAAAGGATTTTCGACGCCGCCGCTGAGCCTTCCGGCTCAAGTTGGGCGATCATCGGGTTCGGGCGCAGGTCGAGATTGGCGCCCGTGCCGGCGTCAACGCCAATGCCGATAAGGCCGCCGGCGATCACATTGCCGGCGCCGGAGGCGACGCCGCCGCCAGTCACTTTTTTCTCAAGCGTTCCCGTTACCGGCTGATAGCCCGCCAGTGTATAGACAACTGTCCAGTCGCGCTTTCGTTTTAACTCCATCTCGCATGGAGTCACGCAGTCGAACGGCCCCAGCTTGTCCTCGCTGAGCGATTCTACGGTCACCGTAGCGCCCTCCGGCATGCTCTGGAATTTCGCGGTTTCCTTCGTGCCGCGTATCACTGTTGCACAAGCCGTGCTCGACAGAGCCGCGGCGATCAACACTACCATTTTCATTTTTGAAAGGTCTCCGGGCGCCATCCCATTGATGGCGCAAGCGCCGAAAATATGAGTGTTGAATTGTGGCTTTTGCAAGATGCGGCGGTCAATTTTCCGTGTTCATCGAGTCGAAACAGCAACCTCCGCTGCTGATCGCGTAAGCCGCTTGCTCAAAACGCCTTAGTGCGTCGTCAACCCGAAAAACCGCGCCGCGTTATCATAGAAAATGCCGCGCTTTTGGTTTTCGTTCAAAAACGACATCGCCCCATAGCGCTCGATTATCGGCGCGGCCTCCCAATTGTCGGTTCCGAACATCACCCTGTCGATGAAACCATGGTCTAAAAACGCCCTGACCGCAGCCTCATGCACCGGAGGAGGCGCCACCGAATGCAGCGCCGTCATGTCCACATAGACATTGGGATAGTCGGCAAGCAGGGCGAATGTCTCTTCCAGGTAATCGATGTCGTCGAACCTCGGCGTGGCAGGAAAACCTGCATGTTGAAGCCATATTTTCAGCTCGGGATGTTTCTCAAGAACATGCCGCAGGAGCGAGGGATCGCCAAGATCCGAATCGAAATTCGGACAGCAGCCGGCTGGCCGCGACGGCGAATCCTCGGGCGGACCGCGATTGATGTGCACGCCGACCGGTATGTCGAACTCCGCGGCCAGCGCCCAATAGGGCTCCATGCGCGGATCCGCCGGGGCGACGCCGGCATAGACGAACAGCATCTCGCCCATGACTGACATGGCGCCGCTTTCATACTGCGCGCGCAGCCAGTCAATGTCGGGCCAGTCTTGCCCGCCCCAGTCGCAGCTTTGTTCGCGTTCGACGCGCAAGGCGACGCAAGGAAAAGTCGGGCCTATCAGGAACCGGCCGGGAGCGGCTTCGCCCCAATCCGCGATGTCCGACGGCTCGTTGATAAACAGCACCGCGCGGGACATGCCGACCGCATCCATCTCGGCCAGAACGTCCCGCAGATAGGCTGCATCGTCCTGGCCTACAAAGGCTGAATGCATATGGGCGTTGAAGAGCAACGGTTTTTCTGACGCCGTCGCCGATATCGCTTCATCGGTTTTCGCCATACAGGCGCTGACGGCAAGAGCCGCAAAACCGGCGAGCCAGAACATCCGATAAAGGCTCATCTTCGCCCCCTCAGGCTGCAAGGTCCGCAACTAGTCGGTGAATGCAAGGCGCGGTCAACTGGCGCCGCGAAAGGCCCTTACGTGTTCATCGAGTCGAAGAAGTCCTGGTTGGTCTTGGTCTGCTTCAGCTTGTCGAGCAAAAACTCGATGGCGTCGTTGACCCCCATGGGCGAAAGGATGCGGCGCAGGACGAAGATCTTCTGCATGGCGCCCTTGTCGGTGATGAGGTCTTCTTTCCGCGTGCCGGACTTGGCGATGTCGATCGCCGGATAAACGCGCTTGTCGGCGACCTTGCGGTCAAGGATCAGTTCCGAGTTGCCGGTGCCCTTGAATTCTTCAAAGATCACCTCGTCCATTTTCGAGCCCGTTTCGATCAGCGCGGTGGCGATAATGGTGAGCGAGCCGCCCTCCTCGATATTTCGCGCGGCGCCGAAAAAGCGCTTCGGGCGTTGCAGCGCGTTCGCATCGACGCCGCCGGTCAGCACTTTGCCGGAAGATGGCACCACTGTGTTGTAAGCGCGCCCGAGGCGGGTGATCGAGTCGAGCAGGATGACAACATCGCGGCCATGCTCGACGAGACGCTTTGCTTTTTCGATGACCATTTCCGCCACCGCTACGTGCCGGGTCGCCGGCTCGTCAAAGGTTGAGGAAACAACCTCGCCCTTCACCGAACGCTGCATGTCGGTCACTTCTTCCGGGCGTTCGTCTATCAAGAGGACGATCAGATAGGCTTCCGGATGGTTGGTGGCGATCGAGTGCGCAATGTTCTGAAGGATGACAGTTTTACCGGTGCGCGGCGGCGCAGTGATGAGCCCGCGCTGGCCCTTGCCCAGCGGCGCCACCAGATCGATGACGCGCGCGGTCAGATCCTTTGTCTTTTCATTGTCGATTTCCATTTTCAGCCGCTCGTCGGGATACAGCGGCGTCAAATTGTCGAAATGCACCTTGTGCCGGGTCTTTTCGGGGTCCTCAAAGTTGATGGTGTGGACCTTCAACAGCGCGAAATAACGCTCGCCGTCTTTCGGGCTGCGGATTTCTCCCTGTACCGTATCGCCGGTGCGCAGCGCAAAGCGGCGGATCTGGTTCGGCGAAACATAGATATCGTCGGGCCCGGCAAGGTAGTTTGCGTCCGGCGACCGCAGGAACCCGAACCCATCGGACAGAACCTCCAACACGCCGCCGCCGTGGATTTCGACGTCACGGTCGGCAAGCTCTTTCAGGATCGCGAACAGCATATCCTGCTTGCGCATGGTTGAGGCGTTTTCGACCTCAAGCTCTTCGGCGAACGCCAGAAGTTCAGCAGGGGTTTTTTCCTTGAGCTCTTCGAGCGTCATCGTCTTGGGCAGCATGGAGGGCCTCATTGGTCAAACGGGGGAAATACCCGCCGCGATTGGGCAGGCATGAGATGTGTCTTTTGAAAACGGGGGCGCGGGAAGCTGTTCCGAGCGCCGCAAAAGGAAAGTTGTTGTGGAATATAGGGCTTTAGCCGGTAACGTCAATCCGCCGCAGCGGCGAATTGAAATGACGGCGCGAGCTTGTCTGTGGCGTGTAATCAAGCAATGGTTTGGCGTTTAGGGTTAGGGGAAGCGGCATGTTGAGAGTTATAGCGGCGTTATTCGCGACCTTCATGGCGGGCTGCAACGCGATCGAGAACGACGCGGCGACAAATAGGCCGCACGAGTCCGGTGCGACTTTCGTTTTTGACAATGTCCGCGTTCTCACCATGACAGATGCCGGGGTCCTTGAAAACGCGCGCGTCGTCATTGCCGACGGCAAAATTGTTTCCGCTGGACCGTTGGTTGGCAAAGATGTGCCGGAAGGCGCCATCATCATCGACGGAACTGGCAAGACGCTGATGCCCGGCCTCGCGGACATGCATGTCCATTATTTCGGCGAAGGCGAGGGCCCGCTCTATCTCGCCAACAGTGTGACAACCGTACGCAACATGTGGGGTACGGCGGAAACGCTGCGATTAGCAGACCGCGTAGCGCAAGGAATGTCTACTGGACCGAATATTTATACGTCCGGCCCGCTGATGGACGGCGCCGACCCGGTCTGGGGGGAAGACGCGATGGAAATTATCTCGCCTCAGCGGGCGGAGGGCGCGATCGAAAGCCAGCGTGCAACGGGTTATAACGCTGTCAAACTCTATGCCAAGCTGACGCCGGAAACTTACCGCGCCGCGGTCGCCGCCGCCAAGGCGCGCGATATGCAGATCTGGACGCATGTGCCTGGGTTGATGACGGTTGAAGATGTCATCTCTCTCGAAGTCGACAGTATCGAGCATCTCGACGGCTACCACACCGCGCTCGCCGCGCCGGACAAGAAAAACTCAAGCTCCATAGAACGCTGGCAGAGCGCCGATCCCGCGCAAATGGAAAGTCTTGCCGAACTGACCGCCGCGGCCGGCGTCTGGAATACGCCGACGCTGGCTGTGATCTACAGCCGATATATTTACGGCGATGATGCCGAGGCTTTCTTCGCAAAACCAGAAGCGGCGCTGATTGATGTTGAAATCAGTGATTGGTGGCGCGGGGGCGTGCGCTATTACGACGGAACTACGCCAGTCGCAGAAGACGCCGGCGCCCGGCAGCGCGAATTCATCAAGGCGCTTTATGACGCCGGCGCCGGGCTGTTGATCGGCACCGATACGCCAAACCCGTTCGTGTTGCCCGGATACGCCATTCATGACGAACTTGCCGGTTTCGCCGCAGCCGGCATCCCTGTTGAGGACGTCTTGCGCGTCGCCACGGTAGACGCCGCCCGGTTTCTCGGTGAAGAAGACGCCTTCGGTATGGTTGCGCCGGGACTGCGCGCCGATCTGGTGCTGCTCGATCGCGATCCGATTGCGGACCTCGATACGTTGCGCGATCCGGCAGGGGTCATGGTTAGCGGGCGATGGCACGCGCGTACTGATCTGAATTCGATGCTGGAAGCGCGCGCCGCGGAACTGGCGGGGTTGGAACAGGCCATTGAGCCTTAAGACCAAAAAGTCTCGCCATGGATGGGATATAGGTGGGCATCGGGCCGGGAGACGGGCATCTTCAGCGGCTCTTTACGGTTTTCAGCGATATTAATTCTTCGATCCGAACAGGGGCTTTCGCTGTGAACCGACTTGTTTTTGTCATTGGCGCCGCACTTTTCATCGCCGCCTGTGATCGCGGGCCGTCAACGCGCACGATCCTTGATGCGGCGGGACTTTATTCTGAAAATGCGGCAGTTTTTGAAACGATCCGTGCCGCCTATCCGGGACCGTTTACAGACTTCGCCCGCGTTCCGGCACGAAATCCGGCAGATGAAACCGATCACGACAAGGATTTGCTGAAGCACCTCCGTGGTCAAATTCCGATCGAGTTTATCGACTTTTACCCGATTGGGGACAGCGATGGCGGCTGGGGCGGCGATGAAATCGACGTGGTGTTAAACCGTTTTGGAACCGGCGATAAATGGGTCACCATCAGCCTTGTTTATTTCAGCGTTCCCCTCACCCTATCGGACGACGATCCGAATGTACGGTTCTTCAAAACATGCGAACAGGGCGTAGCTGACTGGGTCGGGGATAAATCCGCATCGCAATCGCGCACGGCCTTTTGCCAAATTAATCCGAACTGGTACGCGCATCAGCGGGTGGAATAGCGGCCTAGAACGGCTTCACGATCACCATGATGACGATGATGATGAGGGCGATGAACGGAACCTCATTCATGATGCGCCAGAATTTTTCAGTGCGCGGCCGTTCGCCCTTCTCAAACTTGCGCCGGGACGCCGCATAAAACCCGTGCACGGCCGAAATCGCGATCACCAGCGCCAGTTTGACGTGAAACCAGCCCGAGGAAAGGATCGCCGGATTGGCGATCAGCATCAAAATGCCGAGCACCCAGACGAGCACCATCGCCGGGTTGATGATGCCTTTCAAAAGCCGCCGCTGCATCTGGATGAACATGCGCTCCGCTTCGCCGCCCTTCTCGGACTGATGCTGGTAAACGAACAGCCGGGGCAGATACATCATGCCGGCCATCCAGGCGATCACCATGATCAGATGCGCGGCTTTCAGCCATAAATAAATGCTCGCAAGGAACGCTGACATCAAACGCCTTCCCGCACGATTTCAACAAGCCTTGCGACATTTTCCGGCGGCGTTTCCGGGATGAACCCGTGGCCGAGGTTGAACACGTAGGGCACATCATGAAACAGCTTCAGAAGCGTTCGCGCGCCGTTTTCCATATCTTTTCCGCCTGCGACCACCAGCAGCGGATCCAGTCCGCCCTGCACCACAACCCGCTCCGCCAGATTGGCCCGCGCCCATCCCGGGTCCATGGCGTAATCAATGCCGATTCCATCGCCGCCCTGCAACAACGCGTATTCCCCGGCCTTTTCACCAACGCCTTTCGGAAAAAGAATGATGGGCGTATCGGGATGCTTTTCCTTCACCGCCCGGCAGATCTTTTCGAGCGGGCGAATGGAAACAGCGTCTAGCACCGGCCAGGGCAAACCGCCCGCCCAGGTGTCAAACAGCTGCACCGCATCGGCGCCAGCCTCGATNNGGTTTTTTCGACGAGAACATCGATCAGCCCGTCGATCAGTTCACGCTCTTCATAAAATCGCCGCCGCAGCAAAGACGGGTCCTTCGTGGGCCCGCCGGCAAGCATGTACGTCGCCACCGTCCACGGCGCGCCGGCAAACCCGATCAGCGCCTTGTCTTCGGGCAACGCTTCCCGCGTTTTTGCGACCGTTTCAAACACGGGCGTCAGGTCTTTCAGAACGTCCCGGCTTCGAAACGCATCAATATCTTTGAAGTCTACGACTGGTTCAAGGCGCGGCCCCTCGCCCTCGACAAAGCTGAGACGCTGACCGAGCGCGTGAGGGATAAGCAGGATGTCTGCAAACAGGATCGCCGCATCGAGATCGAACCGGCGGATCGGCTGAAGCGTGACTTCGGACGCGAAATCCGGGTTGAAGCAAAGATCAAGAAATGAACCTGCCTTGGCGCGCAACGCACGATATTCAGGCAGGTATCTTCCCGCCTGTCGCATGAACCAGACGGGCGGCGCTTCAAAAACTTCTCCTTCAAA
>DGNI01000002.1:4883-16843 GCA_002388885.1 Parvularculaceae bacterium UBA4496 | reverse complement strand
CTTCTATAAAGGAATCTTAAGAAAGGGTTAATATAAGGAGTCAGGTGGAATCCCGGGGATAATCAGCAAGTGAAAAAGTTTCCATCAAGCATCAAACAGTCTCCCACAAAATTTCCCTTGGGGGATAGAATTTGCGGGGGCTGGTGAAAAGCCCGCCAAACGCCGCAGCAGACAGGATTTTCGCTTGTGGATGGAATCCTGAATCTTGAGTTCACCCACAACGGGGAACGATCATGCAGATGAAAGTATGGCCAGTATGATTTTTCAAATGCCCCTGGGCGCCGCGCCGGTATGACTCGATATGTTTTGCATGGGGGTAAATTCGCCCTCTCGAATATCCGCTTCTTTCCCCTATAGTTCCCCATGATGAGCAGCGCCGGAATGAAAACTGTGAAGAATGACAAGACCGCGCACGCAAAGCGTTCGCTGGCGACGTTCTTTCATGTGCATCTTGTCTCCGATTCCACCGGCGAGACGTTGAACGCGATGCTAAAGGCGACAGCGTCACAGTTTGCGGCCGCCAAACCGCTCGAACACATCTATGCGCTGGTGCGTTCGCGCGCGCAGATGGAAAAAACCCTTGCGGAGATCGAGGCATCTCCCGGCCTCGTCCTTTACACCATCCTCAATCCCGAACTCCGGCGGTTGTTGGAAATCCGCTGCAGCGAGCTGCAGACGCCGGCGATCTCGGTCCTTGATCCGCTTTTGCACGCTTTTACGGATTTTCTCGGGCTAGAGCAGACATTACGGCCCGGCGCCCAACATCAACTCGATGACGCCTATTTCAGGCGGATTGCCGCGCTCGATTACACGCTCTCCCACGATGACGGCCAGATGGTCTGGGACCTGGAACCGGCCGACGTGGTGCTGGTGGGGATCAGCCGAACGTCAAAGACGCCAACCTGCATGTATCTCGCGAACCGGGGCATCAAAGCTGCGAATGTGCCGCTCGTGCCGACCTCTGACCCGCCGCCCGAACTGTTCAACCTGCGAAAACCCCTCATTGTAGGCCTCGTGGCGAGCCCGGAGCGTTTGGCGCAAATTCGTCAGAGCCGTCTTGGCGGCATGAATGCGGAAACCGCTGCAGAGGAATATTCAGACCTCGATGTTATTCGGAAGGAAGTGCTGCGGGCAAAGCGCCTCTATGCAAAAAACCGTTGGCCAACCATCGATGTGACAAGAAAATCGGTGGAGGAAACGGCGGCGGCGATCCTCACCAAGCTTTCGGCGCGGCAAAACCAGTGACCGGGTTTGCATGACCAGGCCGCGCATTATCCTCGCTTCCGGCAGCGCTATTCGCCGTCAGATTCTGACCAGCGCAGGCGTTCCGTTCGAGGCGATGAAGCCGGATGTGGACGAGACGGTCATCAAGGATGCTGTGCAAAAAGACGGCGTCGATCTCGAAACTCTCGCCATGATGCTGGCGGAGGCGAAATGTATGGATGTGGCGCGGCGCACGGACGCCATCGTCATTGGGTCTGACCAGATCATGGAATTTCAAGGCCGCGCCTATGATAAACCAGCAGATATAGCGGAGGCGCGGGCGCGGCTCACCGAGATTCAGGATGCCTCTCATACGCTCATCAACGCCGTGGCGGTGGCGCGGAACGGCGAAATCATATGGCGCAATCTCGACCGGCCGTCGCTGACAATGCGCGCCATGACGGTTGAGGAAATCGACGCCTATCTCGACGAGGCTGGCCCTGAAATCCTCGCCAGCGTCGGCGCCTACCAGATCGAAAAGCTGGGCGGGCGGCTGTTTGAAAGGGTCGAGGGCGATCATTTCGCCATTCTGGGCCTGTCGCTTTTTCCCTTGCTCGATCTACTGAGACGCGAAGGGGCGCTGGATTACTGATGACGACGCAGGGTCCAAACACCGAACTCAGACTTGCCGGCGTGGTCGGCTGGCCGATTGCGCATTCCCTGTCGCCGCTCATTCATACGATCTGGGCGAAGCGTGCGGGACTTAACGCCTATTACGTGCCCGTTCCGGTCGAGCCCGACTACGATTCCTTCGCGCGCGCCATGGATAGCCTCAGAACGATCGGGTTTCAGGGCGTCAATGTAACTATTCCGCACAAGGAACATGCATTGCGCTATGCGGATCATACGAGTCCCTACGCGCACGCCGCCGGCGCCGCCAACATGATGACCTTCCGTCAAAATAAAGCGTATGCGGACAATTCGGATATTCACGGCTTTCGAGTTGCGATGACGGACGCCGGCGCGAGCGGGGCCGGGAGGGCGGTCGTTCTGGGCGCTGGCGGGGCCGCCCGGGGCGTTGTTAATGCATTGAAAGGCTTAGGTTATTTGAATATTTCAATCGCCAATCGAACGCATGAAAAAGCGGAGCGTCTTGCGGAACGATTCGAGCTGGAACCGATTGATTGGGAAGAAAGAAGCAACGTGTTTGATGGCGTCAGCGCACTCGTCAACACAACAAGCCTCGGCATGACCGGCGAACCGCCGCTCGATCTTGATCTTTCAAACTTGAATCCTGAAACGATTGTCGCCGATATCGTCTACACGCCGCTTGAAACGCCTTTGTTGAAACAGGCAAGGGCAAAGGGATGTAAAACGGTCGATGGTCTGTCTATGCTGATGCATCAGGCGGTCCCGGGATTTGAAACCTGGCTGGGCGGCAAGGCGGTCGTCGATGACGACCTTCGCCAGCATCTCGTTTCCGAACTCAAGCGCCGGGAGAAGACATGATCAAGATCGGCCTTACCGGCTCCATCGGCATGGGCAAATCGACCGTGCTGTCGATGTTCGCCGAGCTTGGCGCCGCGACATGGGATGCGGACGCCGCGGTGCACCGGCTCTACGCCAAGGACGGTCAGGCGGTAGGGCCAATTGGAAACGCCTTTCAGGGGGTTGTTTCGGACGGCGCCATCGACCGGGCGATGCTCGCCAAACAGGTATTGAACGATCCATTGGCCTTGCAGCTGCTCGAAGAAATCGTGCACCCGCTGGTGGGCGAGGATCGCGAAGCGTTCATGACCGCGGCGGCCCATTCGGGCGCAAAAGCGGCGGTTCTCGACATTCCGTTGCTCTTTGAAAACGACACGGAGAAGTTTTTTGACGTCACGGTTGTCGTCAGCGCCCCGGCGGAGGTGCAGCGCGAACGCGTCCTGTCGCGGCCCGGCATGAGCGAAGAAAAGTTCAAAGCGATATCGTCGTTGCAGACGCCAGACGCGGAAAAACGTCAGAAGGCGGATTATATAATCGATACGGGCCAGCCGTTAGAGAAAACCCGGGACGCGGTGAAAGCGGTCTACGAGGCGATTATCCAGCGCGCCACAACCCCTTGAATTAAGTTACAAAAGACCGGCGTCTTCCGCCATTTTTTTCAGCGATTGCGACGGGCGCGCGCCGAAATGGCTGATGATTTCGCTCGCCGCCAGCGAGCCCAGCGCGCCGGCGCGTTCAAGCGTAAAACCGCGCGCCAGGCCAAACAAAAGTCCCGCCGCATAGGCGTCTCCCGCGCCGGTCGTGTCTTCGAGCCTCGGCGGAATGACCGCATCCACCGGCACGGGATCGCCCTCGCGGGGAATAAGAAAAGACCCTCTTTCCGAACGCGTCACGGCCGTCAGCGGGCACAGCGCGCGCGCCTTTTCCGCGACGACGTCAAGGTCGTCGCTGCCGAAAAGGGCGGCCGCTTCATCTTCATTGGCGAGTAAAACATCAACATACTGATCAATAAACGAATGGAAGGCGTCGAACTGGCGCTCTACACAACCGGAGTCGGACAAAGTCAGCGCAGTTTTCTTGCCATTCGCCTTGGCGATTTCTGCGGCCTTGTAAAACGCCTTGCGCGGGATTTCGGGCTCGAAGAGATAACCTTCAAAAAAAGTATAGGCGCCGCGTTTGATCTGCTCCGGATCGACATCCGTTTCGGACGCATGCTCTGCCGCGCCGATAAATGTCGTCATGGAACGCTGGGCGTCAGGGGTTACATTGACAAGGCAGCGGCCGGTTTCCGGCCCGTCCTCAAGTGACGTGACATTGAACTCAACGCCGATGGCGTGAAGATCGTGACGAAATATTTCGCCCAGCGTGTCTTCAGCAACCTTTCCGATAAAGCCTGCATTTCCGCCCAGCGACGCGACGCAGGCGGTGGAGTTCGCCGCCGAGCCGCCGGAAATCTCAACGCCCGCCGCCATGGCGCCGTAAATTTCTTTCGCGCGGACCTCGTCGATCAGGATCATGCCGCCCTTGGGGATATCGTGCGCTTTAAGAAAAGCGTCCTCCGCTTTGGCGATGACGTCCACAATGGCGTTGCCGACGCCGATAACGTCGAGGTTGCGGTCAGCCATGAGAGGGGATCCTTATGGGCGCGTTAACTCGGGCCCGCTTATAGGTAGAGGGTGGTTCGGGGGCAAGGCGCGCCTGTCGGCTTTGTCATTTCCCGCCACATTGATGGCGCGCGCAGCCGCAACTAAGGTGCGCGCCCGAATCCCCCGATGGAGACTTTGACATCCATGCGTAAGCCGAAAGCACCATCTGTCTTGAAAATATTCAGCGCATTTGCGCTCGCGGGATTAAGCGCGGCCTGCGCCACGGTTGACCGGCAGCAGCCCCAACCGGACGCAGCGCCGGCGGCGCCTGCCGCGCCGGCTTATGAGATGAGTGATTTTCTCGGTGCAGACGCGGCCGCGCTTGATNNGGTTGATCGGCCGCAGCCGAAACCGGCTGCAGCGCCAGCGGAGCCAGCGGCGCCGGTTTACGTCATGGGCGACCTTCTCGGCGCGGACGCCGCCGCGGTTGACGCGTTGCTCGGGGCGCCGTCGCTGACGCGGCGTGAGGGCGCAGGCGAATACCGCCGATACCCGTTGTCGACCTGCACGCTCGTCATTATTCTTTACCCGGATGATAACGGCGCGCCCCAGGTGGCGCATGTGGATGCGACAGCGCTTAAATCCGGCGCTGAAAAACCAGACCTCGAAGGCTGCCTGGCTGCTGGTTAGGCGGGAGCTTTTTTCTGCCGCGATTGACGCAGCCATTCCAGCCCGGAAGCGATAACGGCAACCAGTCCCAGGGCGGCCGTCAGGTAAAACACATAAGCGAAGCCGCGAATTTCGATGAGTTCGCCAATCGCGCCGCGTCCCAACGATCCCAGCAAGAAGCCCAGCGAGGCGAGAAGCGCGTATTGCACGGCGGCGTATTTCTTGTTCACGATAGAAGACAGATAAACAACGATAGCGGCGCTTGCGAAGCCGACCGCGAGGTTTTCCGCCGCAATAACCATCATCAACCTGGCCAGCGCCTCGTTAGAATTGAGCTCCAGCCCGAGAAAATTCGCTAGCGGCTGCATAAATCCGAAAAGACCGTAGAGATTCGTAAACGACATGAACGCATGTGTCGCTGTGCCGCCCAAGGCGAGGTCCGCGAACAAAAGATTGGTCGCCGCAGCTAAAACAGCACCCGCGAACAGACACGGCATGCGGCCGATTTTGACAATAGCAGCGCCGCCGACGCCGATGCCGACAAAAGTCATGAGCGCGCCAAACAGCTTCGATGCTATTGCGACCTCGTCTAGCGTGTGGCCGAGCGCGCCGTAATTTTCACCGAGGTAGAATGGGTAAGCAAATGCGCCCCATATCAAATCTGTGAAGCGATAGGAAAGCACCAGAACAAGGACAAGGACCGCGCCAAGTTTTAACCGGTCGATGATATCGGCCATCGGGGCCAGAACAGATCCATAAAGTGCATCGAAAATCTTTTGTCCCGGCCATGTTTTTTGCGCTTCCGGACCCGGAGTCCATTTGCGTTGACCGTAAAGCATAACCGAAGCGGCGATCACGGGCGCAATAATTGATGCAAGAATGATCAGCGGCCCCGTTTGCAGCGTGAAGGCGCGCGCATTGGCCTGATCGGGCGCGTTCAGCGCAAACGCCATAAAACCGAACAGCGCAGTGAAGGACCACGCCCAGCCGAGAATGACCGGCGTTAACGCAAGATTTCGCCAAAGCGGCGGCGACGAATCTATCTCGCGGCGGCTTCGTTCCGCGATTTGACTGTCAGCAGCGATGAAAACGCCACTGACGGCGAGCGCCATGAGCGCCGTAAGCGCAACAAAAGTATTATTCCAGCCAAGGCGGGCGGCGATAATGAGGGCGCCGGCGCCGCCTAAAATAACGGATGTTCTGTAACCAAGCTGATAGACGGCCGAGAGAAGATCGATCGTTACTTCCTCATCCGCAACTTCGATTCGCCAGGCATCGATCAATACATCCTGCGACGCAGATGCGATCGTGCACAGGACGGCGGCGATCGCGATGATTCCGATCTGTGTGGTCGGACTGACTGTTGAAATGGTGAAGAGAGCCGCCAGAATGACGGCCTGAAGCAGCAATATCGTCGCCCTCCGCTGGCCCATGTTGAATATTCTTGGCGTCGGTGAGCGATCGACGGCTGGTGACCACAGGAACTTGAAACTGTAAATAATGATGATCCAGGAAAATATCCCGATTGTCGCAACGGGAATATTTTCACCCGTAAACCACGCATTTAATGTACCGGTGATCAGGACATAAGGCAGGCCGGCGGCGAACCCGAGCACAAACATCGCGCCGGTTTTTCGGCGGCCAATCGCCCGGAAGAGTTCTCCCCAAGAATATTTTTTTGACTCTGACATGCTGCAACCGCCTAGCTTTGAATTGAGGCGGACATTAGGCGAGTTCGCGTGGAATGAAAGCTGGACGAAAAGGCTTAAGACGCTTCGCTCAGCTCGCTATGCGCGTCGCCCCATTTAGCGAGAAGATTAGTCAGATCGCCCGGCTCAAAGGGCTTGGACAGAAAATCATCCATACCGGCCGCGATGCATTTCTGGCGGTCCGCCGCCATGGCGCTGGCGGTCAGCGCGATAATCGGGACGCGCCGCATTTCGCCGGCGAGATTGCGGATCCGGCGCGTCGCCTCAAGCCCGTCCATTTCCGGCATGTGAAGATCCATCAGAACAAGATCATAAGGCCGGGCCGAAACCGCATCGACAGCCTCTGCGCCATTATGGGCGACATCCACATGGTGGCCAGCGCGCTTGATGATTGTTGTGGCGAGCACCGCATTGATCTGGTTATCTTCAGCAAGAAGAACGCAATAGGCGCGGTCCCGCTTCGGCTGGATCGGCGTTGTCAGTTCGAGCGGTCCATCGACGCCGTCTTCGAGTAATTGTTTGTATAAGGAAGACTGCCGCGTCGGCTTGATGAAATATCCGTCGAAACCGGCCTCGCGCAGTCCGGCGATGCGTCCGCGCGCCTGCGGCGAGAGCAGCACGTAAGAGCGCGCAGCTTTCTCGCCCAGCGCCCGCGCGCTTTCCNNATCGCACATCAGGACTGCATCCGGATGGGTTTTTATGGCTTCAAGCGCGGCGTTCGGGCAGTCCGCAGGAATGATCTTCGCGGCGCCGATGGCCCGCAACTGCTGTTTCATGTTGCGCGCGATAATTGGAGAGCGTGTGGCGATGATAATAGGCGTATCATAAGCTTCCGGTTTTTCCGGGGCGGCGCCTTCATAGGCGATCTCGAGCGTGAAGGTGAACGCGCTGCCTTTTGCGGGCGCGCTCGCCAACGTAATATCGCCGCCCATGGCGCGCACGATCTTGCGGGCGATGGCGAGGCCGAGGCCGGTGCCTTCACGTTTGCGGGCCGCGCCTGACTCGCCTTGTGCGAATTCTTCGAAAATCGTCGCCTGTTTGTCGCGTGGAATGCCGATGCCGGAATCGCGAACGCCGAAGGTGACGCGAGCGACGCCGTTTTCGAGCGACGCCAGATGCGCTTCTATGCTGACGCCACCGGTGTCGGTAAACTTGACGCCATTGCCGGCGAGATTGATCAGCACCTGGCGAAGCCGCGCCTCATCGCCGAGAAGCTGCGCCGGGATTGCGCTGTCGACATAGGCGGTGATCTCGATGTTTTTGTCGACGGCTTTTGGCGACAGGAGTTCAGCGACGCTCTGCACCATTCCTGCGGCGCTGAAGGCGTGTCGCTCGATTTCCATGTGCCCGGCTTCGATTTTTGAATAATCGAGGAGGTCGTTGATCAGGGCGAGCAAGGCGACGCCGGATTCCCTGACGGATTCGGCATAGGCGCGCTGATTGGGCTCAAGCGCTGTATCGAGCAATAGTGACGTCATGCCGAGAATGCCATTCAAGGGCGTTCTCATCTCATGGCTCATCGTGGCGAGGAGCTGCAGCTTCGGATCGACCTCTGCGCTTCCGACAGTTTGATCAGTAGGCGGTATATCTACGGGCGCGCCGTCCGCGCCGTGCGCTTCAGCGACGTAAAGCCGTTCGCCGCCCGCCAGCGCCGTTTCAGTCCAGCGAAGCACGACATCGGTTTCGCCAAGGCGTACGGCCGTTTTGTATTGTGCGGGCGCGCCCGGCTCGGCCGCATTGTCGCCTGGCGCAAAACTCCGGCCGTGCCACTTTTCAGCTGTTGCGCCGAACAGCGAACAAAAACTCTGAGAGACGAAACGGATAATCCCGTCTTTATCGCAAACGACAATCAGTTCCTGAATGTCGCCGTTAAGAGCGCCCGAATGCGGCATGGAATGGGTGTCCCCCTACGCGAAACCAGGGGGTATCCTCGCTTTTCCGGCTTGAAAAATAGTTGATAAACGCGGTTAGCAAAGCGTTAAAAGTTGCGCTGCTCTGCGGCGTCTTAGAATGCGGTCGTTAATCGCGCATCCTCAATTTGAAACAACCGCCGCTCTGTCAGAGGCCATGATTGCGCCGGCGGGGCCGGCGCTTTCGCGCCGGCGAAAGCTCACGGCTTCGGCGATATGGCGCCGTCTGACGCCGCCTGCGCCGTCGAGATCGGCGAGCGTGCGGGCGACGCGCAAGATCCGGGTGTAGGCGCGCGCCGAAAGACTGAGCGCCTCTGCGGCGCGGGACAAAAGGTTCGCGCCTTCGGCGTCGGGTGTGGCAACCTTCGACAAGTCGGCGTCGTTCAGGGCCGCGTTCGACAGCGCTTTCGTTTCGCCCTCAAAAGCGGAAATACGGTCGGCCTGCGCATCACGCGCTGCGGCGACGCGCGCTGCGACCGTGTCGGTGGTTTCCCCGCGCGCCGGCGCGGCGAGATCGGCCGGCGTCACGGCGGGCAGTTCGATGGTCAGATCCATGCGGTCGAGAAGCGGCCCCGAGATGCGGGAGCGATAGACTTCTTCACAATTCGGCCCGCGTCCGCAGGCGCGCCCGCTCGCCCGGCCATACCCGCATCGGCATGGGTTCATGGCGGCCACAAGCTGGAACCGCGCGGGATAGCGCACGTGAAAGTTTGCGCGCGCAATCAAAACGTCGCCGGTTTCAAGCGGCTGACGCAAGGAGTCGAGCACCGGCGCCGTAAACTCTGGAAGCTCATCAAGAAACAGAACGCCATGATGGGCGAGCGACGCCTCCCCCGGACGGGCGCGCACGCCCCCGCCAATCATCGCCGCCATGGAGGCGGAATGATGCGGCGCGCGAAACGGCCGCGCTCGCGTCAGCCGCCCGCCCTCGAGCAGTCCGGCAAGCGACTGCACCATGGAGATTTCGAGCATTTCGGCAGGCGAAAGCGGCGGCAGTAATCCGGGCAGCCGCGCGGCAAGCATGGATTTTCCGGCGCCGGGCGGGCCGACCATCAACAGATTATGTCCGCCGGCGGCCGCAACCTCGAGCGCGCGCTTTGCGGTTTCCTGCCCCTTGACGTCGGCGAGATCCGGTATGGCCTGCGGGGATTCCAGCGCGCCAGGTGTCGGTGAGCCCAAAACCTGCGCCCCTTTGAAATGGTTGACGAGCTGAATCAGTGATTTCGGCGCCAAAATCGTCGCGTCGCCACCGGCCCATGCCGCCTCCGGCCCGCAGGCAGCGGGGCAGATCAGACCGAGCCCCATGGCGTTCGCCGCGACGGCCGCGGGCAGCGCCCCGGCGCAGGGCGCGATGGATCCGTCAAGACCAAGCTCGCCCATGACGGCAAAGCCTTCGGCGGCGTCATGCGGCGCGGCGCCCATCTCCATCAACAGGCCGAGCGCAATGGCGAGATCGAAATGGCTGCCTTCTTTTGGCAAATCCGCCGGCGCGAGATTGACCGTTATGCGCTTGGCCGGCAGCCCCAACCCCACGGCGGAAAGCGCCGCGCGCACCCGCTCACGGGCTTCGGAAACCGCCTTGTCGCCAAGTCCGACGATAGTGAAGGGATTGGAGCCGTTGGTGAGCTGAACCTGAACCATGACCGGCCGGGCGTCGACACCGTGGAAGGCGAAAGTCGTGATCTGTGCAACCATAGGGCTTCCCCGCCTGCGGTTTCTCTCTCCGGTTAACCCTGTCGCAAAACAGGGAACATTACAAGAACAAAATGGCCCGGGCCCGCGCAGTTGCCTGCCGGGTTTTCCACAGGATTTCTTGCAAAACTTTTAGTTAACGGCACTCGAGCCTGAAGCCCGATTCGCCTTAGAAGGGCGGATCGCATAACCCCCGCACGGTATCGGCGAAAACGATTGTAACGCACCAGAAACGAATAACTTGATGTCGGCCGTTTCCATCATTCACGCACCACCAGATGAGGCTCTGAGCGAAAAGATTGCCTCGGCGCTCGCCCGCGCCGGTCACGCGGCGACGCGCGTCAGCGCCGATCCTTCGCTTGGCGACTTACATAACGAAACGCCTGAAGACGGCGCAGCGATCGTCGTGTGGACGGAGGCCGCTTCGAAACTGGTGCGGCTGCATGATCAGGCGCGCGAGGCCATGGCGCGCGGCGCGCTTATCCCGGTGGCGGTGGGCGGCGTGCGCCCGCCCGGCGGTTTTGAAACACTACCGCCGGTTGATCTTTCCGGCTGGAACGGCGCCATGGACGATCCGCGCTGGCGTTTCGTGCTCGACGAAATCCAGATTTCGCAAGACCGTTCGAAACTGGAAAACGGCGCCATCTGGCCCGAGGCGGAAACTGAAAACTCGCCGCCGGCCAATGATGCGCCGCCAGCTCCGCCGCCAGAGCAGGGAACGCTCAAAGAAACGCATACGGAACAACTGCGCGCCGCGCCGCAGCGTCCGCGTGCAACAGCGCCCGTAAAGTCGCGCCGCCGGTTCAAGTCGCGTGATGTGGCGATCGGGGCGACCGTCGGGCTGGTGGCCATGACGCTGGCGACAGCTGTACTGGCGCCGATTGTCCTGCCGGGTCAGAAAAACCCCATTGAGCCGAGAGACGTCGAAACGGCGAGCAACACGCCGGACCCGTCGCTCGAAACGCCTTCGCACCTGAACAGCCTGCAGGCGGCGCCGGCAGATATCGGGGAAGGCGGACCTGAAGCCTCAGCGGCTGATCCGGTTGCGCCGGAACGGCTTGTGCAGGATGAAGAGCTAACGATTTTGGAAGACGATCCGCTTACGGAAGAAACCGTTCTGCCGGTTGAAACGCAGCCGATGGATCTCGCCATGGCTGATACGGCCGCTGACGAGGCCGGTGACTCGACGGCGCTGGAATCGATTGCGAGCGTCGCCGAAGAACCGGAAATCGCCTCGCCCGACAGCGACGCCATGGAGAATCTCGTGGCTTCGCTGGCGGCGGAAGCGTCGGGGGAGATCACGCCGCGCGCGCCCATCGCGGCAGTGCCGCAGGATCTTCTCGACACGGTTTATCTCGGCAATTATTTCAAGGAATGTGTCGCCTGTCCCGATATGGCGGCGCTGCCCGGCGGGTCGTTCATGATGGGCGCGCCTGACAGCGAGCCGGGGCGACGTCCGTTTGAAGGACCATCGCGAGTCGTCACCATCGATCACCGGTTCGCCATCGGCACGCGGGAAGTGACGCATGAGCAATGGCAGGCCTGCGTCGATGACGGCGCCTGCCGCGCCTACACGCCGCCCGATCACGACTGGGGCCGGCGCAAGCAGCCGGTGGTGAGCGTCTCCCACGCCGATGCGCAAGCCTACACCTCGTGGCTATCGGACCGAACGGGACATAACTACCGCCTGCCGACGGAAGCGG
>DGNI01000002.1:494-4874 GCA_002388885.1 Parvularculaceae bacterium UBA4496 | reverse complement strand
CCTTTGCTTTTGGCGAGCGCGTCACCTCGCGCCGCGCCAATTTCAACGGCAACTATCCGTACCTCAATGAAAAGAGCGCGTTTCGCGGGCGAACAACGCCGGTCGCAAGCTTCCAGCCGAACGCCTATGGCCTCTTCGACATGCATGGCAACGCCTGGGAATGGACCAGCGATTGCTGGACCGATACCCACGCGGGCGCGCCCGACAGCGGCGCGGCGCGGGTCACCGGCGATTGCTCGCGGCGGGTCCTCAAAGGCGGCGCGTGGAACACCGGCGCATGGCGGCTGCGCTCGGCGCACCGCATCGCAAAACCCGTCAACGCCCGCGAATACGACACGGGCTTCCGCGTCGCGCGCGACCTCGATTAAATCGCCCTAATTTTGCCTTTTGCCCTCGTCATGGTTTGATCCGGGCGGATGCGAGACGGAGGGAAAACTCATGCGGAATTTGGCGATTGCGGCCAGCTTGCTGGCGATCGGGCTTGCGGCATGTACAACGAGCGACGCGCCAAACCTAGATACAACAGCTGAAGCCGAAGAGGCGGACAGCATTGTTGTAACTGGCGCGCGCACCCGTAAGGACGGCTTTGCGTCCATGTCTCCGCTGATGCGTATGGCGCCGCCGCCCGAACCGCAGATCACCGAGCAATACGAAGAAACCGACCCCAATCCGGTGAAGCTCGTCTCGGAAGAACCGGTTTCGACCTTTTCCTCCGACGTGGACACCACCGCTTACTCGGTGATGCGGCGCTATATTTCGTCCAACAACACGCTGCCGCCGTCGGATTCAGTGCGTATTGAGGAATATGTCAATTACTTCGATTATCAGTATACGGAACCAAAAAGCGCGCGCGAGCCGTTCACGCCCACCGTTTGGGTGACGCCAAGTCCATGGAACAACGGCACGCGCCTGATGCATATCGGCGTCAAGGGCTTTGATATAGAGCCCGATGAAACGCCGGACGCCAATATCGTTTTGCTGCTCGATGTTTCGGGTTCCATGCAGGCGGAAAACAAACTGCCGCTCGTCAAGAAGTCGGTCGGCCTTCTGGTCGATGAAATGTCGAAAGACGATACGATCTCCATCGTCGTTTATGCGGGGGCCGCCGGGGTCGTCCTTGAGCCGACGCCGGGAAACCAGAAAACGAAGATATTAGAAGCGCTTAACCAGCTTGAAGCGGGCGGGTCCACCGCTGGCGGGGCGGGCATTTCGCTTGCCTATCAACTCGCGGAGGAGAATTTCGCCAGGGACAAGGTTAACCGCATCATTCTCGCTACCGACGGCGATTTCAATGTTGGCGTCGTTGACGCCGACAGTCTTGAAGACTTCGTTGCGCGCAAGCGCAAGACCGGGATTTACCTGACCATCCTCGGTTTCGGCGAAGGCAATTATAACGACGTTATTGCGCAGAAACTTGCGCAGGCCGGCAACGGCGTTGCGGCCTATATCGATACGCTGAACGAGGCGCGTAAAGTCTTGGTGCGCGAGTTCCGCTCGACCCTCTTTCCGATCGCGAAGGACCTGAAGTTTCAGGTGGAGTTCAATCCGGCGGTGGTCGCGGAATATCGCCTGATCGGGTACGAAACGCGTTTGCTCAACCGCGAAGACTTCAACAACGACCAAATCGATGCGGGCGACATCGGTTCAGGCCACACGGTGACGGCGCTTTATGAGCTTTCGCTTGTGGGTTCTGATGCGCGGCTGATCGACGATCTGCGCTATCAGCCCGCCCCCGCAATTTCCGGTTCGGCCGATGAGCTGGCATTCGTCCGTCTACGGTATAAATTGCCCAATGAAGAAGAAAGTCGTCTGATTGAGCAAGCCGTTCCTGCGAATGACGCCTATCCCTGTTTTGAAAGCACGCCGCGCGATGCTCGTTTCGCTGCGGCTGTCGCCGCCTTCGGGCAAAAACTGCAGCGGGCAGGCTACACGGATGACTACGCCTATGAGGAGATCATCGCGCTGGCGCAGCCCGCAAAAGGCGACGACCCCTTTGGCTACCGGGCGGAGTTCATCAATCTCGTCCGCGCCGCCGCGAGGATCGATAAAACAGGTGGATAAAAAACAGAGCAAAAACAGAGTGCTGGCGTAATTTCGCACAAAACGCGTCTCATCAGGGGCAAGCAATAAAAGGGCGGCCCTGATGATGACTCGCGAAACAGGCTACGCTCCCGATGCGGCGGGAGGCGGCGCAGTGAAATCCGAACAGGACCTTGTTGAACGGGCGAAGGCCGGCGACCGGGCGGCGTTCGATGCGCTCCTCGCCCCGGCGGCGGGAAAAGCGCGTGGCGCCGTCAGACAGATGATCGGCCATCCTGACGACGCGGAAGATGTTTTCCAGAACGCCTGCGTCAAGGCGTGGCGCAAAATCGATGCGTTCAAGGGCGATGCGCTGTTTTCCACCTGGCTTTGCTCCATCGCTGTTCGCGAGGCGATCGATCATCTGCGGGCGAGCAAACGCTGGCGGCGCGAGGCGCAGGTCGCTTACGCAAACCTCTGCGCCGAAGATGAGGCTTTGAGCGGCGAGGTGACGAACGCTTTCGCCGCGCCGGACTTCTCCTTCGAGTTGCGCGAGCATGTGGCTTACTGCTTCGCGTGTGTCGGCCGTTCGCTGCCGCCCGACGAACAGGCGGCGCTGGTCGCGCGCGACGTTATGGGTTTTTCGGGGCGCGAGGCAGCGACCGTGCTCGGCGTCTCCGACGCAGTGATGCGGCACCGCCTGTCGGCGGCGCGGATGGCCATGACAGAGCGCTATGACGGGCTTTGCGCCCTCGTCAGCAAAACCGGCATCTGCCACCAATGCAAAGGCCTCCGCGAGGTCGCCGCCATGGCCGGCGGCAAGCCCGAAGCGCTGCCCGACGTCGCCGATCTCGCAGACCGCATCGCCATTGTGCGCGACGCCGCCAGAAAAGGGTCAGGCAAAGGCGCATGTAAAAGCGCGGCGCTCCACGACTTATTCTGGAGACGGACGAAAGAGATCGAGGAAAAAGGCCTCGGCTCGACTGAGCCGCAATCTGATTGCGGTCAAGACTGACGACAAGCCTTCGTCAACGTATCAAACTGAAAAAGGATTACGCTTATGATCAGCGCACGCATCGGCGCCGCTTTCTTTCTGTTGTGGGGCCTTCTGCACATTGTCGGCGGGGGCGCCATACTCGCCGCCCTCGGCGACGGNNGGTTACGCCATGTATCAAAACGCTTCGGGCGATTATCCGCCCGCCGCGGGCGGCATTCTCGGTTATGCGGCCTTCAGCATTTTCTGGACGGGTCTTCTCGTATCCATCGTCGCCGTCGCCGTGAACTGGCACAACAGGCCGCTCGGCGCTTGGCTCAACATCGCGCTGGCGGGCGGCGCCGATATCGGTCTTGTTCTTTATCTGATGTTCCCAGGCTATGTGGCGCTGTCGAGCGGCATGATGGGAATCTCGCTATTTGTTCTGGGCGCAGGATTTTCCCTCGCCGGGCTCGCCAAGGCCCGGGCTTGATATTCCCGGCCTGGCGCGGACCCGTGCAGGTCATATAGCAGGGCTTTTAAGGGGAGTTTTTAAAGCGAAAAAAGCACTGGTGCTGCATTTTAGCTTACTCACGTCCGTTGTTGATCCCGGAAGGGCCTTGACTCTTGGGTTTCCTTAAATGACTATCTGGTCAGTTATTTATGGAGGCGGCAATGGCGCGGGCAAGCGCGCGGATGCAAAAGGATAGGGCGCGGACGGACGAGGCGAAGGAAGCGCGGCGGCTGGCGTTTTTAACGGCGGCGCTCGACGAGTTTTTCGAACGCGGTTTCGCCGCCGCGCGGATGGATGACATCGCGGCGCGCGCCGGGTTTTCCAAAGGCACGATCTATCTTTATTTCGACTCCAAGGAGGCGCTGTTTACAGCGCTCGTTGAAGCCTACGCGCTCCCCAACATTGCGCGGTTTGAGGCGGCGGCGAAAAACGCCGGCGGCGGGCTCTCCACAATCTGCGCCTTCATGAAATTCGCGCCAACGATCATTCGCGAAACGCCCGTGCCGAAACTTGCAAAAGTATTAATCGGCGACGCGCCCGCCTTCCCGGAAATGGCGACTGCCTATCGCAAGCAGGTTGTCGATCGCGTGCTTGGCATGGTCGCCGGATCGTTGAAACAGGCGAAGGATGCAGGGGAGATTGAAATTGATGATCCGGCGCTGACGGCACGGATTGTCGTGGCGCCGATCATCCTTTCCGCCGTCTGGCGCATCGTCTTCGAGCATGACTCTAAGGCCCGCGTCGATCTCGATGCGTTGTTCGCGCTCCATGAAAAAATGCTGATGCGCGCGCTCGGCGCCGGCGAGGCCGCGCATGACTGATATAAGTCGCGTACTGAAGAATGTGTTTCTCGCCGCCGCCGCGTTTGGCGCCG
>DGNI01000002.1:0-406 GCA_002388885.1 Parvularculaceae bacterium UBA4496 | reverse complement strand
GACGCTGTCGCTACCGGCGAGACGCTTTTCGAACTCGACAAGACCCGCCAGGAGGCGGCGTTCGCCGCTGCCGACGCGCGCGCTGCAGAGGCCGGAGCGATGGCCGAGAATATCGAAACCGGCGCAAGGCCTGAAGAAATTCAGCGACTTAGGGCGCAGTTGGCCGAAGCGGAAGCAGCCCTGCGGCTCGCCCGCGCCGAGCGCGACCGCTGGCTGCCTTTGGTGGCGGAAGGCAATGCGACAGCGGCCAAGGGCGATCAGGTGACGGCCGACTACAGAGGCGCGCTCGCCCGAGTTGAGGCGGCGAAAGACGCGATCGCCGTCGCAGAACTTGGCGGGCGCGATGCGGAAAAACAGGCCGCCAGCGCGGCGACATTGGCGGCGGTTGCATCTCGCGCTGAGGCCG
>DGNI01000178.1 GCA_002388885.1 Parvularculaceae bacterium UBA4496 | reverse complement strand
AGCGCCGCCTTGCCGTCATTGACGCCAATAAAAGCGGCGACACCGGAACCCATGGTCTGTTTCGCCTGATCCACAAGACCGCGCAGGTCTTTTGCTGCGACGCCGTCGAGCACCTTGCCGATGAATTTTACGCCGCCAATGTCAATGACTTCGTCCGCCGGCTTGGCGCCGCCACCGCCGCCAAGCGCCAGTTGTTTTTTCGCCTCGGCAAGCTCGCGCTCGAGTTTTTTGCGTTCGGCGACCAGCGCTTCGATGCGTGCAGGCAAGTCCTCGGCCGTCGTCTTCATGGCGTCGGCGGCCCGGCGCGCCAGCGCGCCCTGTTCTTCGAGATGAAGGCGCGCCGCCTCCCCTGTGACGCATTCAATGCGGCGCACGCCTGCTGAAACAGCGCTCTCCGAAATTATCTTGAACAGCGCAATATCACCGACGCGCTTTACATGCGTGCCGCCGCAAAGTTCGACGGAGTAAGGTTTGCCTGATCCATCGAGCGCGTCGCCCATGGTCAGTACACGAACATCATCGTCGTATTTTTCGCCGAAAAGCGCGACGGCGCCGGACGCCACTGCATCGTCGTAAGGCATGATGCGTGTTTCGACGGTGCCGTTCTGACGGATCACCGCGTTCACCCGCCGCTCGACCTCGGCAATTTCACCGGCGCCGATCGCCTTCGGATTGGTGATGTCAAACCGCATGCGATCGGCTGCAACTAGCGAGCCTTTCTGCTGGACATGGGTCCCGAGCACTTCACGCAACGCCGCGTGGGCGAGGTGCGTCACCGAGTGGTTCGAGCGAATGCGGTTGCGGCGTTCGACATCGATGGCGAGATGCACAACATCGCCGGTCTTGATCGACCCTTTTTCAATCTTGCCGATGTGTCCGTGCAGTACCCCGGCGCGTTTTTTGACGTCGGTGATGGTAATCTCCGCGCCGTCCTCGGTCGTGATGCGACCAGCATCGCCAACCTGTCCTCCAGACTCGGCATAGAACGGCGTCTGGTTGACGATCAGTTCGATCTCATCGCCGGCTTTTGCTTCGCGTACAATTTCGCCGCCCTTGACGATGGCCTGCACGACGCCTTCGGCTTCGTCATGGATGTAGCCGAGAAACTCGCTGGCGCCGTGATCGCTGCGCAGATCGAACCACACGGACTCATCCGCCGTATCGCCTGACCCGGCCCATGCGGCGCGCGCAGCTTTCTTTTGCGCTTCCATGGCGGCGTCGAACCCGGCGACATCCACGGCGCGGCCCTCGCGGCGGAGCGCATCCTGCGTCAGGTCCAGCGGGAAGCCGTATGTGTCGTAAAGCTTGAACGCCGCCTCGCCTGGCAACGCTTCAGTATCGCCAAGTTTCGCGGTTTCATCCGCGAGGAGTTTGAGACCGCGATCCAGAAGGCTACGGAATTTTTCTTCTTCAGAACGAAGCGTTTCAACAATCAGCGTTTCGGCACGGCCAAGCTCCGGAAAGCCGCCGCCCATTTCACGCACGAGCACCGGCGCCAGCCGCGCGAGCAGCGGATCGCGAGCGCCGAGCGAATGGGCGTAACGCATGGCGCGGCGCATGATCCGGCGCAGCACATAGCCGCGGCCTTCGTTCGAAGGCGCAACGCCATCGGCAATCAGAAATGATGTGGCGCGCAAATGATCGGCGATAACGCGATGCGCCGGCGCATCGGCGCCTTTGGCCTTGCGCCCCGTCAGGTCTACGGAAGCGTTGATCAGCGTTTTGAACAAATCGACATCGTAATTGTCATGGGCGCCCTGCAGCACTGCGGCGATGCGTTCCAGCCCCATGCCGGTATCGATTGACGGTTTGGGCAGTTCAACCTGTTTGCCGTCGGCGAATTTTTCGAACTGCATGAAGACGAGATTCCAGATTTCGACAAATCGGTCGCCGTCTTCGTCCGGCGATCCCGGCGGGCCGCCGGGAATGTGGTCGCCATGATCGTAAAAAATTTCAGAACACGGCCCGCACGGCCCCGTGTCGCCCATGGCCCAAAAATTGTCGTTGGTCGCAATACGGATGATCCGTTCCTCGGGCAGTCCGGAAATCCTTCGCCAGAGATCAAAGGCCTCGTCATCGGTGTGATAGACCGTAACCGTCATCCGATCGGCGGCGAGGCCGAAATCCTTGTGAACCAGCGTCCATGCGGCGTCGATGGCCTCTTCCTTGAAATAGTCGCCGAAGGAAAAATTGCCGAGCATCTCGAAGAAGGTATGGTGGCGCGCCGTGTAACCCACATTATCGAGGTCGTTGTGTTTGCCGCCGGCGCGCACGCATTTCTGCGACGAGGCCGCGCGCTTGTAATCGCGGGTCTCGGCGCCGGTGAAGATATTCTTGAACGGCACCATGCCGGCGTTGACGAACATCAGCGTCGGGTCGTTCTGCGGCACGAGCGGCGCCGACGGCGCCACATGGTGATCGCGCTCGGCGAAGAAGTTCAGAAATTGCGACCGGATATCTTTCAGCGACGTCATCAAAAGCCCATGTCTTCAAAAAGCGAAACCCGCGCCCTTTAATGGCGCGGGGTCTGGTATTAAGGCGCGTGGGCGCGCCCGTCTAGGCGACAGTAAAATGGGGCGGCGATCAGGCCCTTGCAAGCCTTAGGTCATGCAGAAGAAGTTGAGCTTGTTGCCGTCCGGATCGCGGAAATAACCAGCATAAAAATTATCGCCGCGCGGCCCTGCCGGGCCTTCGTCCCTGGCGCCGAGCTCAATCGCCTTTTTGTAAAGCTTGTCGACCGTTTCCGGCTTGTCGCAGGCGAGCGCGACCATGGTCCCGTTGCCGACCGTGGCCGCGTTGCCATCAAAGGGTTTGATGACGCCGACGCCCGGCTGATCCATGCCCGCGCCCCAAGCAATAAAATTATCACCTTCCATGAGGCGCTTTACGCCCATTTCGCCGAGCAGCGCGTCATAGAACTTTGCGGCCTTGTCTATGTCATTGGTCCCGAGGGTGACGTATCCGATCATGGGGCTCTCCTTTTCCGTGGATTAGGTCGTTTATTGTCGCGCGAAGAGGCCGCGCGGAAAAGCGCGCGGCGCAGCCCGCTGCGTTGACTTTTTTGTGAAAGCGCCGCCCGCGAACGGGCGGCGTTTGTTATCAGGAAGCTTCGGCTGTTTCTTCCGCCCCGTCGTCCTCGCCGCCGGTGAGCATGTCCTCGGCGATGAGCCCGGCGTTCTGGCGGATGGCCTTTTCAATCTCGGCGGCCATGTCCGGATTATCCTTCAGGAATTGCTTGGCGTTTTCCCGGCCTTGGCCAATCCGTTCGGAATTATAGGAAAACCATGAGCCGGACTTTTCGACCACGTCGGCCTTGACGCCGAGGTCGAGAATTTCGCCCATTTTCGAGACGCCCTCGCCATACATGATGTCGAATTCGACCTGCTTGAACGGCGGCGCGACCTTGTTTTTCACGACTTTCACGCGGGTCTGGTTGCCCACCACCTCGTCGCGGTTCTTGATGGCGCCGATGCGACGGATGTCGAGGCGCACGGAGGAATAGAACTTCAGCGCATTACCGCCGGTCGTCGTTTCCGGCGAGCCGAACATGACGCCGATCTTCATGCGGATCTGGTTGATGAAAATCACGAGACAGTTGGAGCGCGAAATCGAACCCGTCAGCTTACGGAGCGCCTGGCTCATCAAACGCGCCTGCAGACCGGGAAGCGAGTCCCCCATCTCGCCTTCGAGTTCCGCGCGCGGGGTCAGCGCGGCGACCGAGTCGATGATGAGCACGTCGATGGCGCCGGAGCGCACCAGCGTGTCAGCGATCTCAAGCGCCTGCTCGCCGGTGTCGGGCTGTGAAATCAGAAGATCATCGAGATTGACCCCAAGCTTTTGCGCATAGACGGGATCGAGCGCGTGTTCGGCGTCGATGAACGCAGCGGTGCCGCCGACCTTTTGCGTTTCGGATGCAACATGCAGCGCCAGCGTCGTCTTGCCGGAGCTTTCCGGCCCGTAGATTTCAACCACGCGGCCCTTGGGCAGCCCGCCGACGCCGAGCGCGATATCGAGCCCGAGCGAACCGGTCGACACCGTCTCGATCTNNCCGCCGATGCCGAGCGCGATATCAAGGCCGAGCGAGCCGGTGGAGATCGATTCAATATCAACGATATTCTTGTCGCCAAGACGCATGAGCGAGCCCTTGCCGAACGCCTTGTCTATCTGGGAAATCGCCGATTCCAGCGCCTTTGACTTGTCCACGTTGCCCGCCTCCACAACTCGCAAACCGCCTTTGATCATTACCGCCTCCGTTGCCTGACCGGGACCGCATCGTCAAATGCAGTCCGTCAATGAGGCGTCTATGTACGCTATTTGTTCTCGTATTGCAATATGGTTAATCCGCTGTTTTCTAATTATTTTTCAGATTTGTTCCAAGTTTGTTCAAAATTTTGAGTGGGGCGATATTATAGATGACACACCCGAGACGAAATCAGCCCGTCGAGCGAATCGCATTGTCGCGGTTCTTACTCGCCTATCCCCGCTCTTCGCCAGAGAGATAGCGCCAGGCGACCCCGCCAGCGACAGAAGTAAGGCCGTATTGCACGATTAGCGACAGCCATGAGCCGAGCATAACGAGCCAGAAGCCGGGGTTTGAGCGGTCCCACATATTGGCCTGCATTTCGAGAATCCGGCGTTCGAATTCCTCGCTCAGTTGATCGGCCGCCGACGGGTCGGCGATGGCGGCGCTAATGAATTCGCTGAAAACGGAGAAAAACCCGCCTACCATCAGGAGACTGACTGGCGTCATCAGGACCGCGAGGAAAATCAGCCAGATCAGCCAGAAAAAGAAGAGGCCAATTGTAGAGCCTTTTGTCGCTTGCCACGTCTCGGCGATGCCGACGCTGCGCGCGCCGATGGCGGCGGGAAAAACCAGCGACAGGCGCAGCGTAAACCAGATCGAGACAATGATCGCCACAAGCGCCAGAAGGAAAATGGCGATCCCCGCCGCTTCGGGAGAGACCGAACCGAGCGCGACGCCGACCACGGCGCTTAATCCGCCAAAGCCGAGCCCGCCCGCGATCACGGCCACAATCGCGATGATAAAGATGAGAATATAGGCGAGCAGCACGCGAAGCTCGTCGCCGCCATATTGAAAATAGAGCGGAAGCCCTGACGCCTCGCCCCGGATGACGTGCTTCAGAACACCGGCGATCATCATCGGGTAGAGCAGCAGCGAGGCAACGAAGATAAGCCCTGTGCCTTTAATGACAGGACCGAGCATGGCGAAGACTTCCGACGGATCAGCGCCGCTCGCCTCCAGGCCGGCCATCTGCAATTGAGCCTGCATCATCGGCGGCATCACATAAGCCATGACGCCNNATCTTGATCAGCGTGAAAAAATGCCCGCCGATATAAGAAAGCGACGCCCCTAGGGCTTTAAAAACTGGCAGCTTCATCATTCCCCTCCTCGCCTTGCGGCGCACGCCACAAGGCCGTCTCAATTCGGGCATTATGGCCCGGTTCTGCGACTTTTTCTTGCAGCTTTTTATAAAACCTAGCGTGGAACCGCGAATGAGAACAACTATTTAAAGAGGGGCGTGATAACCCCCGGAATTGCTGGCGTTGTTGCGCCGCAAACTGTTCTCTCACCCCGCAGATTGGGGTAAGACCATAGGCGAATTTCGCCGCAGCTGAATGCGTTACATTTACGAAGGTTTACCCATGGGCCGGATTTTATTTTTCCTCGTCGCGCTTGTCGCTGTCGCTATCGCCGTTCTTCTTTTCCTGCCGGGACTAATCCCTGTCGCGGCGTTCAAGGACCGGATTGAAACGCAGGCCTCAAACTCGCTTGGCCGCGAAGTGACTATCGGCGACAACCTTTCCTTCCGGATTTTTCCGCGCACGGCGTTTCATGTCGAGAATCTCGTCATCGCCAACGCCGAGGGTTTCGAAGACGATTATCTCGTCAGGGTCGATGAAGCCGATATCGGCGTAAAGTTGATTCCGCTTCTCTCCGACACCGTGGAGATCGACCGGTTCGTCCTGACGCGGCCCGACATTCGTCTCGCGCGTTCGCGCAGCGGCGCCGTCAACTGGAACCTCGCTTCCAGGGATGCGGCAGCCGATGAAGACGCGCCCGCGGGGGCTAGCGCGCCGCGTGAGTTGAAACTTGGCGACGTGCGCATCGTTGAGGGTGCGGCGAGATACGCAGACGCTGCTGCGGGCAAAAGCTACGCCGCTGAAGACATTAACCTGACCGTGGTTCTCAAAAGCCTCGCCGAGCCGCTGGAGGCCAGAGGCGACATGACCTTCCAGGGCGAGCCGGCGAAGGTCGATATGGTGCTGACCAGCCTTGCAAAGATACTCAACAAACAGCCCGGCGATCTGAAACTCAATCTTGAAATTGGCGATACGGTTGCCGGCGCGGACTTGACGCTCAACACCACCGACGGCGTTCGTTATGCTGGCCCGATAACGCTCAATGCGCCGGACCTTCCAGCCTTTGCCGCTCTTGTCGGCACAGAGCTCGCCGACGCGCCGGGCTTTGACAGACTATCGGTCAAGGGCGACATTGACGGCGGCGACACGGCGCTGCGGCTTGAGAATGCATCGATCAATTTCGACGATATCGCGGCGCAAGGCGCGGTCAATCTCAACTGGGCGGGCGCGCGACCGAGAGCCACCGGCGTTCTGTCTACGGACAAACTCGATCTCCGCCCCTACATGCCGCCGCCGGCCGAAAGCGCTGAAGGCTTTCCGGCATGGTCCGAAGCGCCGATGGATTTTTCGAGCCTGCGCAACATGGATGCGGAATTCGATATCTCCACCAATGCGATTTTCATCAACGACCTTGAGTTCGGCGAAAGCCGCATCAAGCTGACGGTCGATAACGGCCGGATGACGGCGGAAATCCCCGAGCTCTCCATGTATGGCGGGCAAGGGTCAGGCCGCATGGTGGTGAATGCGCGGGGCGCGACGCCTTCCTTCGCCGGAAACTTCGATGTCGGTTCGGTGCAGGCGCAGCCGCTGACCGCCGACCTGATGAAGCACGACAACCTTTTGGGGCTTGGCTCGTTCAAGCTGAACTTTGAAGCAACGGGATCTAGCCAGGCGGCAATCATGAATTCAATCGACGGCTCCGGCGGGTTCGACCTCGCCGACGGCGCCCTGAAAGGCGTCAACATCGCCGCCATGATCCGGGCTGTGGGCGAGTTTCAGGACGGGTTCAATCCGGCGGCGCTGCAGCGCGCGGTCAGTCAGGCGCGCGGACCAACGGAACAGACGGACTTTTCGGAATTCCTGTCGGACTTTTCCATCACCAATGGTCTCGTCAATGCGCCGACCATCAACCTCAAAGGCCCTTATCTCACCATGACCGGCAAAGGTACGGTCAACCTTGCCGCGCAGACAATCGATCTGCGCTTGTCGCCGCGCGGAACGACGACGCTCGACGGCGAAGGCGGGCGAACCATCACGGTCCCGGTGCGGGTCGGCGGCACATTCTCACAACCGAGCATTAGCATCGACGGCGAAGCGCTCGCCCGCGCCGGCCTTCAGCGTACACTCGGAGATGTGCTGAACCGCAATCGGGGCGAGAGCGAAGACGGCGAAGCGACGGATGACAATCCTGCGCGTAGCATCCTCGAAGGGGTGCTGGGCGGCCAGCGTCAGAGGCAGGAAGACAGTGACAGTGAGACGACCGACAGTACAAACGACGAAGCGTCTGTTGAGGAAACCGTCATCAACGAAGGTTTAAATGCGCTTTTCGGACGCAAGAAAAAACCGGCTGAGGAAACAGAAAAAGCCGAAGAAAATCCCGAGCAATAAAAAAACGCCCCACCATGAAAGCGGGGCGTTTTTAATTTCAAATCCCGGCTCTTCGCGGCCGATTTCAGATCACTCGTGCGCGGCCGGATTCGGGCAGTCTGATTTAGGGCGCCGCATCAGCAGCGCAATCAAAATGATGGCGATGATCGGCGATGCGACGATGAACAAAGTCATCGCCACGGCGCCGCCAGCAGCGACAAGTCCGATCAGCGCGCCTAGCAGGCCGACGATGACGCCGACAACGGCAGCGATCAAACCAAAGATGATTGCAGCCAGCCCCCCGAAACCTGCAGCCAGCGATTCAGCCACGGTTAGTTGCGGATCGCCGTAAAAATACGCGCCAATCGACAATGCTCCGCCCAGGAACAAAATCAGGATAATCGGCACATAGAGCCAGGCGGCGCTTGACCGCCCTGAATCTCGATATGATGGTTCTTGATAATCGGTAGTCGCCATTTCTCGCACCCTTTCAAACGGCAACGCCGTTCGCCTTTTCTTTGGTGTTTTATGTTATTACGCGGATACTTGTGAATCATAATGGGTGTTTCGTCGGCGCGCCTCAAGGCTTTCCGGCGCGTTTTCCCCGCAGTTCATCGTGTTGCAGCATGACCTTGATGGCTCCGGCTCCCTTTGCTACGCGGTTCGTCCCCTGATCGAACCGGTTCATCCATGGCGACGCGAAAATCCGTTAAGACGACACAACCGCCCCCGCGCGCCTGGCAGCGCATGCTGTCCGGCCGGCGGCTCGACCTTCTCGACCCGTCGCCGGTGGATATCGAGATCGAGGATATCGCTCACGGTCTTGCGCGCGTTGCCCGCTGGAACGGCCAAACTACAGGACCGCTCCCTTTCAACGTCGCACAGCACTCGCTGATCGTTGAAAATTTCTGCAGCGAGCTGAAACCCGGCTGGCCGGCGAAATGGCGTCTTGCCGCGCTGCTTCATGACGCGCCTGAATTCGTCATCGGCGACATGATCTCGCCGTTCAAGGCGCAGCTCGGCGGACAATACAAGGTCATCGAGTCGCGGCTGATGCAGGCGATCCATTTGCGGTTCGGTCTGCCGGCGCATCTGCCCGACTCGATCGAAAAACTGATCAAGCGCGCCGACCGGGCGTCAGCTTATTTTGAAGCTGTGCAGCTTGCGGGATTTGAAGCCGCCGAGGCGAGAAAATTCTTCGGCGCACCACGCGGCGTTGGGCATTTGACGCTTGATGTGTTGACGACAATGGACGCGCAGAACGCCTATCTCAAAAGGTTCGAAACGCTGTCCAAGGCGCTCGCCGCCTGATTTTCCGCCCTCAAGGCCTATAACATCCACGCGATATCAAGCGGGCGTGAAACGGGCGCCCTTCACATTGCGGGTCAATCGATAGTATTTCCTTTCGGATAGCTGTTTCGATTATGGACAGCACGGGCTTTTCGGGCGGAAGAGCAAAAGATGCCGATGATTATCGTGAGTTCGCTGGAAGCTGTAGAGGACGTATTCAAACGGTACGATCCCGCTTTTGCGATCTCTATTCTGGATAGCGACGATGATCTTCCCGAAAGCGTAAGCGCCCTGCCCGAGGATCATCGAATCCGGTTTGGCGGCGCTGAATGCGACAAGGCTGACGATGAAGCCTGTTGGTGCCCCGAGATTCTCACCATCGCAGAGCGATGGGCGGCCACAGACAAGAACATCGTGGTGCACTGCCATCGCGGCGTCGCCCGGTCCATGGCGATCGCCTTTATCCTGATGTGCGTAAAGGAAAAAGGTTCGTGCGAATACAAGATCGCGGAACGCCTGCGCGAAGCCGCGCCGCACGCCGACCCGAATTTGCTGCTTGTGTCCAAAGCAGATGAGGAACTGCGCCGCGAAGATCGCATGGTGTCCGCCGTTCTTGATTTATGCCCCTGCTGCTCGACAGTCGCCGCGCCTGTCGTGACCTTGCGCGTAGACTGAAAAATCCTTCATAGAAGCAGGGATGCCAAAGGTTCCCGCCCCCTCCCTCGCCACCAATGTCGCCATCGCGCTCAACGCGGTGATCGCCGTCGTCGATGGCGACCAACCCAAAGTCCTGACCGTGCGAAACGCCGGCCGTGCGTTGGCGCTGCCCTATGGACCGTTCGATCCTCAACGCCACCGCACGTTTGAAATCGGCATGCGCGAATGGGTGGAGCGGCAGACCAACGTATCGCTCGGTTATGTAGAACAGCTTTACACTTTCGGCGACAAGGGCCGCGAAGCGCCGGCGGCGGCGCTTGCCGGCGGCGAAAAGGACAGGGTTGTCTCTGTGGGATATCTGGCGCTTGCTCCACACGCTGCGGACTTGCCCGCGAAAGATGCATTGTGGAGCGACTGGTATTCTTTGTTTCCATGGGAAGACTGGCGAAGAGGCGAGCCGCCACTCCTCCGAAAACGGATTATTCCCGAACTCGACGCATGGGTCGCGCTCGGTCGCAATGCGGAAGCAAAACGCGCTAGAAAAGCAAGACTGAACCTCGCCTTCGGCCTTGACGGGTTTAGTTGGGAAGAAGAAAGAACTCTCGACCGCTATGAGCTGATGTACGAGGCCGCACTCGTTACAGAAGCACAGCGCGATCAGGAAAACGACAGACATCAGGTGAATAATGCCGAAAAGCCTGCCGGCGACGTCATGGGATACGCTATGATTTCCGACCACCGGCGAATATTGGCGACCGCTATCGGTCGACTACGCGGAAAACTGAAATATCGCCCCGTAATTTTCGAAGTGATGGACAAGACATTCACTCTTTTACAACTTCAACGCACAGTAGAAGCAATCGTCGGATTTAAATTTCACAAACAGAATTTTCGCCGCAGCGTCGAGAAATCCGGCTTTGTCGAAAACACAGGTGAAACCACCGGCGATGCCGGCGGGCGGCCCGCAGCGCTGTTCCGTGTTGACCGTAGGGGGCTGAAAGATCGAGCAGCGGCGGGACTCGCAATTCCCCGTTTGCGGCGTACCGAAGAGCCGGCATGACGGATGGTGTATATAATCGCCGGACCGGCGTTATAATTGTATCCCTTAGCACTACAGGCAAGGAGCCAATGGTTGGGAACAGTATGACGATGCAAAATACAAGACTGCTGCTGATTTTCGCTGCTTGTTTCGCCCTCACCGCCTGCAATGAATCACGCATTGATGAAAGCGGCGGGGAAACTTCAAAGCCGGATCAAGAGACCCCCGCAACGGAGCCATCCCACATTCCCGGCGAAACGCTCCGCAGCATGATAAAGGTTGCGCATGATTTGGCGCCTGCGGGCGACGCAATCTGGCCCGGCTATGCGGCTGCGCCGTTCGGGGTGCTACTGATCGAAGAAAATGTAGAAACGCTCTTTTGCCACGACGGCCCCGCCGCGGACTTTACTGACTACGGCGTTGATCCTGTCACCGGCTGCGTAATGAAAGGCCGGGCAAGGACGTTCGATACCAATCTCCTCGCAGCCTTTCCCGCTGTCGATGGAATCAGCACCATCGTTATCGGAACGCCGGAGGCGACAGGTCAGGATCCGTTGGAATGGCAAGTGACGCTGCTGCACGAACATTTTCATCAGATGCAGACCAGCCAGCCCGGCTACTATGAGCGCGTAAATGCACTTGACCTGTCTGGCGGGGATCAGTCAGGCATGTGGATGCTGAATTATCCGTTTCCCTATGATTCAGCTGAAACCGGCGAAGCGTTCAACCGTCTCGCTCAAACGCTGACGGCGGCTATTGAATCCATCGGAACCGCCGGGGAAACGGCGGCGGTTGAGAATTACGCCGAAGCCCGGGCGGCGCTTCGCGCGACAGTTTCTGACGCTGACTGGCGCTATTTTGAATTTCAGCTCTGGCAGGAAGGCGTCGCGCGCTGGACAGAGATCGCCATCGCCGCATCCGTGAGCAGCCAGCCCGAACTGCAGCAGGCAGCCGACAATAAACGCAAAGGCGTCATGAACAGCCTCAAGGCGGTGCAGGAACAGGGATTGAAGACCTGGAAGCGCTCAGCGTTCTATCCTGTCGGCGCGGCCGAAGCGATGCTGCTCAATGCTCGGGATGAGGCGTGGCGGACACGGTATTTCTATGAACCATTTGCTCTTGAGCCCTATTTCGAAACCGTCAACACCCCATAACGAGCCAGCTCTCTCAGACTGCTTCCGTGTTATAAAGGGATTACATTATGCGCTTGCTTCTGACTGCATCCGTCTGCCTCGCAACATTGACCGCGAACGCGCAAGCCCACGACCCTGCAGCGCAGGCGACCTATCTTGGTAATGAAGGCGTTATGGTCGCGCGCGGCGACACAAAAATCCTATTCGATGCGTTTTACGCCAACAGTTACGGACAATATGCGCTTGTTCCCGATGAGATTTCCGACGCGATGCTGAACGGCGCGGCGCCCTATGACGGCGTCGACGCGATATTCGTCAGCCATGTCCATGGCGATCATTTTACCGCCGAACCAGCGATCGCCTATATGCGCGCGCAGCCGGATGTCCTGCTTTATGCATCCATGCAGATACGCGAAGCGTTCTTAGAGGCTGGTGTTGCGGAAGACGACCCGGTTCTCAAACGGGTTCATACGTTCGACATGGAGCCGGACCACGACCCGGTTTCGTTTGATGTCGAAGGACTATATGTGGACGTTGTAAATATCCCCCATGCGGGCGACCGGCCAAACATTCAAAACTTCGCCTGGCGCGTGACGCTTGATGATGCGACCACCGTTATTCATTTGGGCGACGCCGGAACTGTGATCGCCGATTTTGAGCGGCATGCCGACCATTTCGCCAAGCGCGATCATGACGCAGCATTCCCGCCCTATTGGCTCTATCTCAACGATGACGGCCGCAAAATTCTGGAAACGTATATTGGCGCCGTACAAACTATCGGCGTTCATGTGCCGGAACGCGCCGCCGGACAGGGCGATGCGTGGCGCGCGCAAGCCGGCGGCGACCTTTTCACCGATCCTGGCGAAACGCGCGAGATCGGCGCCGGCGATCACGCCAGTGAGGACGAGTAGCGCTCAAGCACGCCTTCCCAGCCGTTGTTATAGTTGCTGCGCCATTCAGCGCCGTCGGGCCGCGTATCCCAGCCGCGATGGATGAGCGTCAGCGAAGATTTCCCGTCACCTTGATCCCTGAACTGAACTTCGACTTCTGTCGCTTTGTCAGGCGCTTCGAGAACCCACGAAAACACAAGGCGGCTTGGCGCATCGCAGACCAGAACTCGGCCCCATTCGCGCTCCTTGCCGGATTTTTCAATTTCATAAACGCGTCCGCCGGTTTTGGCTTCAAACTTCACCATCTCGGCGTCAGCTTGTGAAAGCGAGTGCGTCGCTGTTGGCCACCACAGGTGAATGTTGCCGGTAAAATGCCGAAACGCTTCTTCTACCGTCACGTTCAGATCGAGTTTTTTGACGATCGGTTCCAGTGCTGTTGCTAGCGTCATCGGGTTTCTCCTTCTTTCTGATTATGCGTCTTTCATTTCCAGCGAGCGCTTGTAGGCGTCGAGGGCGTCATCCCAGAACCGGTCGAAATATCCGCGCAGTTCCGCGATACCTTCCGTATCAAGACGATAGATGCGCTTGACCCCATCGCGCTGTTCGCTGACCAGCCCCGCATCTTTCAGGACTTTGAGATGTTGCGACACCGCGGGCCGGGACACCGGCAGTCCCTCGGCAAGCGCGCCGACCGATAGCGGCCCTGCCCGGAGTTTTTCAAAAACCGCCCTTCTCGTAGGGACCGCCAGGGCTTCGAACTTCATTTCGTAAGTCATGGCTTACTGATATGTGCAAATTTTCCGTAAGTCAAGGCTTACATATAAAGAAGGCCGCTCTTTTTCTGAATTCTGGCGAAAATAAACTCGATTGACGGCCTTTGGATTTCCGCTAGGTTGCCGACTTCGCCCCTTGCGGGCGTATATTTTGATCCCATATATGCTCTAGTTGAGCATAATTGGTTTTCCGGTCCCGCGCGTATTCCGGGCGAAAAACCCAAAGGAGGCAAAGATGCCTGCGTTTGGCGATGAGTCCCTGAAAGATGCGCTCCCCTTTACTGACGAGGTGCGCGCCAAGACGGACCACCTGTATGAAAAGGTGAAGGACGCGATTCCCGAAATCGAATGGCGCCTCCACGCGCCCTACATCGCGGCGATCAACGATCTTAAAAAACAAAAGAACGCGGTCATCCTGGCGCATAATTACATGACGCCGGAAATCTTTCACTGCGTCGGCGATTTCGCGGGCGATAGTTTGCAGCTCGCCAAGGAAGCCGCGAGCTCCGACGCCGACATTATCGTTCAGGCCGGCGTCCACTTCATGGCGGAAACGTCAAAAATTCTGTGTCCGGAAAAAACCGTGCTGATCCCTGATGTGAAAGCGGGCTGCTCTCTCGCCTCTTCCATTACCGGCGCCGACGTGAGGTTGCTGAAACAGAAATATCCGGGCGTGCCGGTGGTGACATACGTAAACACCACCGCTGACGTCAAAGCTGAAACGGATATCTGTTGCACGTCGTCGAATGCGGTTGAAGTGGTCGAACACGCGGCGGCGGAATTCGGCACGGACACGGTGATCCTGATCCCCGACCAGTTCTTGGCGAAGAACGTCGCCGCCATGACCGACATTAAAATCGTCACCTGGGCCGGCGCCTGCGAAGTGCATGAGCGGTTT
>DGNI01000175.1 GCA_002388885.1 Parvularculaceae bacterium UBA4496 | reverse complement strand
GGCGGCAAAGGCGGGGGCGGGCGCCCGGACATGGCGCAGGCAGGCGGCCCCGACGGCGCACGCGCCGCCGAGGCTATCAAATCAATAGAACAGGCAATCGGCGCTTAGTTGCGGATTGAAACGCTGCCGCCGGACGATTTGCTGACATCCGTAGATTGCGGTCCTCCGTAAACACGAATGCTTCCGCCGCTCGAGGCGTCCGCGTCGACGCTGTCTGAAGCGTAAATAGTGAGATCTGCGCCGGAGGAGACATCGGCGATCGCATTCGCGCAACGCAAGTCTTCGGCGTTGAGGTCGGCGCCGCTGGAGCCGTCCGCCTCAATCGTATCGCAAGTTCCGCTCAATGACGCGTCCGCGCCGCTTGAGACAGATACACGAAAACGGTCGGCATTGATGGATTCAGCCGTGACCCCAGCGCCGCTGGATGCTTCGACTTCTTCGAGCGTAGGCATCGTTACGAAGACAGTAAAATCACCGCGACGGTTAACCTGAAACCAGCCGCCCTTGCGGTTCCGGTCAATCTTGAGGGTTTCGCCGCGGCGTTCAATCCGAAGGCGTTCCAGCTCCTCTGCGTCGCCTTCCGCACGGACAGAATAATCGCCGCCTACAGATACCTCGACTTCAACGCCGACAGAGGCGTCGATGCCGGTAAATCCGCTGAAATCGTAGGTTTTGGATTCCGCCTGCGCGGATGTAACGGCAAGCAGCGACGCTGCGCCTGCTGTCACGAGGTATTTTATGGACGTATTCATCCCTTCTTCTCCTTTTCTTTTGCGCGCCGTATTTTCTTTTATTATCGGCGCTGTAGTTGAAGCCTAAAATTTCCGGCTAGTCATTTTTTGCCTGGTAACTTGCAGACTTGACCATGATGCGCCCGCCGGATGAGCGGTCGACATTAACGCGTCCCGGATTGCCGAAAACTGCAACATGACCGCCGCTTGACGCGTCGCCAATCACCGATACGCGCACCGTGACAACGCCATGGCCGCCGCTGGAAACATCGATATTCGCGTTGTCGCATGTGAACTCGCGCGCGTTGAGGTTGGCGCCGCTTGAAAGATCAATAACACAGTCATCGCTCTGTCCGCCGACCGATACGTGCGATCCGCTGGAGACATCGAAATTAAAACGCCGAGCGCTAATATCCGATAGAGTTGAATGCGATCCGGAAGATGCATCGAGCGCCGTCAGTTCACGCGCTGTCACCATCACCTTGTAATCAGCTTTTTTCTGATGCCAGCGCAAACGGTTCCATTCACGTGAAACAATCAGGACACCGTCTTCAACCTTGATTTCCAGGTCCGTAAAATCGCCACCTTCGGTTTCAACAGATACAGACTGCGCGCCGCCAGCCTTTGCAACCAGCATAAGACCAGCGGATACATCAATCTTGTCAAAGCTTGGTAGATCGTAGGTTCTGGTTTCGCCAAAGGCGGGCGCTGCAAGCGCGGCGGCGGCGGCTAGGCTGATAATAAAGGCGGACCGATTCATGGCGAGACTCCTGAATTAGGGATGATACGCAGTCCCCAAGCTGTCTGATGTTGCCATGCAGGGAGTGGAATTGCGAGCCATATGCGGCGAACCGCCCGGAATCTGCGGGCGGTCGCAATAATCGGTCAAAACTGGCGAAAAACCAGGCTTTTCAAGGCTGCATGAACTTCTACAGGCCGGGTCAGGCGTCCATGGCTTTCTGGAAGTTCGCGTCCACTTTTTCGAGGAATCCAGTGGTCGTCAGCCATTTCTGTTCGGCCCCGATCAAAAGCGCCAGGTCCTTGGTCATATGTCCGCCCTCGACGGTCTTGATGACCGTCTGCTCCAGCGTGGTCGCGAAGGTTTTCAGCGCCTCATTGCCGTCGAGCTTGCCGCGATGGGCGAGGCCGCGGGTCCAGGCGAAAATGGAGGCGATTGAGTTCGTCGAGGTTTCCTCACCGCGCTGATGGGCGCGATAGTGCCGGGTAACGGTGCCGTGGGCGGCTTCGGCTTCAACCGTCTTGCCGTCCGGCGTCATCAGCACGGACGACATCAGGCCGAGGGAGCCGAACCCTTGCGCCACCGTGTCGGACTGCACGTCGCCGTCATAGTTTTTGCAGGCCCAGACATAACCGCCTGACCATTTCATGCACGCCGCCACCATGTCGTCGATCAGGCGGTGTTCATAGGTCAGTTTGTGTTCGTCGAATTTCGCCTTGAACTCCGTTTCATACATTTCCTGGAACAGGTCTTTGAAACGGCCATCATATTTTTTCATGATGGTGTTCTTGGTGGAGAGATAAAGCGGATATTTGCGCTGGAGGGCGTAGTTGAAACACGCCCGAGCGAAATCGCGAATTGACGCGTCGAGATTGTACATCCCCATATAAATGCCGGAAGATGGCGCGTCGAACACTTCGTGTTCAATCGTCTCGCCATTATCGCCTTCCCATTTGATCGAAAGCTTGCCCTTGCCGGGGAACAGCATGTCGGTCGCGCGATACTGATCGCCGAAGGCATGACGGCCGATGATCACCGGCTGGGTCCAACCCGGAACGAGGCGCGGCACGTTGCGGATGATGATCGGCTCACGGAAGACGACGCCGCCGAGAATGTTACGGATCGTNNCGTTGGGCGAGCGCCACATTTTTTTGAGGCTGAATTCCTCGACCCGAGCCTCGTCAGGGGTGATAGTCGCGCATTTGACGGCGACGCCGTATTTCTTGGTGGCTTCAGCCGCGTCGATCGTGATCTGGTCGT
>DGNI01000150.1 GCA_002388885.1 Parvularculaceae bacterium UBA4496 | reverse complement strand
TGACCGTGACGCTGACCTGCGATCACCGGGTGGTCGATGGCGCTGTGGGGGCGGAGTTTCTGGGAGCGTTCAAGGCGTTCATCGAAGAGCCGGCGGCGATGCTGCTCTAGCGTTCTCCATCGAGGTGATCGTTGCGGCGCAACATCTGCTGCTATGGCGCAAAGCCGTAATTTGAATGTTGAGATTCTCCAACTAACATGTAAATACAAAGGGTTGAGCTCATTTTCATGGTCAGGGCATGTAGCAGAGTATTACAATTCGTGATGTTGTAACGCAAAAAAGCCACGATTTTGCCGCGACATTATTCTAATTCGTCACTATATCCTGCTCATCGCGAGGGTGTTGTGTATGCCTTGCGTAGGCGAGGCGGGCAGCGATTTCTCTCTCCCCCGTGCTGTTTTCAGCCTCGCCGCCCCATTTTCAAAATTCCCGGTTAAGGCGAATTTCTGTTATGGCTTGCATCTCCGGTAATGTAAGTTTATAACATCACGAGAGCGCGGCGTTCTCGCCGCAATCTCAAAATAATCAGTAGCGTAAGTTTGTAGTTGCGTTTGAGCGGGCGGTCTCAAGTCCCCCATAGAGGCCGCCCGTTTTCTATTCTGAGGTGAATATCCGTTTATTTGCACTTGCGAAGTCATCAGGGCTCCTCTAAGAGGCGCGCCTTCGCGGGAGGTTTCGGACAGAAGTCCTCGTCCAGCTGTACCGCGACCCTAATCGGGCCAAGCCGTTAAGTCGGCGCGGCCATAACAAACGAGAAGGCTATAAAATGGCGAAGAAAATTGCAGGCTACCTGAAACTTCAGGTGCCGGCGGGTGCGGCGTCTCCGTCGCCTCCCATCGGCCCGGCGCTCGGCCAGCGCGGTCTCAACATCATGGAATTCTGCAAGGCGTTTAACGCCAAGACGCAGGAAATGGAAAAGGGGATGCCGATCCCCACGATCATCACGATCTTTTCCGACAAGTCGTTCACATTCGCGACGAAAACGCCGCCGGCGGCTTTCTTTCTGAAGAAAGCGGCAAAGCTGCAAAAGGGCGGTGCAACGCCTGGCAAAGCCGTCGCGGGCAAAGTGACGAAGAAACAGTGCCGTGAAATCGCGGAAGCGAAGATGGCAGATCTGAACGCCAACGACCTCGACGCAGCAACGAACATCATCATGGGTTCGGCGCGCGCCATGGGCCTGGAAGTACAGGAGTAGGGACGATGGCGAAACCAGGAAAAAGAATCCGTACAGCACGCGAAGGCGTTGAGCGCACAAAACTGCACACCGTTGAAGAAGCGGTGAAGGTGGTCAAGGCGAACGCTTCTGCGAAGTTTGATGAAACCATCGAAGTCGCCATGAATCTCGGCGTTGATCCGCGTCACGCGGATCAGATGGTGCGCGGCGTTGTCTCGCTTCCGAATGGCACGGGCCGCGATGTGCGCGTTGCTGTTTTTGCAAAAGACGCAAAAGCCGAAGAAGCCAAGAAAGCCGGCGCCGATATCGTCGGCGCTGAAGACCTGATGGAAAAGATTCAGGGCGGCTTCATGGATTTCGATCGCGTTATCGCGACGCCGGACATGATGGCGATTGTCGGCCGCCTCGGTAAGGTGCTGGGTCCGAAAGGCCTGATGCCGAACCCGAAGGTCGGCACGGTTACGCCGAATGTCGCGCAGGCTGTGAAAGACTCAAAAGGCGGCGCGGTGGAGTTCCGTGTCGAAAAAGCGGGTATCGTTCACGCTGGCGTCGGCAAGGCGAGCTTCGATGAAAAAGCGATCACGGAAAACGTGCAGGCGTTCATCGATGCTGTGACCAAAGCCAAACCGTCGGGCGCCAAGGGCAACTACATCAAGAAGATCTCGGTGTCTTCGACCATGGGCCCGGGCGTCAAGATCGATATTTCCGGCGGCGCGAACGCGTAAGCGTTAGCTCGTATAGAGAAATTTAAAACGGCCCCGCTTGGGGCCGTTTTTTATTAGTGGCACTTTTTAAGATCGCGGCTTAACAGCCACCAGTTCACCGGCCACGCAGCGAGGAAGCCTGCGGGCACGGCGACAGCGATGCCGAGCCAGAACATCGGCGATAGCACCGATCCGGCCTGCATTCCGCCAACCATGTAATCGGCGCCGTTCATCGCGATTTCCATCACGCCGATGGATACAGCTTCACCGATCCAGATCAGCTTCAGCGCCTGCCAGAAGGTTTTGTTCTGGCGCTTCATCACCGGCAACAGGCCAAGCGTGAAGCCTGAGATATAAGCAAGCACGGTTGCGAGAATGATGGTCGGCCACACGCCGATACCGAGGGTCACGCCGATAGCGAGACCGGCAACCTCGCCGATGACGCAGCCCGTGAGACAATGCAGCGTCGCCTGCGCCGATGTGACCAGCGGATTGTTTCCGCCGTGGTGATGATGTGCGTGCTGTTCGGATGAATGACATTCACTGTGAGACATATAATTTTTCCTTAAAACCAGATTCTGACGCCAGCGACGAAGGAAACGCTGCCCGGATCTTCGCCGTCAGCCCTTGCAAAGTCGGCGGCGTCGCCGACCGCGCGTTCCCATGAAACGCCCACATAAGGCGCAAACTGACGGGTGATTTCGTATCTGAGGCGCGCGCCCGTCTCGATCTCCGACAATCCGGCGCCAACTCCGTACTCAGGTATGTCCTGCGCGGCGAAGTTCAACTCTGCGCGCGGCTGCAGGATCAAACGCTGCGTAATGAGCAGCTCGTATTCCGCCTCAACGCGCGCTTCTACGTCGCCGTCATCGGAAACAAATAGCGCCGCGTCGATTTCGAAGAGATACGGCAAGAGGCCCTGTATGCCGACAACGCCGAAGGTGCGATCCTCCCCCGGCGCGAAGTCGTGACGAACGCCAGCCTGCAGATCGAAATAATCACTTATCGCGCGACTCCATAGGGCCTGAACCTCTGCGCTTTCGAATTTGTCCGCATCAAAGTCGAATTCGCCTTCGGTTTTGATCCACAGGCGATTTACGTCACCGCCGAACCAACCTTGCGCGTCCCACAGGAATAACGGATTTCCCTCATTGCTGCGATATTCGAGCCGTTCGCCCTCGACATACCAGAATGTCTGCCCGCCATGATGGTTTTGCAGATGCTTGCGCATCTCATCCATCTTGTGTTCGGTGTCTTGTGCGTTGGCGATTGCGGGTGTCAACGCCAAAAGAACTGATGCAATCAGTTTTCTCATGACGCGCTCTCCATGTGGGAGTCATGACCGCCGTGATCCATTTCCTGATGTTCGTTATGCGCGCGCGGCATGACCGACACGACCTGCATCATGCCCGCCATCATGTGATACAGCAGGTGACAGTGAAACGCCCAGTCGCCAACGGCGTCAGCAGTAACATCAACTGAAAGCTTTTCGCCTGGCTTTACGACGATGGTGTGCTTTCGCGCTTTTTTATGATCGTGATGGGCCTGCTTCACCACGTCAAAGAACATGCCGTGCAGATGAATCGGATGCGACATCATCGTGTCATTGACGAGCGTCAGCCTGAGGCGTTCGCCTTCATGAAAGACGATAGGCTCCTCGACTTCTGAAAACTTCTTTCCATCGAAGGACCACATATAGCGTTCCATATTGCCGGTAAGATGCAGCTCGAGCTCGCGTTCCGGGTCACGCATGTCGGGGTTCATATCGAGAGCGCTGAGATCGGCGTAGGTGAGAACTCGATGTGGCTGGTTTTCGAGACCGAGGCCCGGCTCACTGAGCCTGTCGGATGGCGTTTCCGCCAGACCGGTGACGCCAATGCCGTTTTTGTGTTCATGCGACTGTAAAGCCGGCGCATCCGTTTTCGTTTGCATCGCGCTCATATCATGACCGTTGTGCGCGTCAGGATTGCCGCCGTGGCCGTCATGACCGTTCTTCATGGATTGCGTCATGGCGGCAGGCTCATGAGAATCGCTGTGATCCGCACCGTGTCCGCCATGTCCGGCCATGGCCATGTCGCGCATGGTGAGTGTGGGGCGCTCGCGCAAAGGCGGAACCGCCGCCATCATGCCCATTCGCGGCGCGAAAGTGGCGCGCGCATAACCCGACCGGTCGATGGATTCCGCCATCAGCGTGTAGGCTTTGTCCTCGTGCGGATGAATGATGACGTCGTAGGTTTCAGCAACGCCGATCTGCAACTCGTCCGTTTCAACCGGCTGCACGTTCAACCCGTCGGCCTGCACGACCGTCATGGGCAGGCCCGGAATGCGCACGTTGAAAATCGTCATCGCCGAGGCATTGATGANNCGTCGGCCTGCACGACCGTCATTGGCAGTTCCGGCAGGCGCAGATTGAAGATCGTCATGGCGGATGCGTTGATAACGCGCAGCCTTATGCGCTCACCCGGTGCGAAAAGGCCGGTCCAGTTGTCGCCGGGACCATGCCCGTT
>DGNI01000016.1 GCA_002388885.1 Parvularculaceae bacterium UBA4496 | reverse complement strand
GCTATTTCCTCGCCGAGGAGTTCAATGTTTCCGTTGAAAGCGTCACGGCCTTTGTGCTTGGCGGTCATGGCGATACGATGGTGCCGTTAACGCGCTATTCGACCGTCGCCGGTATCCCGTTGCCTGACCTGGTTGAGATGGGCTGGACCACGCAAGCCAAGATCGACGCCATTGTCGACCGCACGCGCAAGGGCGGCGGTGAGATTGTCGCGCTCCTCAAGACCGGGTCGGCCTATTACGCGCCGGCGGCGTCGGCGATCCAGATGGCCGAAAGCTATCTCAAGGACAAAAAGCTTGTAGCGCCCTGCGCAGCACAGCTTTCCGGGCAATACGGGCTGAATGACCTCTATGTGGGCGTGCCGATCGTCCTTGGCGCCGAGGGCTGCGAGCGCATCGTCGAAGTCAAATTCACCGATGAGGAAAAAGCGATGTTCGACAATTCGGTCGGCGCCGTGCGCGAGCTGATGGACGCCTGCGTCAAGCTCGATCCAAGTCTCGGATAAGGGTTTACACAACAGCGAACTGACAAAAGGCGCTCTGCAACGGGCGCCTTTTTAGTTATGCGTAAAAGGTTTCATATTGCGGAAGCGTCATTTCGCAATATGAAACCTATACTCCGAAAAAAATAGAATAACTCCGTATACGGCTCACATCATGTGCGCCGGTTAATTCTTTAGTGACGGGGAAGACATAGGCTGCGTTACTTCGACAATCATGCATCCAACATAACGCGATCCTGAAATGAAACTGGTCAACCATACACGTAATTTCGCCGCTGTTCTTGTTGCTGGCGCGCTCAATTTCACGCCTGTAAGCGCGCAAACCAGCGGTGACATTCAGCTAAACGGACTAATTCTTGACGTGTGCGTCCTGCTTGTAACCGGCTCCGGCACGCTGGCGCCAAATGCAACCTACACACAGCTCTCCAGCGAAATCGGCGGCGGCGCACGTGGTTCGGCGACGGTGACGACCACCAGTTCGGCTTTTAATCTTGTGGTCGATACGCCCACCGGGTTCGCTTCGATGCCTGCGGGCGGCGATTCTAATGTTACCTATGCTGCGCTTCTCAGCGCCAGCGGCGTAACGGTGCTCGGCGACGTTCTTGAAGGGGTGCTGTCGCCGCTGGGTATCGGGCTGACAACTGTTACGGTCGGGGCCACGGTCGACAAGTCGGCGGGCGTTTTTCCGGCCGGTTCCTACCAACTGCCGGTGACTCTCAGATGCGAATCCTCCTGATTTTCGCCACCGGGTTTTTTTGCGCTGGCGGCGCATGGGCGCAGGCCCTGTCGCCCATGAAGGGCGATGTAACAACCTATACGGACAGGTTCGCGTTGAACTTGAAAGCCTACAACCCATACGCGACAGCGCAGCGTTTTACCGTCAGGATTTTGAACGAGGATCGCGGCCCCGCGCGCGGCGTTACGGCGACAACGCCTGTGATAGTGGTGCCGCCCGGCGAGGCGGCGGGGTTTTATGTCTGGGGTGAAAGTCCCGGCGACAGGCGCATCCTTGTCTGCCTGATGTCGGATTACTTCGCGACGGGCGAGGGCGCGAAAATGCGGGGGGAAGTATGCGGAAAATACAATATTACATGCCGATAGCAGCGGCAGGGCTTATGTTTGCTGCAGCGCATGCGCAGCAACAGGACGCTTCCGGTTACTATCCGCCAGTAGTGATTCCCTCGCAAAGCTCCGTCTACAACCAGAACAGCGTTTACCTGCCGAGCCCGCCGATCGTGCATGGTCAGGATATTGTGCGCGGCGCCTCCGGCATGTCCTGTCAGTCGGCGGTGGCGAGCGGCGGTCCCTATCTTGATGTCGGCCTGATCGGGTCGCAGGACGTATACAACCGCGATACGGCGGCGCTCTACGGCCGTATCGTCGTACCGCTGGGCGACCGCCCCGACCGGCCGGACTGCACCAAGCTCTACGAGCTTGAGATTGCGCGATTGAGTCTTGAGCTTGAGATGTTGCGCATGGGCCTGCCTGCGGGCCTTGGCGGTGCGCAGCATGCCAGTGCAGAAGCGCCCGCGGTCACGCCGGCGCAAGGTTCCTCGCGGCCTGTAACTATTAAGCGTCAACCGTCATCGGTTGAGCGGCGCCCTGTAAAAGTAACAGCGCCGGTTCCCATGTTGAAGCCAAAATCAGGCCGAAGCAACGAATCGTCTCAGCGAGCGTCCGCAGGACCGCTGTAAAAGCCTTGCGTGTAACGTCGCGACGGGTAGGGAGCGCCGGAATAGAACCCTTGCGTGCGAAGCCTGCGAATCGAGCGGAACGGGCGTGCGACAATTTTCACTTTAACAATTTTTTTCATCATACGCGGCTCATCGCCGAGCAGGTTATTCTTCTGAGCCGGTGCGCCGCCTCGGAACACGTGAACGCCGCTCGTTTCCTCGAACGAGACGGACCCGCTCATGGCGGTGCGTTGGCCGCTGCCGTTGGTCAGAATTTTCGAGCCGGGATGTGCATGTGCGCCCATGGCGAACATGACGGAAAAACAGGCTGTAAAAATCAGGCTTCGTGACATCTGATCCCTCCGGTTCTGCAATACTGATGCGATGGTGCGGCCGGTTCTGAAGCGATGCAAGAATGCAATCATCAAATTTGCACGCCATCTTGCAATTATCGCTCGCGCTTTCATCGCCAGCGTGTATGACGCTATTGCGTTTCGCGCCTCGGACGTAGCCAATAGCGCCCGCATCAGGATAAAACGCCGCCATGAAAGTGCTTTATTCACATCGCACTCGGTCCGCTGACGGGCAAAGAGTTCATATCGAGGGACTGACGCGCGCGCTTCAACGCCGCGGGCATCAGATCGTGATGGCGGGCCCCGAAGACGCGGGCGGTAATGCGCTTCAGGTGAAAAAGCCGGGTTTGATGAAACGGCTGCCCGCGGCGATCTACGAATGCGCAGAGTTTGCATATTCGGCGCGCGGTTATGTACGCCTTGCGAATCTTGCGGCGTCAGAAGCGCCGGACATTCTCTATGAGCGCTATAATTTGCATTATTTCGCCGGCGCATGGCTCGCGCGCCGCGCCGGTTTGCCTTTTATCCTAGAGGTCAATGGTCCGCTTGCGGAGGAGCGCAGCCTCCACGGAAATCTCGCTCTGAAAAAATTTGCCCGCCGCAACGAAGTGGCGATCTGGCAGGCGGCGGATATGGTTTTGCCGGTCACGAATGCACTTGCGGATTTTGTACGGGTCGCCGGCGTACCGGATGAAAAAATCGCTGTCATCCAGAACGGCGTCGAGCAGGATTTTCTTGAGCCGGCGGATCCCGGCCGTATTCGCGATCGGTACGGCCTTCAGGGAAAACTTGTGCTCGGTTTCAGCGGGTTTGTTCGCGAATGGCATGGCGTTGACCGCGCCGTGCGATATCTTGCGCGGGCAAACCGCAACGACCTGCATCTTCTGATCGTTGGCGACGGACCGGCGAGGGGCGGGCTGGAAGCGCTGGCAAACGAGTTGGGCGTCGCACAACAGGTAACCGTTACAGGCGTCGTTCAGCGCGATGTGATGCCTCAATATGTGGCGGCGTTCGACATTGCCCTGCAGCCTGCTGTGACGGCTTATGCTTCACCCCTGAAACTGTTCGAGTATATGGCGCTTGGAAAGCCCGTGCTGGCGCCTGACGCCGCGAATATCATGGAAGTTCTGCACGATGGCGAGAACGGACTGATGTTTCGCGGAGAGGGGTTTGACGTAGCTCTTGATGCGCTGGTCGCTGACGAAGCGTTGCGTCAACGGCTCGGCGCCGCAGCCCGCGAAACCATAGAGCGTGATGATTACACCTGGGCGGCGAACGCGCGCCGTGTGGAAGAGGTTATGGAACGCCTAAAGGTTGAGCGGAAATGACAAACGAACTGGAAACGGAACGGCTGCTGCTCCGTCCGATGACGGCTGGCGATGTCGAAAGCCACATCGCCATGATGCAGGAGCCTGCAGTCGCGCAGTTTCTGACCCCCGAACACAAGCCGCGTTCGCGCGCAGAAGAATGGCGGGCCGTTGCGTCGGTTTTAGGACACTGGCAGATCCGCGGCTATGGCTGGTTTTCTGTTTTCGAAAAGGAGACCGGCGCATGGGCCGGTCGGGTCGGCCCCTGGATGCCGGAAGGCTGGCCGGGGCTCGAATGCGGCTGGTCGATCTCGTCCCGGTGCTGGGGAAAAGGCTACGCGCCCGAAGCGGCGGTCGCGACCGTTCGCTGGACATTTGATCGGTTCCCGGAGCTTTCCCGGATCATCTCGGTGATCGACCCCGACAATGTCAACTCGCAAGCGGTGGCAAAGAAAATCGGCGAGGCGAAGTCGGGCGAGGTCTTCGAATTCTGGGGCTCGAAACTCGAAATCTGGGCGGCAGACCGAGAGGCGTGGCTTTCCCGGTTCGGATCAATTTAAGGCGCGCCATCATTTTTCCTCTTGAAATTTTGCGAGACTTGACGATTTGATTTCATCGCCGCCGAGCTGTTCGCGCATGCCGGTCGCTGGAGCGACCGATAATGACTGGCACGCATGGGCGCCCCGATCGCGAAGCGATCGGTTCTAAGCTATGCGCGCATGGGCGCGCGGGGGCTGCCGTCCCCATTTGTCCGGCTTGGAGACCAACATCTCATGATGCTTGTTCCGACATACGTCGCCGCGAGCGACGTCGAAGGCGTGGGCGTATTCGCCGCCGAACCCGTTAAAAAGGGTGCGCTGATCTGGCGCTACGATCCGAGCTTCGACCGGCTGGTGCCGTCGTCATGGCTCAACGAGCAAACGCCGATGATGCGTGACTTCCTGACGAAGTATGCCTACCCGGCCCATGATCAGCCGGAAATGCTTGTCATTGAGATCGACAACGGCCGGTTCATGAACCATTCGCTGGCGCCGAACACCGACTTTACCAAAGTCATCGAGGGCTATGCGCTCCGCGATATCGCAGCAGGCGAGGAGCTGATCTGCAACTACTCCGAGTTCGATCCGGGCTTTGAGTTGCTGCCGTCGGCGGTCGCCGCCTTTGCAGTCCATAAAAAAGCAAAAGCGAACGGCGTCGCAGCGCATTAGCTGCATCGTAAATCATATACTTAGGCGTCTTGTAACCGCCGCGGGCTTGACCTGCGGCGGGCAACCTTGAACAAACGGGTTTCCAATCCGAAGGGGACCCGTTGATGAAATTTGTATCTGCTGCGGCTTTTGTCGCATTCGCTTTCCTTGCACAGCCGCTCGCCGCACAAACCGACGCGCCCGCGCCGGCGCTTTCCGAACAGCAACAGCGTACAGTCGACCGCCTGATCGATATGGCGCTCGATGACGGCCTCGCCTGGGAGCTTCTCGAGAGTCTGACGACGGAAATCGGCCCGCGGCTCGGAGGCTCAGAGGCGGAAGCGCGGGCCCGGGATTGGGGCGTCAAGAAACTCAAAGACCTCGGTTTCAAAAACATCCGTATAGAAACCTATGAGATGCCCTACTGGGAGCGCGTACGGGAAGAGGCCGAGATCGTCTCCCCGTTTCCGCAGAAGTTGGCGATGACTGCTCTCGGACGATCTTCTGCAACGCCTGAAGGCGGCTTGACGGCGGAAGTCGTGCGGTTCCGCACGATGGCGGAACTTGCCGCTGCGCCGGAAACCGGCCTTGAAGGAAAAATCGTTTTTGTGGATGAGCCGATGGCGCGGACCCAGGACGGATCGGGTTACGGCACGGCGGTCAGGAAGCGCTCAATGGCGGCGGTTGAGGCCGGCAAGCGCGGCGCGGTTGCGTCGCTGATCCGTTCCGCGGGAACGGACTTTCATCGCAATCCACACACTGGCGGCGGTCTGCGCGGCCAGGGCGCGACTGTGGTGCCGGCAGGCGCGCTTTCAAACCCCGATGCGGACCAGCTTGCGCGCGCCATAGAGCGTGCTGACGGCCCGGTGACGGTTAAACTCAACATTCAGGTGCGTACTGAGGAAAGTGTTCAATCCGGCAATGTTGTGGGTGAAATTCCCGGCGAAACCGACGAGCTTATTGTGATCGGCGGCCATCTCGACAGTTGGGATCTCGGCACGGGCGCAATCGATGACGGCGCCGGTATCGCGATCACGACGGCGGCGGCGAAACTGGTCGGCGATCTGCGCGGGAAACCGAAACGCACCATCCGTGTCGTAATGTGGGGAGCCGAGGAAGTCGGCCTTTATGGCGCGCGGGCCTATGCCGAACAGCACAAGGATGATCTTGATCGGCACATCCTAGCCGGGGAATCCGATTTCGGCGCAGGCCGCATTTATCGTTTTGATTCAGGTTTCGGCGATGAAACGGTCGCCAAGGCGGCGCCGATGCAGGCGGCGCTGCACCGACTTGCGATTGCATCTGGGCCTAATGTCGGTACCGGCGGCCCCGATGTCGGACCGATCCGCAGGCTCGGCGTGCCGGTTTTCACGCTGCGCCAGGACGGCACCGATTATTTCGATCTGCACCACACGCCGGATGATACGCTCGACAAGGTCGATCCGTCCGATATCCAGCAGAATGTAGCGGCCTGGGCGGCGGTAATTTACATGGCGTCGGAAATGGAGGGCGATTTCGGTCGCTTGCCTGTGGCCTCAGACGAATAGTGTTTGTTGCGTCAGCGTCATGAGTTTGTGTCAGGATGAGCTGAAACGCGGAGAGACGGCGATGATGAAGCTGAAATGGAAACTCCTGCTGGCCGGCGCCGCGGCGGCGCTTGCAGCTTGCGCTAGTAACGGCGCCGAAACTGGAGCTACTGATTATCGAGCAGCTGCAGCAGTCGAACCAGAACAGCCAGACGGCATTATCGCCGCTCAGCCCATGCCCTCCGCGCCGCTGGATGAATCGAAAACTCTGACGCGCATCATCTTCGCCTCCTGCGCGCAGCAGAATGAGGATCAGTCGATCTGGGACCGAATTGCGGCGGAGAATCCCGACCTCACGCTTTACATCGGCGATAATGTCTATGGCGACGTGCGTTCCGAAGACCCGGCCCTGCCGGAACTGAAAGCCGCTTATATGCGCCTTGCATCGTCGGAACCTTTCGCCCGCGTGCGGTCAATGGCGCCGATGCTGACCATGTGGGATGATCACGACTACGGCATGAACGACGCCGGCGGCGAGTACGAATATAAAGAGGCCTCGGAAGCCCTGTTCGAATATGTCTGGGCCGTGCCGGAAGGCGATCCGCGCCGTTCGCGTCCGGGGGTTTATGGGTCGTGGACAGTCGGCGAGGACGGCAAACGCGTGCAGATCATCATGCTCGACACGCGGTTTTTCCGTTCGGAATTGAAACCGACCGATGAATATGGGGTCCCCGGAAAGGAACGGTACATTCCCGACAGTGACCCGTCGAAAACCATGCTTGGTGAAGCGCAGTGGGCGTGGCTCGCTGAGGAATTGCAAAAGCCGGCCGACCTGCGCCTGCTTGTTTCTTCCGTACAGGTCATATCGGAGGGCCATGGCTGGGAGGCGTGGAAAATGCTCCCCGCCGAACGTGCGCGGCTTTACAAGCTGATTACCGAAACGGATGCGAACGGCGTCATCATGCTCACGGGCGACAGGCATTCCGCAGCACTCTATCGCAAGGAAGGGGTCAATGATTACCCGCTGTTCGAGGCGACGTCGTCGTCGCTCAATTTACCCTTGCGTGCATGGCTCGATCCGAACCGGCCGTTCGAACAGGAACCTGGCCCCAACCGTCTCGGCGACATGGTCATCGACGCCAATTACGGCCTCATCGAAATCGACTGGGAGAAAGGCGCCATCGAGGTCACGATACGCGGCGCGGATGGCGAGACCTTGCTCGGTGAGGTCCTAAATCTTTCCGCGCTACAATAGCCTTGCTTGACATTTACGCAAAAAGAAACGGCCGGCGTTCTCGCCTTTTTTCGACACATTCAGGCTCATTTAGAGTTTTAGGCTTGGGCGATACAAAGCTCACGTTCCATGACGGATTGAAACAGGGCAACCTAAACATTTAATCGTTTGACTCAATTTATCCAATTTAGCACTATAAGTACTATTATGAAAAAATTATCGTCACTTGCCGGTCTACTGCTTGTTTCTTTAATCTTTACTGGTTGTGGGGATGTGAAGCAGCATGCCGCGAAAGTTGACCGCGATTCCGCATGTCAGCTTGATCTAAAAGCGTTTGAAAATGTTCAGACTTATTTTGATAGAGCTGAAGCGTTTGGATTTTCCGGAGTCATTTTGCTCCGTAAAGCGGGATGCCCTTCAATAAGCAAGGCGTATGGTTACGCCGATGAAGATACTAATCGTAAAATTAAATCGGATACGGTTTTTCTGACCGGTTCAATAACAAAAATTTTTACCGCAACGGCGATTTTAAAATTAAAGGAGGAAGGGCGTGTGGGGCTTGATGAGCCGGTCAACGCCTATTTGGATTATATTCCTGACGACAAGGCGAGCATAACCATTGCCCATCTGTTGACCCATCGTTCGGGTCTGGACGAAGATTATTGGGACAGAAACCGTGATCTGACAGAGCGACAATATGTCGAAATGATTCTTGCGCGGGATTTAAATTCAGTTCCCGGCGAAGAATACCGTTATAATAATTTCGGATATCATCTTCTGAAGCTTGTGATCGAAAAAGTCACCGGCATATCTTACCAGGAATATCTGCAACAGGAACTTTTTGGCCCGGTTGGAATTAAGGATATTGGTTTTGCTATACCGGGCTGGAGGGATGAAGATGTTGCATTCTATCAATCAGACAGAACGCGCCTGATATCAGAGAAATTTAATGTTGATTTGCTGAATCCGCTTAATCGCGAGGTTTATTTGCAGCCTGAAGGCTCTGGCGCGGTGATGGCTTCGGCTCCTGCGCTTGCTGATTTCGTTGATGCTGTCGCCGCAGGAAAGATCGTTCAAGGCGGCTTTTCCGCTTATTCGATCGGCGAAAATCATGGGGTGCGAGACTACGGTCTAGCATTTCGCGATACGCCGTTAGGCCTGCTCGTTGGGCATGGGGGTTTTGATGACGCCGTAAATTTCGCTACGCGGTTCGGCTATTTTCCAGAATCACAAACAACGTTTGTCGTTTTCACAAATACGACGATGGGTGGCGGGCTTTCGAGCGAAATTATTGAATACGCGGTCTTGTCTACTTTACAGGGAGAGGAAATAGAATTGCCGCCAGAGGCGGCAGCCCTTGAAGGCGACATTTCATTGCTGTCTGGCATTTACGTTTCCGACCATGGACAGGAACTCAAAATTCGCAATCGCGGCGAAGACGGCTGGTTTGTGGAGGCAGACGGAGAAAGTAATGTTTCTTTGCTCGCCGCACCTGCGCTGTGGGCTGACGCAGAGGCGAGCCTAAGCGACGATGTTTTGGCTTTTGTGACCGCAATGGAAGAGGGCGATAGGGAGACTTTTATGTCGTCTTCCTGGGAAAACATTAGAACTGAGCGTTATTACAATCGGGTTCAAGCCAGTTGGCGTGAGGTGAAAGATGCGCTTGGGCCCGTTAAATCGTTTCGTTTCGTCCACAAAAGAGGGTTTTTGTACGAAGGCGAAATTGAGGACTGGACAATAGTTGGCGCCGTTCACGAGAAAGGCCGGAGCTTGCTCCGTGTAATCGCCAATGAAGAAGGTCTTTTTTACATCAACGTAGCTTCACCCCCAGAAAGCGTCTCGTTGAAGCTGGGACGGATTGATGATGCACGTTATGCCACTTGGGACCCTCGTATGAACATGAGTGTCATGTATAGGCTCAGCGATGACGGCGGGAGGCTTATTGTCGGTGGAAAAGATGCCGGCGAGATTTACCTCAACCGGCAGTAAAAGTTGGGATCACTTTGATGCTCTGCTGTGTGAATAACTCATACCAAATTCTCGCGTGCGGCTTTCGGCCGAGCGCGCGAATATTAGCGCTGAAGTGCTCGCTCTGATCCCTTGTTGCCTCTATTCGGTTTTCGTCGGCAGTGAATCATTGCTCGCGAATAATCCCAGGCCAGGCGGAAGATAAGCAGCTGTTCGGTGATCCCGGCTTGAAGCTGATCTAATCCGCTTCGGCTGCCTGTTTCAGGTTTTGAAGGCCCTCGTCATAAACCGGCCCGAGCATCGGCCCCATGACGTAACCCATATAGGTCAACACCGGTTTCAGATGTGTCGGCGTTCCCTCGCGCATGTTGGAATCGAAGGACCAAACGACTTTCGTTCGATCGCCGGTGATCGGCGTCAGCGTAAAGGCGGCGTCCGCAACGCCCATGGGTCCGAAGTTGAGGCGCGTCACCACATGGCCGGGCTCTGCAAGCGCGATGATTTCCTGCTTGCCGTCGCCGACATTCGGATGATCGCTGTGCCAGACCATGGTCTGGCCGACGCCGGCGCCGGTCAGCTCATATTCCGCTTGCGGATCCATTTTCGCCCAGGGTGACCATTCCTCCCATGCGCTGAAGTCGCTGACGAGCGCGTAGACTTCTTCCGCAGGCGCTTCGATGATGATCTCACGTTCGAGATGCGCACGATCGGGCAACACAAAGCCGAGTGCAAAAACGAGCGCGATGAACCCGATAATTCCGCCCAGTATCTTGTTCAGCATGATCCAGCCCCCTGACGACAATCGCTGAAAAGATTATCAGCCCGATCTGCGGCTGTCATCTTCGTGCGGATTTATTGCCTGCGTTTCGATTCAGTCAGTGATTTTAAGCGGTTGCGAGGCTTGTCCAACACAAAAAAACGGGGCCCTGGCGAGCCCCGTTTCAAATTCGCAATCTGCCTGCGTCTTACTTGCCGGCGCGGCGGTCCACCTTCTCGGCGATCCGGGCGGATTTCCCGCGGCGATCGCGCAGATAGTAAAGCTTGGCGCGGCGAACCTTGCCGCGGCGCACGACTTCGATGGAGTCAACGAGCGGCGAATAAACCGGGAATACGCGCTCGACGCCTTCGCCGAAGGAAATCTTGCGGACAGTGAAGCTCTCATTGAGTCCGCCGCCGTTTTTCGCGATGCAGACGCCTTCAAACGCCTGAATACGTTCGCGGTCGCCTTCGCGCACTTTCACGTTGACTTTAACGGTGTCGCCTGCGGCGAATTCCGGCACATCCTTGCCGAGTTCTTCCATGTGCTCTTTTTCGAGCTGTTCGATGATGTTCATCGTTCCGGTTCCTTGTTGTTGTCGCGCCGGATAGGACCGTCAGATGAAAACCTTTCAAGAAGGTCCGGTCGTCGCGTCCGCGTTATTTCTTCCGCTTTTTTTCGCCGCCATTCGGCGATCTTTTGATGATCGCCTGAGAGCAACACGTCCGGGATCGCCCGGCCTTCAAATTCTCTCGGGCGCGTGTACTGGGGATATTCCAGCAACCCGCCCTCAAAGCTTTCTTCCCCAAGGGATGAAGCCGAGCCCAATACCCCCGGAATAAGCCGGACGCAAGCCTCGATCAGGGCCATGGCGGCGATTTCGCCCCCGGCGAGGACAAAATCTCCGATTGAGACCTCTTGGACGCCTCTTGCCTCGAAAATCCGCTCGTCGACGCCCTCAAACCGGCCGCACAGGGCGATGACGCCGGGGCCTTCTGACAGGGCCCGGGCGCGGGCTTGGCTGAGCGGCGCTCCGCGGGGCGAAAGACAGAGGATAGGCCGGTCGTTTCGGGGGACGCTGTCAATCGCTGCAGCCAGAATATCCGCCCGCATGACGAGGCCAGCGCCGCCCCCGGCGGGGGTATCGTCCACCGAGCCGTATTTGTTGTCAGAAAAATCCCGGATATTGACCGTGTCGAGCGCCCACCGGCCGTCCGCTGCCCCGCGCCCCAGAATGGACGCGTCGAGCGGACCCGGAAACAGTTCCGGATAAAGGGTCAGGACAGTGGCGTTCCACATGGGCGGTCAAATCGCATGCGATCAAGGCAAGGGCAAGCGGCCTAGCGGCCTGGCGCGTCTGGCTGAGCATCGTCGTTGTCTGCAAGCTCAATGCTTTGGCGCCGGATCGTGATAGCATTTTGGTCGAAATCGATATTCGGCGCGTTCTCTCTCGTGAAGGACACAAGCCGCACGCCTTTGACGTCCGGAATGTCTGCAAGTTCCAAAAGGTCGCCGGCGCCGAAATTGAAGACTGCTTTGATGACGCCCATGGGCGCGCCGTTTTCGTCACATGCTTTCAGGCCGACAAGGTCATCGAGATAAAACTCATCTTCCTCAGGTGAAGGCAAAGCCGCACGCTCAACATAGAGCCGGACGCCTTTCAGGCTTTCAGCATCTTCCCTCGACGCGATCTCCGGCGCGCGAACAAGCACGATGTCGTCTTTCAGAACTTTGACGACTTTGAACGTAAACGTCCGCGCGCCGCCTTCAGTCTCCACAGCGCCATAAGCGGCGATGTTTTCCGGGGACTCGGTAAAGGTTTTTACTTTCGCTTCGCCTTTGACGCCATGCGCGCCCGCAAAGGCGCCAAGACAGACCCGATTATTGTTCTTTTGCATTGTCATGGCAGCAATTCGTCTTCCGGCTGGTCGCTAGAGCCGAAAAGCCGGCCTTTTTCCGTCCACAGAACGATTGAGACAGACGATATGCCAAGTATCACGAAGCCGAGAATGATGGGCATGGTCGTGCCGTCGTAGAACTGCCCGATGACGCCGCCCATGAAACCTGCGACGGTCGTGCCTGCAAACCCGTTCGCCGCCGCGGCGGCGCCTGCGTTATCGCCTTGCGGCTCCATGGCGAGCGCTGTCGCATTGGGGCCGATCAGGCCGAGGGCGAAAAACGAAATCATCATGAATGCCATGAACAAAACAAAAGTCTCGCCGGTAGATGAGGCGATCGCAAGATGCAGCAGATTGGCGATGATGAAGACGATCAGCGCCGTATGCGTCAGGCGGCGCATGCCGAACCGCGAGACAAGCCGCGCGTTGATGAGCGTAGCAGCGCCGAGGGAGCCAGCGATACATGCAAAAGCAATGGCGAAATTCTGTCCGATATCGAAAGTTTCGAGGAACACCTGTTCCGATGTACTGATATATCCGAACAGCGCGCCGAAACAGAGTGCGGACGCCAGCGTGTAGCCGATCGAAACCCGGTTGCCGATAAAGACCATGTAGGAAGAAATAATGCGTCCGGCCTGCAGTTTCTTGCGGCGTTCGGGCGCCAGCGTTTCAGGAAGGCGCCATGCGGTCCAAACGGCCATCAGCAGTCCGTACAGTAATAGCGCGACAAAAATGCCGCGCCACGGCGCAGCAAATAAAATGAGCTGTCCAAATCCAGGCGCCAGGATCGGCGCCGCCATGAATATGGTGATGGCGAGCGACATCACTTCCGCCATCCGCCGTCCCGAACACTGATCGCGCACCGATGCGATGATTGCAACGCGTGTTGCGGCCGTCGTCACGCCCTGAAATGCGCGCGCCGCAAGCAAAAGCGCGAAAGACGAAGCGACGACGCTAAGGACTGAACCCAGCACATAGCCGCCCAGCGCCCAGAGAATAACGCGTTTGCGGCCAAAGCGGTCGACGATGGGCCCGAACAGAAGCTGGGCCAAACCATTGCCAAGTACGTAAACCACAATGATCAGCTGGCGGTCATTGTCGTGCGCCGCGCCAAGCTCGTTCCCAATCGTGCCAAGCGCCGGCAGCATCATGTCGATGGCAAGCGCGTTAAGGGCCATCATCGCTGCAGTGATGGCCACAAGCTCCGCGAAGGGAAGCCGGATGCCGGATGTCGTCCTATCTGTCATGTGGGTCCGGTTACGCTCAGGCTGCGTCTTTTGCAACAATCGCGCAGGAGGATGACTCTCACGTGAACGCAGCTAGGATGAGCCGACAAAAAGATAGCGGGGCGCGGAGGAAAGAATGGAGCCGAAAAATCCGAAATTAGATGCAGCGGCGAATGCTCAGGCCTATTGGCGCGAGAACGTAAAGCTGCTTGGCGTGCTGCTGGCCATCTGGTTCGCCGTTTCCTTCGGCGCGGGCATCCTCTTCGTTGATACGCTGAATGCGGTCCAGATTGGCGGGTTCAAGCTCGGCTTCTGGTTTGCGCAACAGGGCTCGATCATCGTCTTTGTCATTCTGATTTTCGTCTACGCGGCGCGGATGCGCGTCATCGAAAAACGCTTCGGCGTCAGCGAAGAGGCTGAGTGATGGACGCGCAACTCCTGACAACAATCTTTGTCGGCCTTTCCTTCGCCCTTTACATCGGCATTGCGATCTGGTCCCGCGCCGGCTCGACTTCCGAATTCTATGTGGCTGGCGGACATGTGCACCCCATCGCCAACGGCATGGCGACGGCCGCGGACTGGATGAGCGCGGCATCCTTTATCTCCATGGCCGGGATCATCGCCTTCGCTGGCTATGATGCGAGCGTTTATTTGATGGGCTGGACCGGCGGCTATGTGTTGCTGGCGCTGTTGCTCGCGCCTTACTTGCGCAAATTCGGCCAGTTCACCGTGCCGGATTTCATCGGCGAGCGCTATTATTCGAAAACCGCCCGCATTGTCGCTGTCATCTGTCTGATCGTCGTTTCGTTTACATACATCGCTGGCCAAATGCGCGGCGTCGGCGTCGTTTTTTCGCGGTTTCTCGAAATGCCCATCGAATGGGGCGTCATCACCGGTATGGGCGTTGTCTTCTTTTACGCCGTACTTGGCGGCATGAAGGGCATCACCTATACGCAGGTTGCACAATATTGCGTGCTGATCTTCGCCTATCTGGTGCCGGCGGTTTTCATTTCAATTTTGATTACCGGCAATCCGATACCTCAACTCGGCCTCGGCTCGAACGTAACGGGCGAAACCGTCTCGGTGCTCGAAAAGCTCGACGGCGCACTGATTGACTTAGGGTTCACCGCGTTCACGGCGGGATCGAAATCAACCATCGATGTTTTCGCCATCACGCTGGCGCTGATGGTAGGAACGGCCGGACTGCCGCATGTGATCGTGCGTTTTTTCACCGTCCCGAAAGTGTCAGACGCGCGCAAATCCGCCGGTTACGCGCTCGTCTTCATCGCGCTGCTCTATACGACAGCGCCAGCGGTGGGCGCCTTCGCGCGCCTCAATTTCATCGATAGCGTCAATGAAAAACCCTACGCCGAGGCGCCGGGTTGGGTGAAAAGCTGGGAGGACATCGGCCTTATCGCCTGGACGGATAAAAACAGCGACGGCGTGGTTCAGTATGCGAGCGGCGGCGCCATTGAAGGGCCGCCTGACTATACCGGCGAACGCGGCGCCAGCGGCGAGAGGCTTTTGGCGAATGTTAAAACCGCAAGCCGCAACGAAATATTCGTAGACCAGGATATCATGGTCCTCGCCAATCCCGAGATTGCTGCGCTCCCCGCATGGGTCATCGCGCTGGTTGCGGCGGGCGGCGTCGCGGCGGCGCTATCTACGGCGGCGGGGCTGTTGCTGGTGATTTCATCGGCGATTAGTCACGACTTGTTGAAGCGAACCTTCCGACCACAGATTACCGAAAAAACCGAGCTGATGGCGGCGCGCGGCGCGGCCGCAGCGGCGATACTTGTCGCCGGTTATCTCGGTATCAATCCGCCGGGATTTGTGGCGCAGGTCGTTGCACTCGCCTTCGGGCTTGCGGCGGCGTCTCTCTTTCCCGCGATCCTGATGGGCATATTCTTCAAAGGCGTGAACCGCGAAGGAGCTGTCGCCGGCATGATCGCCGGGCTCGTCTTTACGCTTTCCTATATTGTCTATTTCAAGTCGCCCTGGTTCGGGGCCGTTAATACCGCGGACCAATGGCTGTTCGGTATTTCGCCGGAAGGGATCGGCGCTGTCGGCATGGCGCTGAACTTCGTCGTCGCGCTCACGGTCGCGCGGTTTACGTCAGCAACGCCAGCTGAAGTAAGAGCAATGGTTGACGATATCAGGATGCCGGCGGCGCGTTAGTCGCCGCCAGTCTCGCCAATGGCCTTGAAAGCCCCATCGCGATCATGGTCCGATCCGATCTCTTCCGCTGAAGCGCGGTAGGCGGCCACCAAGTCCGGATTTTCTTTGGCGCGATCAACAAACGCCGCGAGCGCCCGCCGATGATCATAGTCGGAGCCGATCCGGCGCGTAGCATTAATCAGCTTTGCGACCGCAGCATCCGACAAATCAGCGACTGTTGACGCCGCCTCGAGCGCAACGCGCATGTCGTGATCAGAGCCAATGGAATCAAAAGCCTTCAGCCATGCATCAACAACCTGATCGCTTTTAGCAAGGAATGGCGCGGCGTCGGTCAATAAAAGCCGCATGTCGTGATCGCCGCTCACATGCTCCGCTGCGACCGATAACAGCAATGCCGCACCGTCAGCCGTCAGTGACTTCTGCTTGAGGATTGCCTCGCCCGCCTTTCGCAAGTCGTGGTCGCCGTCGATTTCGTCAAAGAGGCCGAGCGCCAGTTCGATCGCCTCCTCATTAAGGTCCTGCTCTGCGAAGGTTTCAATAACCCGCCGCAAATCATAATCGCCTTCGATATTACGCGCGGTCTCAATGATCAGAGGCAAGTCGTCGGTCGAAACGGTTTCATTTTCCAGTATGGCGCTGATGGCGAGACGGATATCGTGATCGCCCTCCATGCCGGAAATAACGCCCGCAAGGCGGCGCAATTGATCCGAAGTAAGCGCCGCCCGCTCGGTAAAGGTTGAAATATAGCGCTGGCGCGCATGATCGCCCTGCAGCAGGTCGATCTCGTCGAGAACCCTGTCAGCGCCGCCGTCTTTCATGAGAATTTCGACGCGCTCATCCGCCTTGACGCCGCTGGCGCGCAGGAACGCCAGCACCAATGCCCGGACAGCTTCGTCGCTCCCGGCGCCCGGCTCCTGCTTCTCACCATCGCGGTAGAATATTCGATCCACTTCACCGTTGTCGTTTTCAAAGACTGCTCGTTCGGAAACGCCGCCGTCTGTGCGCTTGATTTCAAGTTTCCGGTCAAGGCGAGCGATGTCTGAACCGTTAGCGCTCAATTCGTAATCGCCACGCCATGAGGCTTCGAGCGCGAAGTCGCCGTCACGCAGCATGAAATCGCCGCGGTCGCCGCTGACGATATGGCGCACGCCGTCGCCGTCATCGAATTCGAAACTGACTTTGGCGTCCTTGCCGCCAAAGGCGATGCCGTAAAGGACCGCGATGACAATGACGCCGCCGACCAGCGCGGCGAGGGATTTAAGGCTGTTCATGGGCTAATCCTGTTCGTTGGCCCCGTGCTCGTATACCCCTATGATAGGGTGCGGCGGCGCGAAAATCCATGAGGTGATAGCGCTGTTAAAGCCGCTTATTCGGGCGGTTCTTCGGTCGCGGCGGCAAGATAATCCGGTGTTCTCATTTCCATGAGCCTTGAGGCGGTGCGCTCGAACTCGAAAGACCCGTAACCTTCCGTGTAAAGGGCGCAGGGTTCTGCATCGGCGGAACAGACAAGTTTCACCCGCGCATCGTAAATCGTATCGATCAGGGTGGAAAAGCGCTTTGCTTCGTTTCGCATGTCCGCGCCCATGACCGGAATGCGGTCGATGTAAAGCGCATGATACCGCCGGATCAGCGCAAGGTAATCCGATGCGCCGAGCGGCTTTTCGCACAAATCCGAAAAGTCAAAGCGCGCGGCGCCTCGGGCGGCGCGTGGAACGGTGAGTTTTCTGCCTTTTATGGAAATCGTTTCGGCATGATCGCGCGCGCCGCTGATCATGTTGTTCCAGGCCGTGTCCATGGCGGCGTCGGCGTCGGCCCCAAGCGGGTGATAATAGACCGGCGCTTCGCGCAATTTCGCCAGCCGGTAATCCTGCGCCGATGAGAGTTCGATGACATCGAGTTTTGATTTTAAAAGATCGATGAAGGGCGAAAAGAGCTGCCGGTTGAGACCGTCCTTGTAAAGGTCGTCTGGATGACGGTTAGATGTTGCGACCGCGACCACGCCGTTTTCAAACAGCGCCGTGAACAATCGTCCGAGGATCATGGCGTCGGCGATATCTGTGACGTGAAATTCGTCAAAGCATAAAAGCAATGCATCTTTCGCGATGTCATAGGCAACAGGCGGCATAGGATCGTCCGGGCTCTCCCGGTTGAAAGCAGCGTGCTTGCGTTTTGCGCTGATTTCCGAAGCGCGCCAGCCAGCGATACGCTCGTGAATTTCCGCCATGAATTCGTGGAAATGCACGCGCCGTTTTTTTTCAAACTGCGTGTTATTGAAGAATATATCCATCAGCAGCGTTTTGCCGCGGCCGACCCCGCCCCAAAGATAGATCCCATGTGGCGGTTTTCTGCGGGGCGAAAATAATCCCCGCTTTATCCCGCGATAGCCGGAAAGCGCCTCATGCAATGCTTGCAGCCGTTCCGCCGCATTTTCCTGGGCCGGATCCGGTTCGAGGGCGCGCGTTTCAACGAGCGCCTGATATCGTGGCCGCGGCCCCCGCATCATCATTCTGGCTATATCTTGCGTTTCGAGGTTGGAAAAGCCAGTAGGCGACGCCGGCGGCCAGCGCGGCGGCGGAAAACTGCGCCAGCAGGAATGATGGCGCGTCCACTGGCCGGATGCCGGCGAAGGTGTCGGTGAGGGTGCGGGCGATCGTGACCGCCGGATTGGCGAATGACGTTGATGATGTGAACCAGTAACCCGCGGTGATGAATAGCCCCACCGCCATGGCGGTGCTTTCGGGCCGGAAACGAACACAGCCGAGGATCGTCAGCACCAGTCCGAAGGTTGCCGTCGCCTCGCCAAGCGCCTGACCGCCGCCGGCGCGCGCCTTGATGCTGGTCTGCACGATCTCGAGGTCGAACATGGCGTGTGCGAGGCCAACACCGATGACGCCGCCGATGAGTTGAACGGCGACATAGGCGGCGGCGAGCCCCAGCGCGATGTCGCCCCGGATCAGAAAGGCGAGCGTCACTGCGGGATTGAAATGCGCCCCGGAAACGGGACCGAAAATCAGGATCAAGATAACAAGACCCGCGCCGGTGGGGATCGTATTGCCCAAAAGCGCGATGGCGTCGTTTCCGTTCGCGAGCGCTTCGCCCATAATGCCGGAGCCAACAACGATGGCGAGGAGGAGCGCTGTACCGAGCGCTTCAGCGGCGAGTTTCTGTTGCGTCGAAAACTGCATCGCAATCACTCGTTACCAAGAAAATTGTCGATATGCGCGCGGATGTCATTGAACACCGTTTCGAACGCCGCGCGTTTTTCTTCATCCGTTCCCACGACAGCAGCGGGGTCAGGAAATGACCAGTGAAGTTTGCGCGGGGGTGCGCCACCGTGACTTGGCCATATCGGGCAAACCTCGCCGGCGGCGTTGTCGCAGACGGTAACGATGGCGGTCGTGACCGGCGCGCCGGGCATTGCGAATTCATCCCAGCTTTTGGAGCGCAGGTCTTGCGGCGCTCCAATGCCGTGCGCGTCAAGCGTTTCGATGGCGAACGGATTGACTACGCCTGTCGGCGTCGAGCCCGCGGACCAGGCGCGCCAGCGCCCGTTTCCGGCATGGTTCATATAGCCTTCCGCCATGATCGAACGCGCCGAGTTGCCGGTGCACAGGAACAGAATGTTTTTCATTTGATTACGGCGCCGGAGTTATGCGGCCGGAGCGCAGCAGGCTTTCTCCGTAGCCGGAGCATGTTCGGGATTTTCTCCTGACTTTCCGTAAGTGTCGGAATCGCCAAAGGTGTGGAACAGTTCCCATACGGCGCCTTGCGGGTCGTGCGACCAGTATTTGTCGCTCCGGGCGTAACAACAGGTAGCATCTTCCTGCGGCGTCAGCGGGGCGTTTGACGCTTGCAGCCGGTTCGCGACAATGGCCAGCTCTTCCCGGGAATCGAGCGATATGCCCACATGGTCAACGCCCGCTTTGCGGCCGTGGTTTGAGATCGCCACGTTTGCGGCGGGATCGTCCAGCAGCCATTTTGCGTAATCGGTCTCGCGGCGAACCGGTTCGGCGCCGAAAAGGGCGGTGTAGTATTTGATCGATGCGTCGATGTCGTCGACGTTGATGTGGATATGCAGTTTCTTCATCAGGCGCTCTCCTTGAGGATGACGTATGGCCCGCACAGCCGCTTGTCGCCGCCGCAGCAATCCGCGAGCAGGAAGTCGATCAGCTCGCGCAAACCCCCATAGTCGGCGGCGTAAATGATTTTTCGGCCCTCGCGACGGGCGTGGATCAGGCCGGCCCTTTCCAGCTCTTTCAGATGAAACGACATGGTCGGTGCCGGCACATCCAGCGCCTTGGCCACATCGCCGGCGGGCGCGCCGCGGGGGCCGATCCGGATCAGGTGCTTGACCGTCGCCAGCCTCGATTCCTGAGAAAGGGCGGAAAACAGCTGGGTTGCTTCAATAATTTCCATAATTCCATATATATGGAAATATCAAATCATGTAAAGTAAAATTTTTCCCACAAAGAAAATTGGCATGTTTGCTGGCTTGCAGGCAAATATAAGAAGCTGGCACGGGCGCTTTATCTAAAGGGAGGCGATCAGGGCGTTCGCGCGACATGATGAGTCCGCGGCAAATTTCTATACGCCAAGCGCTACAGCGCTGACTCACAATAATTAGAAAGTTCTATGGGAAGCTATTCCGCGGCCTGTTTCGCAGGACCGTGCTTTTCCGGGCGGTTGACCATCAAGCGCTTGATGTCGGCGATGGCTTTCGCCGGGTTCAGATGCTTCGGGCAGACCTGAGCGCAGTTCATGATGGTGTGGCAGCGATAAAGCTTGAATTCGTCTTCGAGCTTGTCGAGCCGCTCATTGTCGAGCTGGTCGCGGCTGTCGGCGAGCCAGCGATAGGCCTGTAACAACGCGGCGGGCCCAAGATATTCATCTTCGCCCTTCTTGTCGCCGTTCCACCAATAGGATGGGCAGGAAGTAGAGCAACAAGCGCAGAGAATGCACTCGTAAAGCCCGTCGAGTTTCGCCCGGTCTTCCGGCGACTGACGCCATTCGGTTTCGGGGTCGTCGGTTTTCGCCTGCAGATAGGGTTCGATATAGGCGTGTTGCTCGTAGAACTTTGAAAGGTCGGTGACGAGATCGCGCACCACCGGCTGATGCGGCAGCGGGTAGACGGTGATGTCGCCGTTCCCCAACTCATCCATGCCCTTGGTGCAGGCAAGCGTGTTGGCGCCGTTGATATTCATGGCGCAGGAGCCGCAAACCCCCTCGCGGCAGGAGCGCCGGAAGGAAAGCGTCGCATCTATCTCGTTCTTGATCTTGATTAGCGCGTCCAGCACCATCGACACGTTCGAAACGTCAACTTCGTAGGTGTCGACGCTCGGATTATCCGGCGTCGAGGGATCGTAACGATAGACGCGGAAGGTGCGGGAGTTCTCGGCGCCGGGCTTCGCCGCATAGGTCTTTCCGTTCTTGTTGACCTTGGAGTTCTTCGGGAGCGTCAGTTCGACCATGGATGCTATGACCTAATTCTCTGATATTGCTTGTAGATATAGCAGGCTCGCGCTTCCAAGAAAGACCGCTGCATGCCCTAACGCCCGGATTTTCATGTGAAACACAGTCGCAGCTTGATGGGCTTGTGTAATTATAGCGACTTCTTGACCGGTTTGAGATCGTCAAATTGCGGCGCGCGCTTTTCGGACCTGGCGATATAGCTTTCCTTGATGTCTTCGGTGCGCAGCATCGACGCATTCCACAGGCCGATATAATCGAGCGTGTCAGCGGTCGAATGATCGCGGGCGTAATTGATCAGCCGCTTGCAGCCCGTAACGGCGAGCGGCGAGTGGGCGGCGATTTTCGCCGCAATCTCCATAACGCCGTCGATGAGCGCTTCA
>DGNI01000017.1:24587-27602 GCA_002388885.1 Parvularculaceae bacterium UBA4496 | reverse complement strand
TTTTGCCGCCTGCCGGCCCTGATCCGCACGCTATGACATAACGCCGGGCTCGCAAGAGTGTGATGCAGCAGGCCCAATTCGGCCCTCTCCCTGCCTCATTCTCGCCTTGGGACGCCGTCAGATTGACCTCAACAACGCGGCAGGGGCCGCATGTGGTTGAGTAAAGGCGACAAATAGTAATCGCATTCCCCCATGCGAAGGAGAACATCATGAAGAATCTTATTCTAGCGTCCGGCGCGATGCTGCTCGCAGCCACCGGTTGCCAGTCGACCGGCGAAGGCGCCTTGACCGGCGCCGCCCTGGGCGCCGCCGGCGGTGCTGTTGCAGGCGAAATCTTTGCCGGCCGCCCTGGCCGTGGCGCTGCTTACGGCGCGCTGATCGGCGCCGCGCTCGGCGCTTATGAAGGCTGCTCACGCGCCGGCACATGCTGGGGTCGCGCCCGCGATCATGGCCACCGCCGGTATGACCGCTATTCGGGTCGCTATTACTACGAGGATCCGGAATATGGCGACACCTACTGGGATGACGGTTCATTCCGCGATTACGGCCGTAACCCGCCGCGCCGGCGCCGTTACTAGAATTATCAGATCACTTTTGAATGCGCCCGCCTGAAGGAATTCAGGCGGGCGTTTCTAATGGCAGGTTGCAGTTTCGTAACCTTAGGAACAAACAAACAAGTGGTCGTGTTCCTTTTTTCTGGAGCCCTGTTGCAAAGGGCGGCTATCGACAGAGGGAGATTCCTCAATGAAGATCCTTGTTTCTGCTGCTGTCAGCAGCTTGATGTTTGTTTCAGCCTGTACCTCTTCCGGCACGGCTGAACGTAATGCCGTTTACGGCGCAGCGGCCGGCGCCGCTGCAGGCGCCGTCGCTGGCGAAGTGATCGCCGGCAAACCCGGCCGCGGTGCAGCCTATGGCGCGGCCATCGGCGCTGTCGGCGGCGCGATTGTCGGTTGCGAACGCGCAAAAGACTGCTGGGGCCGGGCGCGCGATCATGATGACCGCCGTTTCGACCGCCGTGCAAACCGGTATTACTATGTTGACCCGCGCTACGGCGACACATGGTGGGAGAACGGCGAGTTCCGTTCATACGGTCCCGGCCGTCCGTAACGGACATAACCCTTAACAAACGTCCCGTCCGGTTTATTCCGGGCGGGGCGTTTTTTTGCCCCTGCTCATCTGGCTGAGCGCAATAAGCGTCATGGTAGGGACGAAGCCGTCAACCTGGCCAGTGGGATCCGCGATCTCCCAGAATGCAAAAAGCCCTGCCCACCCCCACATCGCAACCGCAGCAACGCCGAGTGCGACATCGACAAAGAGTTCAAAACCCGGAATACGCCCCAGCGTGAAATCGACAATGTCAAGAATGACAGCGATAACAAGCTTTGCCGTGGCGGCGTTCATGGGCGACTCCTCAGGCTGTTCTTTCGATCACAAACCGCGCGGTGCGCTGGATGTCTTCCAGCGCTTCGGGAAAGCGGCCTGCAAAAATCGGCCAGACATGAATGAGGCCGTCTTTCAAAATAAGCTCCGATGAAACGCCATCTTTTATCAACGCTTCATGTAAGCGCGTTGAGTCATCGCGCAAGACTTCGTCATTGCTGGCGAACATAAGTATGGGCGGCATTTCGGCAAAACTTCCGAACAATGGCGATGCGAAAGGATTTGAGGCATCTGCATCGCCAAGATAACGCTTGGCGCCTTCAACAATATATTCCGCCTTGAACATGGCGTCAGTGTTCTCATTCGCGTGAATAGACTCGCCCGTAACCATCAGATCAGTCCACGGCGAATAGAGAAACGCACCCGCCGGCATCGGCAATCCCTGCTCACGGATAGACAACAATAGCGCCAGCGTGAGGCCGCCACCCGCTGAATCCCCGCCGATAACCAGCTTTTCCGGGTCAGCGCCGCCTTCGATCAACCATTTGTAACCGCTTAGCGCATCCTCCACCGCCGCAGGAAAGAGGTGCTCCGGCGCCATCCGGTAATCGAGTGAGAATACATCCGCGCGGGTTTCGCGCGCCAATGCGAATGTCGCCGCGCGGTGCGATTTGGGCGAGCCAAACACATACCCGCCGCCATGAAGGTATAAAATTCGTCGTTGGGTCTTTTCGTAGGCCGGCCTGTGCCATTCCCCTTTCACTGCCCCGTTAACCGTTTCAAGCTTTATGTCTTTAGGCGTCTTATTCGGCGCGACTGCATCGGCGCCATCGCGCAAAACCCGGGCCGGCAGCAGATGGATCGGTTTCGATTTGAAAATCGACTTCATATAAAGATTGAAAAGCTTTGCGCGCAGACTCGTCACATCATCATTCCTTTATTACAGCTCGAACGCTAAATGTTTCGGGCGCGATGTTAAAGCCTCAATGACAGACGCCTACTGACGATAGCGGAGACCAAAGCCGAAGCTACGCTCTTCTCCGGGAAAATAACGATCTTCACCGAAGGCGAAGTCCGCCCGTTCTGCATAGAGCTCGTCAGTCAGATTGCGTACCGCACCGAAAACCGAAAGCTTTTCCGTCAAGGCCGCCTCGACGCGTAGGTGAACCAGGTTATGGCCCTCATAGGCATGATCATTCGCAGCATCGGTGAAATAAGCCCCTACCGACACCCACTCGACATTGAGCGTGATACGCTCAACCGGACGCCAGTTGAGGCGCGTATTGGCGATGACGCGCGGCGCTGTATCAACATCGTCGCCTGCGTTTATTGATTCCGACGCAATACCCGTAGGACGGTCGAAGCGATAAAGATGCCGCGCATATGTAACGGCGCTTTCGAGCGTCAGCGTTTCAAGAAGTGCGAGTCTCACATCCGCTTCAACGCCGGCATGACGAGTCTTGCCGTCCGGCACATTGAACCCGTCCGCATCACGAAAAAAGAAATTGCGCTTGTCCATCCAGAAACCGGCGAGATCTATACTGACCCGCTCTCCCAAAGCGCCGCGAAAACCGACTTCAAAGGCATCAATTTTTTCGGGACGCGCTGGATTACCGATCTGGTTAGCCTGCAAAC
>DGNI01000017.1:0-24514 GCA_002388885.1 Parvularculaceae bacterium UBA4496 | reverse complement strand
CTTGCGGTAACAAATTTATCCGTCTGATCATCAGGACGAAAAAACCTCCCGTCGACGCCGCTGCTCATTCTATTTCTATAATTATAGAACGTGCCGTCTATGCGAACAGCAGCCGTCGCGGTTGTCCGCTCGCCCAATACATGTTCGCCCTGTACAAATCCCNNCCCGACGCGTTCAGCGCCTGAACGTCGTAGTCGTAATGAAGCCCTTGCGTGAACGAAAAAACCGTCGGCTCTGCCTGAAATTCCCGCAAAGAGCCGTTAGTATATTCGGCGTCAATTCCGGCGATGAAAGAAAACCGGCCTAACTCCCCATAAAAAGCAGTTTGAGCGCCTAGGCTCCAATGACTATTTTCCTCAAGCGCGTTACCCGGGAAAAAATGCTGGACGAACTCCATGTCATTCCAGCGGGCATAGGGTGTGACCTGAAATGACGCTCCCTCTCCTGCATCAACGCTGATCGTCGATTGCAGACGCGCTGATTTCGCATCACGCCGCGCCTGGGGTTCATTGTTGATGCGCCGTAAATCGCGATCATTGAGCGCCACTTCACCGATTACGAAGCCCGCGGTCTCTTGCTCCAGATTGTCGAACGAAAAAATCGTATCGACTTCAACACTATCGCCTGAATAGATATGGCGCGCCGTCGCCTTTTGCTGATCAAGTCCCGCATCCCGGCGATAACCCGACTCGGACGAGACGGACGCCCCGGCGAAAAACCCATGCAAACCATTCGTGTCAGAGATTGATGCTTTCCATTTATACCGGTCTTCGGTGTCTCCATACGCCTCGCCAAACAGAGATAACGTCTCAGACGGCGCTGGCGTAACGACATTGATGACGCCGTGGATGGCGTTGGCGCCGTAAAGCGCGCCGGACGGGCCGCGCACAATTTCGATTCGATCTGCGATTTCAAAATGCGCATCGAAAAGACCGTTGATGTTTGCAAACCCTGCCGAACGCAGCGGCACGCCGTTTTCAAGAAACAGGAATGATCCGGCCCCGGCGCCGCCCGTCAGCACTGGTGAGCGGATCGCGGTCAAATGCTCTGCGCCTGACCCGCGATGAACATTTACGCCCGGCGCGCGCGCAAGCGCCTCCGAAATGTGATCTGCATTGATAAGGATGAGCTGATCTCGGGATATCGCCGACAGGCTTTGCGGCACATCCTGAAGCGCCTGCGCCCGGCGTTCAGCGGTGACAACAATGGAATCGTCAGCTTGTACCGCAGTCGCGGCAGCAGCCATCACTGCAGGCAATACGCACCCGGTCCTCAAAGCGCACCTTTGCAACAAGCTTCCGCGGCAGCTTACTATGTGCGTTCGTATTTGACGACCTTCTGATCGATGGACCCGAATATCGATTTTCCGTTCTTGTCCTTCATTTTGATCTCGACCGAATCGCCGAATTTCATGAACGGCGTTTTCGGCGCGCCTTCCTGAATAGTCTCAATCATTCGGATTTCTGCGATGCAGGAATAACCGTCGCCGCCATCGGCAATGGATTTACCAGGGCCGCCGTCGAGCTTGTTCGACACAGTGCCGGAACCGATGATCGTACCGGCGCAAAGCGGACGCGATTTCGCTGCATGCGCAATCAACTGCGGAAAATTGAAGGTAAGATCGACGCCGGCATTTGCCTGACCGAAAGGTTGACCGTTGTAACGGACCAGCAAAGGCAGATGCAAAGCGCCGCCGTCCCAGGCATCGCCCAACTCAGTTGGCGTAACAGCAACCGGACTAAAGGCGGAAGATGGTTTTGACTGAAAAAATCCAAACCCTTTTCCGAGTTCCGCAGGGATCAGCCCGCGCAAGGATACATCGTTCACAAGCATCACAAGCCGGATGTAGCCGCCCGCTTCATCCGGCGTCACGCCCATAGGCACATCGCCGGTAATGACGGCGATCTCACCCTCCATATCGATGCCCCAGCTTTCGTCCGTAGGCATGGTGATGTCATCACGTGGACCGAGGAATGAATCCGACCCTCCCTGATACATCAGCGGGTCTTCGTAAAAACTTGCCGGCACTTCCGCGCCGCGCGCTTTACGCACGAGCTCGACATGATTGATATAGGCTGACCCATCCGCCCACTGATAGGCGCGCGGCAAGGGCGACGCGCATTCACGTTCATGGAACCGTTCCGCTGGAACCGATCCGCTTTCAAGACCCTGCGCCAATTCCTCAAGACCCGGCGCAACTTTTTCCCAGCTATCAAGCGCCGCCTGCAGCGTCGGCGCAACGCGCCCAGCGTCCGTATAACGCGTCAGGTCTTTTGAAACGACCACAAGTTTGCCGTCACGGCCAGATTTCAGGGAAGCGAGTTTCATGAGGCTGCCTCAGTTTTCTTCACTTAGTGTCAGGAGCTATAACAGTAAAACCCGCCGGGCAATACCCGGCGGGCTTATCAGATAGCGGGTGCGATGAAGTTTTATCCGATGCGAACAATCGCTCGCGTACGGCGCACTTCATAGCGCCGGTCATTGTCGTCGAAACACCAATATGCTTCGTATCGCGCCCGATAGTCATCGTGCCATGTATATTTGAAACCTTTGTGGCAGTCATAACCGCCATAGGCGTCATAATAGCGGCCGCGACGATCGAAATCGTCATAGTACCAGCGCTCCGAACGATAGCCGCGATATGTGTAGGGGTCGCCGACACGAATATCGACGCCAAGATCGACATCCGCTCCTACTCCGAGTTTCACTTGAGCACTTGCCGGCACAGCAGCCAGCATCAGACCTGACGCGAGCGCTGCAAGAGAAATCTGTTTCAACATTCTTCACTCTCCTTTGCGGTTTCGCCTGAACAAAACACGTCATCAGTCTGAGAGTTCCGGTGTCGAAAATGTGGCGAATATTATTAGCATTTTGTATGTCGGCAGTGTGCGCATGATCAACGGCTTTGCAAGCGCTTACGAAAAGGTAATGACGTTGCGGAGCAGAATAAAACTCGCAAGTTTCCCGCTTTTGACGGTTAGCTTTATCCGTCATTGAATGCCGCGCCACACCACGGGCAATGACGGATAAGCACGACACTCCTGCCACCGTCATGAACGATCAATCCAAACTGGTTGAGGCCTTCATTATACGCAATCAGGCTGTCCGGACATTCGAAGGGATCGTCATGCGTATCACAATTCATTTCCAATGCGGCCTGCATGGATTCGCAGCATAGTGATTCAGGTTCAGGATGTTGGGTGCGGGACATTTTGAGTGAGTAGTTCAGATTGAAAATGTCTTTTTGATGATAATTACAAGTTGTTGAGCTGCTTCTTTATCAAGCTGTATGCTTTGACTAACCTTTCCCGGTATCTGCCGCTCATCTCTTCCATGAGTATCTATTTGTAAAAGGTGCTGCCCGTCACGCTCGAACGAAAAATATGTCGCCGATATTTCATCATGTGCTTGATATCTGTCGCGCTGCCCCTCCAGGAAAGTGGTTATTTTTGCCATTTCATAGTTCCTTATTCGCTAGTTCGCCAGGAATTCACATAATCGCGGTTCTCAACCGCGCCGACGCTCTCCCCGATATCGAGCGGATCGCGCGTATCGATCATCACGGCGTATTCGTTCGTCGCAGGATTTTTCTGCGCCAGCATGTTTTTTAGTGCTTTGGGATGCGGTCCATGGGTGAAGCCTGACGGATGAAAGGTCATCATCCCGGCATCGATATTATCACGGCTGAAGAAATCGCCAGCGTGATAGAACAGAACTTCGTCATAGTCGTCATTATTATGGAAGAACGGCACTTTCAGCGCGCCAGGATCTGTCTCAAACGGCCGCGGCGCGAACGTGCAGACTACAAAACGATCCGACAAAAACGTCGTGTGGGCCGACGGCGGGACATGATAACGGTGCGACATGATGGGCCGGATATCGCGCACGTTCAAGCGCACCGGCGACAGCTCGCCATGCCATCCGACAACATCAAGCGGGTTGTAGGGATAAGTCGCAACGGAAATTTCCCCGCGTTTTTTGATTTCAACACGCGTCTCGCCATCTTCGGCCTGATGCGCCTGGAACTGGTCGTTTATCTTTGGCGCGTCGAGCATTGCGGGGTCAAAAATCGCATGGGGGCCGAGCAGTCCCTTGTCCGGCAAGGTGTAGTGGCTGTTCGTCGCCTCGATCATAAGCACCGATAGCGGCGAAGACGGCGCCAGCCGCCACATGGTCCCGCGCGGCAACATGAGATAATCGCCCGCTTCAAACGCCAGATGGCCGTAATCGCAATAAAGATCGCCCTCGCCTGCATGGATGAACAAAATCTGGTCGCCGTCGCCATTCCGCGCGAGCGATGGCATCGCTTCATCCAGTTTCCAAAAACGAATTTCCGTCGCGCGATTGTGCAATACGCGCGGCGCGGCCCACGGGCACGGGTTGGCGCCTTTGATAGCAGCGAGGTCAAACGCGCGCGGGCGCAACGGCCCTTCGAAATTCACCCAGCCGGTCGGAGGGCGCTTGTGATGCATGAAGGCGGCCGGCCCGAAGAAGCCTTCCTTTGAAATCTCCCGCTCATAGGTGCCCGCGGGCATGTCCGCATGAGCCTGCCGCGACGCTTCACCCTCTACCCGGCTCGGTGTGATCCATTTCCGCGCCATCGCGTTTATCTCCATTGATATCGGCACAAATCCAGAATTAGTAACATTTGTTACCATTTTGCCTCTGCCCGGACAATAGGCGGAGTCGTGCGGGGAAAAGCCAGACTTCCCCTTATCCGCCGCCTTTGGTAACGCCTTCGCGAGGGGCGGCGCGGTGACGTATTCGTATCCCTATATCCATTCATCCGACCAAACAGCCAAAAACGAGGCGTGACGTGAAGAAGACGAAACTGTTGATTTTGGGCTCCGGCCCGGCCGGCCTAACGGCCGCGATTTATGCGGCGCGCGCCGGCTTAAAACCTGTTCTCGTTCACGGCATTCAGCCCGGCGGTCAGATGACCATCACGACCGATGTCGAAAACTATCCCGGTTTCGCCGATGTCATTCAGGGCCCTTGGTTGATGGAACAAATGCAAAAACAGGCCGAACATGTGGGCACGGAGTTTGTGAACGATATCATTACTGATGTTGACCTCTCGAAACGCCCGTTCACGCTTACAGGCGACAGCGGCGAAACCTATCAGAGCGACGCTCTAGTCATCGCCACCGGCGCACAGGCAAAATGGCTGGGCCTGCCTTCAGAAGAAAAGTTTCAGGGCTTCGGCGTTTCGGCTTGCGCCACCTGCGACGGGTTTTTCTATCGCGGCAAGGATGTGCTGGTTGTCGGCGGCGGCAACACCGCCGTCGAGGAAGCGCTTTATCTTTCAGGTCTCGCCAAAAAGGTGACGCTGGTGCATCGCCGCGATGAACTGCGCGCGGAAAAAATCCAGCAGTCGCGCCTTTTCAATAAAGAGAATATCGAAGTGATCTGGGACCATCAGCTCGATGAAATTCTCGGCGATGAAAACCCGCTCGGCGTCACTGGCGCCCGTCTCAAACATGCAAAAACAGGCGAAGCGCGGCATATTTCGGTTGACGGCGTGTTTATCGCCATCGGGCACAAGCCTTCGACGGAGCTGTTCGAAGGCAAACTGAAAATGATGGATCATGGCTATCTTGTCACCGCGCCGGACTCGACAGCGACAGAGATTCCCGGCGTTTACGCCGCCGGCGACGTCACGGACGACATCTATCGCCAGGCCGTAACCGCCGCCGGCATGGGCTGTATGGCGGCGCTTGAAACGGAAAAATTCCTCGCCGCCGAGGAAACAACCCACGCCGCCGCCGCGGAATAAATAATAAACTTACGCTGCGGCGTTACCCGTCGGCATGTTCAGCATCCAGCGGATGCCGAATTTATCGACGCACATGCCGAAATAAGAGCCCCAGAAAACGTCCTGCATGGGCATGATTTCCATACCGCCCGCCGACAGTTTCGCAAACTTCTCGTCAGCATCAGCCTTGGAATGCGGCGCATAGGAAATCGAAAAATTGGTGCCCTGGATGAACGGCCCGCTCGCAGCGCCGGCTGTATCGGAGCCCATCAAAACACTGCCGCCGACCGGCAGTGATACATGCATGATGCGGTTTTTGAATTCATCGCTGACGCCCATGTCCGGCGGGCCATCAGCGAAAGTCGAGCGCATCATGAATTCACCGCCAAAAACCGATTTGTAATAATCAAACGCTTCACCGCAATTCCCGTCGAATGTCAGGTAAGTGTTTAAGCTCATAAAATTCTCCCATCTCTCTCACGAAAGACCGAGTATAGCCCTTGTTTCCGCTGCTGTCGTGACATCGCGGCCCGCGTCACGCGCAAGTGACGCGAGCGCTTCGATCATCGGGCCATTCGATGACGCTTTTTCGCCGTCCGGCAGGTAGAAACAGTCCTCAAGCCCTGTGCGCAGGTTGCCGCCCAGTTCCACCGCGCGTTTATGCACCGCCCAGACGTCCTCCCTGCCGATCACCGTCGCCTGCCACGGCATGCCGTCCTTTTTGTATTTGATGAGGAACGGCAGAAGGTCCGGGTCCGCGGGCATGCCGCTGGCGACGCCCATGACGAAATTATAGTCCGCATGATCGGTCATGCCATTTTCGATATAAAGTCCAACGGAGCGCACGATGCCGATATCGAAACATTCGAATTCCGGCATGATGCCGCACTCATTCATGACATCGATATGATCTTTAACTTTGGACGCCGGATTGTCGAACACCATCGGCGGCCACGCCCATGAACCATCTTTTCGCGTTTTTAGATAGTTCAACGTGCCGGCGTTACACGCCGCCATTTCCGGTTTGCACGCACGCAGATAGTCGAGAACATAACCGTATTCCGCCCCGACGACTCCGGTGGTCATATTGATGATCACATCAGGGCATGCGGCGCGGATTGCTTCATTGATCTCATTGCAGATCACCGGATCCCAGGTGGGCAAGTGTCCCATCCCCGGCTCCTGCTGGCGATAATGCACATGCATGATCGTTGCGCCGGCGTCATAGGCGCGCTTTGCTTCGGCCGCCATCTGCTTCGGCGTCACCGGCACGGGATGCTGATCGGGATTGGTAAGAACGCCCGTCAGCGCGCATGTGATGATCGCTTTGTCGGACATGGGCTATTCCTCCGTTTTCAGCACAACGAGTTTGGTGCGAATGGCGACCTGATCGCCCTCTTTCGCAAGCACTTCTGCGACAACGCCGTCGCGGGGACTTTTCAGCTGGTGTTCCATTTTCATGGCTTCGACGGTCGCGACCGTCGTTCCTTTTGATACCGGGTCGCCGGGGATGACTTTCACGCTGGTGATAAGGCCCGCCATCGGCGCTTTCACAATATCGTCGCCAGCGTCTGACTCACTTGCCGGCGCAAGCGTAAAGTCCAGGTAACGCTCCCACGCGCCATTGGCGTCTAATTCAATGTGATAGTGATTGCGTCTGTATCGTGCTTCGATAATGCGGCCGTCATGGCGGTAGCGGATTGTGTCGCCAGTTTTTTCAAGCACCTCAATGCAGACCTCCTTTTCACCGAATATGGCGGTCACTTCAGCGCCGTTAAGCCTGATCTGGGCATTGATGATTTCATGTCCGGTATTCACGAGTTGCAGCGGAAAACTAGACGCCCCGCGCGAATCCCAGCCGGTGAGATGATCATTGAAAGACCGCTCAATCAGCGCTGCGCCAACAAGCGCGATGGCCGCATCGCCGCCGGGCGCGCGCCGCTTCGCAAGGCGATCGAGATTGCGTTCGATATATCCGGTATCGGCCTCGCCATTCGCGAAAGTTTCGTCTTCAAGAAGCGAGGCCAGAAAATCGCGATTGTGGGCAAAGCCCAGTAGTCTGATTTCCCGAAGCGCCGCAGCCAGTTTTTGGCGTGCTTCGTCCCTGTCGCGCCCATGAGCGATGACTTTTGCAATCATCGGATCGTAAAAAGTCGTTACGCGGTCGCCCGCCTCAATACCGCTGTCGATGCGCACACCTTCAAGATCAGGCCACTCAAGAACTGCCGCGTCTCCTGAGTGCGGCATGAAATCTTGCGAAGGGTCCTCAGCGTACAGGCGCGCCTCCATGGCCCAGCCATTTATCGAAACATCGTCTTGTTTGAAGGGCAGCGGCGCACCTTCCGCCACATCAAGCTGTAGCGCCACAAGATCGAGCCCGGTCACAAGTTCCGTAACCGGATGCTCGACCTGCAGTCTTGTATTCATTTCGAGAAAATAAAACTCCTCGCGCGCAGGATCGTAAAGAAACTCAACCGTGCCGGCGCCGACATAATTGACAGCCTGCGCGGCTTTCACCGCGGCAACCCCCATCTGTTCGCGTTTTTGAGGAGATATCACCGGCGATGGCGCTTCCTCAATCACTTTCTGATTGCGCCGCTGCGGTGAGCAGTCGCGTTCGCCGAAATGCAAGCAATTACCTTGGCTATCGGCAAAAACCTGAACCTCAACATGTCGCGCGCCGGTAACGGCGCGTTCCAGCAGCAGCGTGCCGTCGCCAAAGGCGCTTTCAGCTTCCTTGCGCGCCGATGCGATTGCGTCGGCCAATGCAACTTTGCGTTCGACAATGCGCATACCGCGCCCGCCGCCGCCGGCCGAGGCTTTGACCATCACGGGAAAACCGATTTTCTCCGCTTCGGCGATCAGCACGGCCTCAGACTGATCGGCCCCCTGGTAGCCGGGCACACAAGGCACGCCTGCATCAATCATCCGGCGTTTGGCTTGGCGTTTGTCACCCAAGGCCGCGATGGCTTCCGCAGGCGGGCCGACAAAAATTATACCCGCATCGGCGCATGCTTTTGCAAAGTCGGCGCTTTCCGACAAAAACCCGTAACCGGGATGAATGGCGTCAGCGCCGGAGGTCTGGGCAGCGCCAATGACTGCTGCAACATTGAGGTAACTTTGCGAGGGCTCAGACTCGCCGATATGATTCGCCTCATCGGCCATGCGTACATGCAATGCATTCGCGTCCGCATCGGAATAAACCGCAACGCACCTGATGCCACGTGCTTTTGCCGTACTCATGATGCGACAGGCGATTTCACCCCGATTGGCAATCAGGAGTTTGCGAATGCGGGTCATACCTTGTTCGACTTGCCCGGCAGTGTTCCGAGATATTTGCAGATGATCGACAGCATCACTTCGTCAGCGCCGCCGCCGATGGAGGCAAGGCGTCCGTCGCGATAGGCGCGGGCCACCGGCGTCTCCTCCATGAAGCCCATGCCGCCCCAATATTGCAGGCAGGAGTCGTTTACTTCGCGCGCCAGCCGGCCGACTTTCAGTTTCGCCATGGAGGCGAGCATGGTGGCGTCCTGCCCTTCCATCATTTTCTCGACTGCGTCCCAGGTGAGCGAACGCAGCGCCTGCACCTCGGTTTTGAGTTCCGCCAGCCGGAAATGCACCACCTGATTGTCGAGGATTGACTGGCCGAACGCCTTGCGCTGGCGCGCATATTCCGTCGTTTCGTCAATGGTTTCATCGAGACTGACAAGGCTCGACAGCGCCGCCCACAGCCGTTCCTCCTGAAATTGCAGCATCTGATACATGAAACCTGCGCCCTCTTCGCCGATCAGATAGCGCTGCGGCACGAGCACGTCTTCGAAATAAAACTCGGCCGTGTCGGAGGAACGCATGCCCAGTTTTTTGAGCTTGCGCGCAATCGTGATGCCTTTGCGATGCTTGCCGTTGTCATCTTTCAGCGGGAGGCAGATCAGCGACTTGTTTTCATGCACCCGGCCTTCGCCGGTATTGGCGAGGAGGCACATCCAGTCGGCTTGCGTGCCGCTGGTTGTCCACATCTTGCCGCCATTAATGACGTAATCGTCGCCGTCTTTCTTTGCGGTCGTCTTGATCGAGGCGACGTCGGAGCCGGAACCGACTTCGGAGACCCCAAGGCACGCCACGTAATCGCCGGAGATTGACGGTCTCAGGAAATCTTCTTTCGCGGCTTCAGAACCGAACCGTGCGAGCGCGGGTGTCGCCATGTCGGTTTGGACGCCGATGGCCATAGGCACGCCACCGCATTTGATATGCCCGAGCGTTTCCGCCACGACCGCGCCGTAGGACCAATCGAGCCCCATGCCGCCATATTGTTCGGGCTTGGTGACGCCAAGGAGGCCGAGATCACCCAGACCTTTAAACACCTGATGGGCGGGAAATATCTCCGCTTCCTCCCATTCATCTACATACGGATTGATTTCCGTATCAATGAACTTTTTCAAGGTTGAGCGGATCTGTTCGTGTTCGGTGGTGAGTTTCATGGTTTTTCCTACATCCTCCCGACGCCGAAGGCATTGGGGCGCAGCTGCCGTCGCCCCGCCTCCGCGACTGTATCGAGACAAAACGCCAAGACTTTTCGTGAATCGCGCGGATCGATCAGCCCGTCATCCCACAGCCGCGCGGTGGCGAACAGCGCCGTCGACTCCGCGTCATATTGTTCGGTAATATGTTTCGCCATGCCGTCGAGAAATTCGGCGTTCGGCTCCTCTCCTTTGCGGCGCGCACCCTCTTCCGCAACGATGCGCATGGTTTTCGCCGCTTGTTCGCCGCCCATCACAGCGATGCGGTTGTTGGGCCAGGCGAAAATAAACCGCGGATCGAAGGCGCGCCCGCACATTCCGTAGTTTCCGGCGCCGAATGACGCGCCGATATGCAAGGTCAGTTTCGGCACGCGCATATTTGTCACTGCCTGAATCATCTTTGACCCGTGTTTGACGATGCCGTTCTGTTCCGCGTCAGTACCAACGAGATATCCGGTAGTGTTTTGCAAAAAGATCACGGGCGTTCCCGCCTGATCCATCAACTGAATGAACTGAGCGACTTTCGCCGCGCCGTTGGCGTCGATCGGGCCGTTGTTGGAGATGATGCCCACTTCGTGACCGGCGATGGCGGCGTGCGTGCACTGCGTCGCTGCGCCGAATCCATCCTTGAAGCCGAGCAGATCCGACCCATCGACAATGCGCGCAATCACTTCCCTTGAATCGTAAGGCTTTCTGTAATCGACAGGAACAACACCCAAAAGTTCTTCTGCGCCGTACAACGGCTCCACAAATGACTTCTGCGCGTTCGCCTTGTTCCAGCCGAGCTTGGCGACGATCTCCCGCGCGATGCGCACCCCGTCCGCATCGTTTTCCGCCATGTATTCGGCCGTGCCGGAGACATGATAATGCATTTCCGCCCCGCCGAGGTCCTCGTCTGTGGCAATCTCGCCCGTTGCGGCTTTTAACAGCGGCGGACCGGCGAGAAATACCTTCGACTTGCCCCGCACCGCCACCACATAATCCGAAAGCCCGGTTTGATAGGCGCCGCCCGCGGTCGATGATCCATGCACCACGGAAATCACCGGGCAGCCGGCGGCGGAAAGCCGCGCCAGATTGGCGAAGGTGCGCCCGCCGGGCACAAACATTTCTGATTGACGCATCAAATTCGCGCCAGCGCTCTCGATGAGTTGCACGAATGGCAGTTTGTTTTCGAGCGCGAGCGCCTGCGCCCGCAGCGCCTTGTGCACGCCCATGGGCGTCGCCGCCCCGCCTTTGATGCCGCTGTCGGACGCGGAAACGACGCAGCGTACGCCCGAGATGAAACCGATGCCGGAAATACCCCCGCCGCCGGAGATATTCTTGTCTCCGTCATCGTCATGCATCTTGTATCCGCATAACGTCGACAGCTGGATAAATGGCGCGCCGCGATCGAGGATGAGCGAAAGACGCTCGCGCGGTAAGAGCTGCCCCCGCTTTTCGAATTTCGGTTTCGCCCGCGCCGAGTTTGCGGCGACCTTGGCTTCGAGCGCGCGGAATTCCTCGATCAGTTTCAGATGATCGGCGCGGTTTTTGGCGAAACCTTCGCTGCGCGGGTCGATCTCGGATTCAAATACAGGCATCGGCCAAAGGGGCTTGACAAAACAATATGATCATATTGTTTTATAAGCATGAGCGCCCCGAGTCAAGTTCACAACATTGCCCCGCCCGGCAAGCAGCAGGAAAAATCGGCCGCCATGCGCCGGCGCATCTGCGAGGGCGCGGTTTCCTGCCTGTCGGCCCGCGGCTATCACAGGGCCTCGATCAAGCAGGTGGTGGACGCCGCCGGGGTCAGTCTTGGCGCCCTGCAACATCACTTCCCGACCAAGGACGATCTCGTCGAGGCGACAGCGGAATTTTTGTTAAGCCGCTCGGTTAGGTGGTTTCAACGCGCCAAGCTGAACATAAACAAGGACAAGGACGCCTTCGGCGCCATGATCCGGCGCTCATGGCGCGAACAGTTCACCACGGAAGAATATGGAGCGCTGCTTGAAATTCTCGTCGCAGCCCGGACGAACGAGACCTTGCGCAAACGCATCTCGCCGACGCTTAAAAACTGGCGCCGGGATATTGAAATCGAACTGCGCGACCTGTTGCCGGCAAACGATGAAAACGCCGATGAGCTGGAAGCCATCCTGACTATAGGCCGCTGCATGATGACCGGGCTGCTCGTTCATGACGGCCTTCTTGGCGATGAACTACGCATGCGAAATGTTGTTGACGCCTGGGTTGGCCTGGCCACAGGATCGTCGCGCTGATGAATGGCGCTTCTTGGAACTTTCTATGGCTGAACTCGATGAACATGACCCGAACAAATTCGGCGCCGGTTATCTGCCCGAACTTTTAGGATTGAACTTTACAGGCATCGGCGCAGGCTGGGCCGAGGTGGAACTTGAGGTCCGACAGGCAGTGATGGCGCCAAACGGATTTCTGCATGCCGGAACAGTGGTAACACTGGCCGACAGCGCCTGCGGCTATGGCTGCGTGCGCTCCCTNNCCCTGCCGCAAGGCGCAAGCGGATTTACCACCATTGAATTGAAATCAAACTTTCTGGGCACCGCACGCGAAGGCGTTATCGAATGCCGGGCGGAGGCTGCGCATCTCGGCCGCACGACGCAACTTTGGGACGCGACCGTCAAGCATCGCGAAACGGGCAAAACCATTGCGCTTTTTCGTTGCACCCAAATGGTGCTGTGGCCGAAGAACTAGCCGGCTATTTTTTTGCAGCGGTTTTATATCCGTCCCTCTCTATCAACCGCCCCCACCACTCTTTCGCATTCGGCGTCATAGCTTCCTCTATGCCCAATACATTGGCGAAGTGGAGCGCATAGCCGACGCAAATATCCGCCATGGTGAAGCGGCCCGCGCAGAGGTAGTCGCGGGTTTCCAACGCCTCCTCGACCGAACGCCAGCGGCCCAGAAACCATTTTCTGTAGTCCTCAACCACTTGCGGTTGGCGGCGGCCCTCCGGCTCCAGCGCCGAGTATCGAAACACCAGCGTTTGCGGAAATAACAGCGTCGCATCCGACCGGTGCAGCCAGTTTAGATAAACGCCGTATTCGGGCTCATCCGGTGTCACGGCGAGCGGCGTCGGCCCGTATTTGACGCCCAGATATTCGCAGATCCCGGCGCTCTCGGTCATCTTCACATCGCCATCGATCAGGCACGGCACCGTGCCAAGCGGGTTCACGTCCTTGTAGTCCTTGTCAAAGACGCGCGGCGGGAACTGAAGCGTCACAAGCTCGTAATCGAGCCCCAATTCTTCGAGCGCCCAGACGCAGCGCAAAGACCGCGCATTCTGACAGTGATAAAGTTTCATTTACGCCTCACAATTTCCGCGGAGTGTAGCGGCGCGTTGACGTCACCTCAATTCGGGAAGACAGTCTTGCGCCATGACCAACCCGCTTTCCTTTGACGCAACACGTCTCGCCTCGCCGCATCTCAATGACGGCCATGAGGCGTGGCGCAAAACCGTCAGAACTTTTGTTGATCGCGAGATCATGCCCCATGTGAATGACTGGGACGAGGCTGGCGCATTCCCGCGCGACCTACACAGGAAAGCAGCGGACATCGGTCTCATCGGGCTAGGCTATCCGGAAGAGTATGGCGGCGTCAGCGAGGACGTAGATATTTTTCATTCGCTGATCTCGTCGGAAGAACTGGCGCGCGCCGGCGCCGGCGGACTTTGCGCCGGGCTGATGACGCACGGCATCGGATTACCCCCTGTCATCAGGTTAGGGTCGGATGACTTGAAACAGCGCATCGTGCCGGGAGTACTGTCCGGCGACAAGCTGATCGCCCTTTGCATCACCGAGCCGTCCGGCGGTTCCGATGTTGCAAGCATAAAAACAAAGGCTGTTCGTGAAGGCAGCCGGTATATCGTCAATGGCGAGAAGACATTCATCACCACCGGCTGCCGCGCCGATTACCTGACGGTTGCTGTGCGTACAGGCGGAGACGGCGCCGGCGGTCTTTCCTTCCTGCTGATCGAGGCGGACCGGACTGGCGTCACGCGAACACCGCTCAAGAAAATGGGCTGGTGGATGTCGGACACCGCAAACATTCATTTCGACGACGTCGCCGTGCCTACCGAGAACCTGATCGGCCAGGAAAATGCTGGCTTCGCCGGCATTGTCGCCAATTTCAATATGGAGCGGCTTTCCATGGCTGCGCAGGCGATCGCCTTCGCGCGGGTGTGCATCGAGGATGCCGGCGCCTGGGCGCTTGAACGCCAGACATTCGGCAAACCGCTCGCTAAACATCAGGTGATCAGACACAAACTCGCCGAAATGCTTCGTCAGACCAATGCCTCGCAAACCTATCTCGATTACTGCGCCTGGCAGGTAAATAACGGGGCCTCCCCGGTGGCTGATCTCTGCCTTCTAAAAGTTCAGGCGACGCGCACTATGGAATTCTGCGCTCGCGAAGCCATGCAAATTCTTGGCGGCGGCGGCTTCATGCGCGGATGCAGGGTGGAACGGATTTATCGCGAGGTGCGCGTCATGGCGATTGGCGGAGGCTCTGAAGAGATCATGAATGATCTGGCCGCTCGGCAAATGGGACTATAGACCACAAAAAAGGCCCGCTACGCATCAAACGCAGCAGGCCAGTTTGCGGTTCAAATGCAACTGGTACTAAGAACGCTTTTTTCGCTTCGAAGCGAATCCAAGGCCAGATAATCCGGCAATGAATATCCAGGCCGCTGCAGGCAGCGGAATCTCCGGCATATCTTCGATAAAATTTACCCCGACAACTGCGGCAATATCAGCTGAGCCGATTACTCTGCCATCTGGACCATCGCCAACACGAACCGTCTGAACGTAGATTGGTTCACCAATAGCTGCGCCCATCGCAATCTCGAGAGGCATATCCGAGAAATCAAAGCCCCAGACGTGGTACTCATCGCCGTCGACTTCAATGTCGCCAAGCGACGTTCCTACCAACTGCATACCATTTAGAATAATCGTGATGGTCGGCTCGTCCGCCTGGTTGTCGGATTCGAAGACGAGAAGATCGATACCATCACCGTTGGCAAGCTGACGATCAAAATGAAGGGCGAGAACATCCGGCCCATCAGGAGTCTGTGGATCGTTGTCATCCAGCTCAATGGCTTCATCGAGATTAAAACCGGCCACTTCGTCTGCTCTGCAGTTAACGCCATTGGCGCCAACCGTAGATGCGGTGTTGGTAACATCAACACATGCTTCGCGACGGTTTCCGGGCAGTCCTGAAAAAACACCGCCCTGCGCCCACAGCACAGTCGATGCAGCATTATCGGTATCAAAATTAACTCCGCCGATCGACATCGGCGCAGCGTGTGCACTCGCAAATAGCAGAACGCAGAGCGCCAAAGGCGCCGTCATGAGCGATTTCATAGTTTCCCCCTAGAAAGGCTCTAATATTGGCAGTTTACTGACTTTTAAGCTTAAGAAAAGAACTTCCGGTCAAATTCGTCATGAGGGGATATCTTGTCGTTACGTTGAAACAACTTTCGCTACCCAAAAGTGCGGCATTACTCGGTTTATAACTTTTAGGCTGCAAAATATGAGCTATTGGCGCGAATTTTGCATATCTGTTTTCGCCTAAATTACCCCGAATCGGACCGTCTCAACTCCGTTTTCAGCACTTTCCCCGAGGGGTTTCGCGGCAGCATGTCAATAAAGCTTACCTCTTTGGGCAGCTTGAAATCAGCGATTTTCCCTTTGAGAAAATCAGTGACGCCCGCTTCGTCAATTGTAGCGCCCGCTCGTTTCACGGCCACGACCTTCACGACTTCGCCCCACTTCTCATCCGGCGCGCCGATGACCGCGACCTCAGCAATGCCGGGATGCTTCGACAACACCTGTTCGATCTCCGCCGGATAAATATTTTCGCCGCCTGATATGATCATGTCTTTGATTCGGTCAACAACATAGAGAAACCCGTTTTCATCAAGATATCCGGCGTCCCCAGACCAATACCATCCATTCTTGACTACTTCTTGTGTGGCTTCCGGCTTACCCCAGTAACTGTCCATGACAAATTTTGATCGCACAACCACTTCCCCGGTTGACCCTTGCGGCAGGTCTGCGCCGGTGGTGGGGTCACAGATTTTCACGTCACATCCCGGCAGGGCCTTGCCGGCGGAAACCCGCTGCTTCATCCCCGGGGCATGGTCCGGATGCTTCAAGAGCGTTACGCCGCCGGTCGTTTCCGTCATGCCGTAAAACTGTGTGAAACGTGCATTGGGCATGGCAGCCATTGCCGCGTTGAGAAGCGGCTCCGGCATTGGCGCTGCACCATAACTGACTTCGACAAACTGATGCAGTGACGCATTCGCCGTCTTCGCTGCTTCCAGGATCATCATGATCATTGCCGGCACCAGAAACGAGTTAAGCGGGACGTTGCCTTGCGCTTCTTTCACAACCGCCGCCGGATCGAACTGCCTGTGCTGGATAATGGGAACGCTGCGCGCGATAGCCATCAGGCCAAAATTTACGCCGGCGACATGGAAATGCGGCAACGCATGCAGCGCTGTTTCATCATCCGAATGCGGCACAAGAACATCCGCCAAGCGGCCAGCTTCGCCAACTTCGTAATAACAACGATTGGGCAGGATCACCCCTTTAGGAAGACCGGTTGTGCCGCTGGTGTAGAGCTGAACCAGCACGTCGTTGGAAGTCGGACTGTATTCCGGCTCAACATCTTCGTGTTTGTCGATCAGCGTATCGAAACATCCTTCGCCGCCTTCATGCAAAACCATGGTGGTGCATTCCGGCCGCCCTTCGATACCATCCAGCGCATTCAGAAAAGCGCGTTCGGCGACGAATAACGCCGGGTTTGCATCGGTTAGAATCTGATCGACCTCCAACGGCGCCAACCGCCAGTTGATCGGCGTCATCACGGCGCCGATCTTCGCCGCACCGAAAAGCGCGTCCCAGAATGTCGAGACATTGCGCGCCAGCCAGCAAATGCGGTCGCCAGGCCTGATCCCCATATCAAGAAACGCCTGCGCAGCCTTGTTGGAACGCGCATTCATCCGTGCATAGGTGAACTCGGCGCCCTCGAATATCAGACCAACCTGGTCCGGACGCTGCTGCGCCTGTTCCCAAATCAGGTCGGCGATAACAGGAGGATTAAGAATTTCTCGTTGGGTCATCGGCTTCAGGGCGTTTCCAGTTTTTGACAATTATGCCTCGCCCCGGGCCTTAAGAAAACCGGCTGCTATCGGGAGTTGCGGCCCGGCGAGCTTCCCTTATAGCTGGAGGCGACACCCAAGGAGAATTTCATGCCGTCCGTCAGCGAGATTAAGTCAAAAATGCGCCTGCCCGTTATCGGCGCGCCGATGTTTATCGTCTCAACGCCAAAGCTGGTTCTTGCCCAGTGCAAGGCAGGCGTCGTCGGTTCGTTTCCCGCGCTGAACGCCCGCCCTGCCGAATTGCTCGATGAATGGCTGACGGAGATTAATGAAACCATCGCCAGCCATGATGAACAACACCCCGGCGCACCCATGGCGCCCTACGCCGTCAACCAGATTGTCCATCGTTCCAATGACCGGCTGATGCACGACGTCGAGGCATGCGTGAAGCACAAGGCGCCCATCGTCATCACTTCGCTCGGCGCACGCGAAGAAGTTTATGAGGCCATTCATTCCTATGGCGGCATTGTGCTGCATGACGTCATCAACAACACGTTCGCCAAAAAGGCGATCGAGAAAGGCGCAGACGGCCTGGTCTGCGTCGCTGCCGGCGCCGGAGGTCATGCGGGCGTACAGTCGCCTTTCGCATTGGTGCAGGAAATTCGCGAATGGTTTGACGGACCCCTCGCCCTTTCAGGCTGCATCGCCCGCGGCCAGTCCGTTTTGGCCGCCGAAGTCATGGGCGCTGATTTCGGATATATCGGCTCGGCGTTTATCGCCACCGAGGAAGCCAACGCTGATGACGCCTACAAGCAAGGCATCGTCGACGGCGTCGCCGACGACATCATTTATACAAATTACTTTTCAGGCGTTCACGGCAATTATCTGAAACCCTCCGTAAAAAACGCCGGCCTTGATCCGGACAACCTGCCTGAAAGCGATCCCTCCAAAATGAATTTCAAATCAAGCGGCGAGAATGCCAAGAAAGTCTGGAAAGACATCTGGGGCTGCGGTCAGGGCATCGGCGCCGTCAAGGAAGTGACGTCCACCGCTGCATTGGTCGACCGTCTGGCCGCTGAGTACGAAAGCGCAAAAGCGGCGCTCTGCAGGAAATAAATGAAGACCCGTTGCACTGACAATGCAACTTGGGGTCTAAATGGGGCCGATCCCATTAGTCAGGCGGCCCCATGAGAAATCGACTTTGCAAAATCGTGGCAACCATTGGCCCGGCGAGTTCGTCGCCGTCCATGCTCAGGCTCATACATAATGCAGGCGTTGACGTGTTTCGTCTGAATATGAGCCATGGCCTGCATGACAAGCTGACCGGCGTCGCTAATGCAATTCGTGATATTGAAAAAGACATCGGAACGCCGCTTGCGATCTTCGCCGATCTGCAGGGTCCCAAAATACGCACCGGCGCGTTTGCAAATGGCTCGATCAAGCTGCGCTATGGCGCTGAATACAAGCTGGTTCATTCCGCAGAGTCGAATGATGAAAACATCATTCCGATTCCACATCAGGAACTGCTCGACGTACTGGAACCGGGCGACGTTCTGAAACTTGACGACGGCAAGCTGCAGGTCACGATTTCGGAACGGAATTCCCGCCACATCATCGCCAAGGCGGATACGCCCGGCGAGCTGAAAGATCGCAAAGGGATTAACGTCCCCGGCCGACGCCTGCCGATCTCCGCGCTGACGGAAAAAGACAGGGCTGACCTCGAATTCGCGCTAGATCTTGGCGTCGACTACATCGCGCTTTCCTTTGTGCAGCAGCCCGCCGACGTGCGCGAGGCTCGTGATCTTATTCAGGGGCGCGCCGGTATCATTTCCAAAATCGAAAAGCCGTCTGCTGTCGATCAGCTTGATGAAATTCTGGAGCTTTCCGACGCCATCATGGTGGCGCGCGGCGATCTCGGCGTCGAATGTGCGGCGGAAGACGTGCCAATCCTGCAGCGGAAAATTATCCGCGCCTGCCGGCGGGCCGGCAAACCCGTAATTGTCGCGACCCACATGCTCGAATCCATGGTCGAGTCGATTTCGCCGACCCGAGCCGAAGCCTCAGACGTTTCAACCGCCGTCTATCAGGGCGCGGATGCAGTGATGCTTTCCGCCGAAACCGCCGTCGGGCGGCACCCGCCCACCGCCGTCGCCATCATGGACAGGATCATCGCCGCGACAGAAAGAGACGAAGGCTCGGAAGGCTACACCAATGTCTCGCGCGAGGAAGACGGCTATACGACCGCCGACGCCATCACGCTATCGGCACGGCGCATCGCCGAAGTGCTCGATTGTAAGTTCGCCGTCGCCTATACGAAGTCGGGATCAACGGCCAAACGCCTTTCGCGCGACCGTCCCCATTGCCCGATCATCGCCGCCACGCCTGAAGCGCAAGTGGCGCGCGAACTCGCCCTCTTCTGGGGCGTACAGCCTGTGGTGACCGAAGATATCTCTCATTTCCATGAGATGATTGAAAAAGCCGATCTGCTTGCCAAATCCAGCGGCGGCGCCGATGGCGACCGCATCATCATCATCGCGGGATATCCTTTCGGCCGGAAAGGAAAAACCAACACGCTCAAGATCAGCCGTATCGGCGCCCCGGACTGACAACATCAAAGGAGGCACTGATGTCCATCTCAACGCGAACCTTTGACTATGAAATCGACAGCAAGACGTTCGAAGCATTTCTCGCCGCCCCTTCAAACACGCCAGCGCCTGTAGTGCTGGTCTGCCACGCATGGGCGGGCCGGTCGGATTTTGAAAACGACAAGGCGAAAGCGGTGGCGGAACTCGGCTATACCGGCGTCGCCATCGATCTTTTCGGCAAGGGTGTCCTCGGATCGTCGAAAGAGGAAAACCAGAAGCTGATCGAGCCATTCGTTTCTGACCGCACTTTTCTGCAAACACAGCTGGCCGCGAACATCAGTATGATCCAAGACCAGCCCGAAGCCGATGCATCGAAAATCGGCGCCATCGGATTTTGCTTCGGCGGCCTGTGCGTACTCGACATAGCGCGCATGGGCGCGGACATTGCGGGCGTTGTCAGTTTTCATGGACTGCTCGGCGCGCCGGGAAACACCGTTGATAAAATCAAGGCGAAAATTCTGGCGTTGCATGGCTGGGACGATCCGATGGCGCCGCCATCGGATGTTGTGGCGCTGGGCGAGGAACTGACCAAGGCGAAGGCCGACTGGCAACTTCAGGGCTATGGCGGCGTGATGCACGCGTTCACCAATCCGGCGGCGAATGACCCTGATTTCGGCACGGTTTATAACGCAACCGCTGACCGCCGGTCGTGGGTATCGATGAAGAATTTTCTGGGCGAGATTTTTGCCTAGGCTTATTTCTTCTTCGCTTTTTTCTTTTTCGGCTTTTTACCGCGCGCCGCCGCACCAAGGGCGAGCTCCGCCCAGCGGCGCAGCGCGTCGTTGTCGTCGTAAATTTCTTCAGGCGCGCAGTAATAGGACATCGTGCCCGTCTTGCCGTTCATCTCAACTTCGAAGGGGTAAAGCCCGGCCCCTTCGAACTCGGCTCGTGTGACATCGTCAACCTTCAGCCAGAGGTCGTCGTCGCCGATGATCGCGAATATAACGCCGTTGCAATAAACACCCGCCCCGCCGAACATCTTGCGGATGGTGATGTCGCCGAATGGCGAGAAAAGATCCTTAATGTATTCTGAATATGAGGCGGAGGCTGGCATTAATATTCTCCGTTCATCCCGGCGAAAGCCGGGATTCAGAACAGGTAATTTCAAACTGGATTCCGGATTTCGCCGGAATGAGCGGGAAGAAATTAAGCATCCGCCTTTTGCGGCGTGATCGTCACGCTTTCGCCGCAGCCGCAGGCGTCAGTCTGGTTCGGGTTGTTGAAGACGAACCGCTGTGAGAGTTTTTCGGTGACGTAGTCAATTTCCGTGCCGATCAGGAACAGGATCGCTTTCGGATCGATCAACACCTTAATGCCGTTTTCTTCAACCACTTCATCGAGCGGACCGGCCTCGGTCGCATAAGCCATCGTGTATTCCATGCCGGCGCAGCCGCCGTTTTTCACGCCGATCTTGACGCCAATATAATTCTCATCGGCCTCGCCCATGATTTCGGTCATGCGTGCTGCGGCTTTATCGGTCAGCGTTACGACTTTTGGTCTTGGTCTAGCCATCTTAAAGCCATCCTAACTCTAACTTCGCCTCATCGGACATTTTCTCCGGCGTCCATGGCGGATCGAAAGTCATGTTCACCTTGACGTCCTCGACGCCTTCGATCCCGCGCACGGCGCCCTCGACCCAGCCGGGCATTTCGCCCGCCACCGGACAGCCCGGCGCGGTCAGCGTCATATCGACCGTCAAAAGCCGGTCATCATTGAGATCTACCTTATAAATGAGGCCCAGTTCATAAATATCAACAGGGATTTCGGGATCGTAAACCGTCTTCAACGCGCGAATAATATCCGCGGTAATCCGGTCAAGCTCCCCGGCCGGGATCGACGACGCGCCGGAGGTTTCAGCCTGCGGCGCCGGATCGGCGGCCGGCGGGGTCACGTCAATAATATCGCGTTGGTTTTCCATAAATTTACTCTAACCCAGCATCTCATGTGTTTTGTGAAGACCCGAAATCAAGGCCTCAACGTCATCATGCGTATTATAAGCGCCGAAAGAGGCCCGCGCCGTGGCCGAAACGCCCAATCGTTTCATTAATGGCTGCGCACAATGGTGGCCCGCCCGAACGGCGACGCCGGTGCGGTCGAGGATCGCCGAAACGTCATGGGGATGCGCGCCATCGACGGAGAAGGCGATAATCGGCGCCTTGTTCGCCGCCCGGCCGTATACTCGTACGAAATTGAGCTTCGCCAGTTCTTCCAGAACGTGATCGCGCAACCGCGCCTCATGCGCCGCAATCGCATCGACGCCTTTTCCTTGCATCCATTTGAGCGCCGCGCCGAGACCGATGGCTTCTAAAATTGGGGGCGTTCCCGCTTCGAACCGGTGCGGCGGCTCGTTATAGGTGACCGTCTCGGTCGTCACCATGTCGATCATCTCGCCCCCGCCTTTGAACGGCGGCAGGTCCTTCAGCGCGTCCATTTTCCCGTAGAGCACGCCGACGCCGGACGGCCCGTAAAGCTTGTGACCGGTAATCGCGTAGAAGTCGCAATCGATATCCTGAACATCGACAGACCCATGAACGCCCGCCTGGCAGCCGTCGAACAGAATCTTGGCGCCATGTTCGTGGGCGATGCGGGCCATTTCCTTCGCCGGGGTAAGGGCGCCGAGTACGTTAGACATATGCGAGACGGCGACGAGCTTTGTTTTATCAGTAAAAAGCGCCGCGTATGCGTCGAGGTCGATCTCTCCGTCATCGGAAACATCCAACCATTTCAGGACAGCGCCTTTGCGCTCGCGCAGAAAATGCCACGGCACGATGTTGGAATGATGTTCGGCAAGCGACAGGATGATTTCGTCGCCCTCGGCGATTTCCGTAACGCTCATGGCGTAGGAAACGAGGTTAAACGCGTCCGTGCCGCCAGACGTGAAAATGATTTCGTCTGGGGAGCATGCATTCAGGAATTCAGCCGCCGCCTTGCGCGCATCTTCATACGCTGCCGTCGTTTCATTTGAGAGCAAATGAAGCCCGCGATGAACATTCGCATAGGAATGTTCCATGGCATGGCGCATCGCATCGATGACAGCGCGCGGCTTCTGCGCCGAGGCGGCGCTGTCAAGATAGACAAGCCGCTTGCCGTATGCTTCGCGGTTGAGGATCGGGAACTCCGCCTTCAACGCCTCAACATCAAGCGTGGTCAGGGGGGCGCCGTCACTCATCGAGCCACTCCTTTACGCGCAACGCAAAAACGTCGCGTATGCCGTCAATATCGATCCGCTCGACGATTTCTCCGACAAATGCTTCGACCAGAAGCGCGCGCGCCGCTTGTTCATCCAACCCGCGCTGGCGCAGATAGAACAACGCATCCTCATCAAGCGCGCCGACCGTTGACCCATGCGCGCACTCAACATCGTCGGCATAAATTTCGAGCTCAGGCTTGTGGTTCGCCTCCGCCGTATCCGATAGCAACAGCGCATTCGCCGTCATCTGCGCATCGGTTTTCTGCGCCTCGCGCTTGACGAAGAACTTGCCCTGAAAAACATTCCGGCCTTTATCTTTTGCTGCGCCCTTGTGCAGTTGCCGCGCCTGACAAGCCTCAGCGAAATGGCGCACGTCGCTTGTGAAGTCCGCGTGCCGTTCGCCAGACAACAGGCTTGCGCTGTTAATCGCAGCCGCCGACCCCTGCGCCCAGAAATGAATGTGCGATTCATGACGCGTCAGCCGCCCGCCGGTTGAAAGGCTGGTTTGTTCCAGCCGGGCTTTCTCATCGACCTTGGCGGCGCAGATCGAATGCGTGATCGACTTTTCGGCCGCGTCTTGCAACACGAAGCGCTTTACCTCGGCGCCGTCGCGCAACACCGTATGGAAAAGGTGCGAATAAAATCCGGCGCCCTCGCCTTCATAAGTCTCAATCAACGTCGCGTGCGTGTTTTCGGCAAACCGGATCATGGTCTGCGCAAAAGAAAAACCCGCGCCGGTATTGATGTGACGAATAAGAATTGGACGATCGAACCGAACCCCTTCGAAAACTTCGACACCTAACGCCTTACGCGTCATGGCGACGTTCAGAGTCGCAATGGCGTGATTTTCAAGTTCCGGGATCGTCGCCACCGTATCCATGATGCCGTAGCGCAAGCCTTCAGGCGTTTCCTCTGCCGGGATTTCTATTCTTCCGTCAATGATGCGGAATTCCAGCGGGTCGAGCCCGGCGAATGCAGACGGCGTGATCGTTGTGTCTGCAACGTCATTCGCTGGTTCAAAACTGCGCAGCGCGTTGTTGAAATCGGACCACTTCCACCCCTCAACCTTGCGGTTCGGCAGGCGCAGTTTCGCATAGCGGTCGAATGCCGCGGCCTGCGCCTCGCCGGTTTTCGAGCGCCCGTTGAAGGCCGCTTCAAGCGCCGTTTCAAAAGCGCTGGGGTTATGGATCGCTGTTTGCGTCATCTGACTTTAAGCCGCCTCGATAAACTGGTCGTATCCGGATTTTTCGAGCTCCTGCGCAAGCTCCGGTCCGCCGGATTTCACGATCCGCC
>DGNI01000024.1 GCA_002388885.1 Parvularculaceae bacterium UBA4496 | reverse complement strand
GAGCCTCTTGTCGTTCGCACTGCATCCGGGTTGGACGCTGAATTATCTTACACACGAGAAATTCGGGCTTAGCGAATTGAAGGACTATGTTCCCGAAGGCTCGGACAAGCCCATTTCCATTCAAGATTACTTCACCGATCATCTCGACCCGTCCATGAGCTGGCGCGATGCCGAGGAATTGCGCGCAAAGTGGGGCGGGAAATTCTGCCTCAAAGGCGTCATGAGCGTTGAAGATGCGCGCCGCGCCGCTGACATGGGCTGCGATGCGATTATGGTGTCCAACCACGGAGGCAGGCAGCTTGACGGCTCGCGTTCGCCCTTTGATCAGATCACGGAAATCGCCGACGCGGTCGGCGACCGGCTCGACGTCATTCTCGACGGCGGGGTGAGGCGCGGTACGCATGTGCTGAAAGCGCTCGCAGCCGGCGCAAAGGCATGTTCCGGCGGGCGCATGTATCTTTACGCGCTAGCCGCCGCGGGTCGGCCCGGCGTCGAGCGAGCGCTTGAAATCATGCGCAGCGAAATCGAGCGCGACATGAAACTGATGGGCGTAACCCGCGTTGCCGATCTCAGCCGGAACATGTTGCGTTACAGGTAAGGCGGATCACTGCACCGCTTTTGACCTGAAAACCTCTTCGTCGATCTCGCCTTCCCATTTCGCAACGGTGACGGCGACGGCGGCATCCCCGGTAACGTTCACCGCCGTGCGCATCATATCAAGCAACCGGTCGAACGGCAGGATAAAGCCGACGACCAGCGCCGTATGTTCAGGCGTGACGTTGAACACCTCTAGCACCGTGGCCAAGAGAAACAGCGAGGCGGACGGAATGCCGGCGGCGCCGATGGAGACAAGCGCCGCAGTCATCGCAATCAGCAGGTAATGATGCGGCTCAAGGGTGTAGCCGAACGCCTGCGCGGTGAAGAGCGCAACGATGCCGAGATAGAGCGATGTGCCATCCATATTGATCGTGGCGCCTAGCGGCAGCACTGAACCGGCGACGGATTTCTTGACGCCGAGATTGTCGGTCACGTTGGAAATCGTCACGGGCAGGGTCGCAGAACTCGACGATGTCGAGAACGCAACCATCTGCGCGTCGAGAATGCCGCGGAAGAAATTGATGAACGGCAATTTCAGCCCGAACTTGATAATGCCGCCATAGACAACCGCCATATGGATGAAACAGCCGAGATAAACCGCGACGACGAGCCAGAGGATCGCCGTGAAGGTTTCGATCCCGCGGGTCCCCACAACCCAGGAGATAAGGAAGAACACCGCGAAGGGCGCAAACTCCATGATGATATGGGTGATCTTCAGAACGATCTCCGACGCAAAGTCGAAAAATTTCGTGGCCTTTTCCGTAACCCCGCCAACGAAAAGCAGGGTGACGCCGATGATGATCGACGTGAAGATGATAAAGAGCACATCGCCCGACGCGCCGGCCACGCCAAGAGACAACAATATGATAAAAGCGATGACGGATGCGGTGCTGACGGACGCCCGGCGCACGAAATAAACGCCGCATGCAATCAGCGCGAGCGTCAGGACGACCCGCACGGGATCGCCCTCCATCAATTGCGCAAACGGATTTTTAGAAACAATGTTGATGATGCGATCGATAAACCCGCCGGCCGGCGCGGCCAGTGTTTCCGGCGCCGCCGAGCCGAGATCGACGCTTGAACCCGGCCGGAAGATCGATCCCATGCCAAGGCCGATAAGATTGGCGAAGAACGTCGTCGCCAGATAAAGCGCGAGCGTTTTAATTCCGATGGTGCCAAGTTTTGCCGGACTCCCCAGCGCCAGCACGCCGGCGACGAGCGTGAAGAAAATCAGAGGAATGATGATCAGGCGGATCATCGTGATGAAGATGTCGCCAACGCTTTTAAAGTTGTCTAGCAACGCCGTCGCCTGATCGGGGTTCATGGCCTGCGCCACAGCGAGGCCGAAAATGACGCCGAGCGCCAAGCCAAGCATCACGCGCTTCCAGAGTTTTATACCGAACCACCAGGCCATGCGCCGTCCCCTTGTCATCTGTTATTGTTTATGCGCCGTCACGCTAAAGCGGCTTGGCGCGTTATGAAAGCCCAGCCGCCTTGATGGCCCGGTCATAAAGCTGGCGGAAAGGCTCCATCCGATCTGGTCCGAGCGAGCCGACTGCAAGTAGAGACTCGTCAGCCGTTTCGATGCGGATGCCGCGCGGGCGTACTTCGCCCGACCAGTCGCTCCAGTCCGGCTGCCCATCGATCATGAAGACAAGTTTCAGGTCGCGGCCATCTTCGCCTTCAATGTTCAGCCCGTAGATCGTTTCACGGTTGAACAAGCCTTTTGAGGTCGCCACCCTGCGGTCGTCGAACAGAACTTCGTCCATGAACGTACTCCTCCGCCAGCGCAGGATATGCATCTCGCCGTCGATGGAAAGCTTTACGTCAACCTTGCGCCAAACGCGCTGAAGCAGCGTCGCAGAAAGCGCGCTCATTCCGCCTCTCCTATCAGCATCTTTGCAAAGTAAGCATATTCGAGGGCCGTGCGATAGGCGAGCTGGTCCTGATTGGCCGTGCCGCCGTGTCCGCCCTCGATATTTTCATAATAGAAAAAGTCATAGCCGAGCGCGTCCATTTTCGCCGCCGCCTTACGCGCATGGCCCGGATGCACGCGGTCATCCTTCGTCGACGTGTAGAAAAGCACCTTGGGATAGGGCTGGCCCGCCTCAAGCTTTTGATAGGGCGAGTACTGAGAAATATAGGTCCATTCTTCCGGAATATCCGGGTTGCCGTATTCGCCCATCCATGACGCGCCAGCCAGCAGCTTGTTATAACGCTTCATGTCAAACAGCGGCACGCCGATATCGATAGCGGCGTAAAGCTCGGGACGTTGCGTCAGGATCGCTCCCATCAACAGCCCGCCATTCGAGCGCCCGATAGCGCCGAGTTTTTCAGGGCTGGTGACGCCGGTCTCGATCAGATGCTCGGAAATGGCGATGAAGTCATCGAAGGCGCGCTGACGATTTTCTTTCAGCGCCGCCTGGTGCCAGCGAGGACCGTACTCCGATCCGCCGCGAATATTCGAAAGCACGAGAACGCCGCCGCGCTTCACCCACATCAGGCCGGCGAGCGCGCCATGCTGGGGCCGCGACGGATCGGTGTAATAGACCGGCAAGATCGGACTTAAAAATCCGCCATAGGCGTATTGCACGGTCGGCGCATTACCCTGCTTTAGCACGGCGTCCAGACCCATGATGTAGTAAGGCACTTTCGTTCCGTCTGCAGAGGTTGCAAAACGCTGTTCGACGACCACGCCGGTTGCATCGTAGAACGGCGGCGTGTCCATGATTTTTTCAACTTTGTCGCCATCGCCTGCATCGATAAAATAAAGCGAATCCGGCGTCGTCAGACTCTCGAATGAAAACAGCGCGTCGTCCGTGCCGCCACCGGCGGAGACGATGGAAACAACGCCGTTTTCAGGCAAAGAAACCGGTGTTGCGTTCCATTTGCGTTTTTTGCGGTCGCGCTTCAAACGCACCGCTGCGCCCGAAACATCGTCAAGATACTGGATCAGAATGTTGGTCTTGCCGACTTCCACATCTTCGATCGATTGATTGTCAGACGCCGTCATGACAGATTCTGCACGCCCATCGCCCAGGTCATATGCAACGACGCTGCCTTGCGCGTAGGTTTTTCCTTTATAGCTCCAATCTTCGCGCAGGAAGAAGATCGCCCGCCCGTTGAGAATACCCTGGATATCCGCATTCAGGGGAACTGGCAGCTTCGATGTATTGCCGTCATCTTGCGTTAGATAATATTCGCGCTCGAAAAAAGACGGCAGCCGGCGAACAAACTCGTAGGTCTTGCCGCCGTCATGATAAACAACCGGCCCCGCCGATACGTCTTCTTTATTCACCCGCAGCACTGTTTGCGCGTCGGCCAAGTCAGTTCCGCGCGCCCAGCGCCGCACTTCGCGCGCATAACCTGAATCCGTCAGCGATCCCTCGCCCCAGTCCGTGCCGATGAGCAGCGTATCGGCATCCACCCAGGCGATGCCGCTCTTGGCTTCCGGCATGTAAAAGCCGTTTTCGACAAAAGTTTTCGTTTGCGTGTTGAACTCGCGCCAGATCCCGGCGTCCTTGCCGCCGTCGGACAGCTCGACCATGCAATGAACATAGTCAGGCGACAGACAAACCGTTGAGCCGCGAACCCAGTTTCGGCCCTCCTCCTCGGCGAGCCGATCGAAGTCAATCACTGTTTCCCACTCGGGCTCGCCAGTGCGGTAGCTGTCAACACTGGCGCGGCGCCATAAGCCACGCACATGGGTTTCATCCTGCCAGAAATTGTAAACCTGTCCGTTATGAATCGTTCCAAGCGGCAGACGCGCATCAGACGTCAAAACCGAAAGCGCCTCTTGTCGCATGGCTGCAAAGCGCGGATCGGCTTCGATAGCGCGTTGCGAGCGCGCATTCTGCGCTCTCACCCATTCGAGCGCCTCTTTTCCTTCCACTTCCTCCAGCCATAGGAACGCATCCTCTTCGGCGACCGCCGCTGATAAGGACACAAAGGCCGCGGCGGCGGCGCAGGTTACGCGTTTCATCATCCGGGGAAATCTCCGCATTATTTGGATCAGAATGGTCCTTAACCATACAAGTCCTTGTCCAGCCTGCAAAGCAACGCCGGAAACGCCCAGATTATTTGTGATTTCACTAAAATTATCGGGCGCCATTTAGAAAAGGATTTGCCGGTGGCCGATAATTTGCAACGCGGCGGCGCAATTAAGCAATTCAGGACAACCATTCGATGTTCAAATCAGATGCACGACGTTATCGGCGGATCAGCCTTAACCTGCCGGCGCGCATCGTCGTTAACGCTACGGACGAACATGACGGCCGCCTGTTAAACATTTCACCGGGCGACATGGCCGTGATCTGTGATGCAAAAGTCGTTGTCGGCGACGCGGTTGTGATTTCGATTGACGGGCTCGACGTGATCGAATGCACCGTAGCACGCACTTTCCCCGATGGCTTCGCCACATCATTCCTCTTGTCGAAACGCCGCCGAGCACTGCTGATCGAGCAGCTGATGCTGCGCGCTAACCCTGATTTCGCTGAAGGCCTTAGCGACCGTCGCGATTCTCCCCGCCACCGTTCAAACGCCACGCGTACGATCTGCAGGCTTGAAGACGGCACATCTCTGTTTGTCAAAATCGTCGATACGTCCGTAAACGGCGTATCGGTTGAGGCCAGCCGACGCCCGCCGGTCGGTGCGTCAATTCACGTCGGCCGCCGCCGCGGGGTCGTCATGCGCCATACGTCGCGCGGTTTTGTGGTTTTTTACGATGCCGGCGGAGAACAGGCTCGGGACGAGCAAATTCTCCGCGCGGTCTAGACTGGCTTAGTATCCATCGCCTGTCTGATCGCCGAGCACGACCGGCCCGAGATTATCCATTACATCGCGCGCATTGAACGCCTGTGGATTGTCATCGGGCTTTTCGCCACGGTACATGGCGACGAACGCGACCGCTGAGTACCGGGTTATCTCCCGTGTGGAATAATGGTCGTCGTAGGGATAACCCCAGCCAAAGCCGTACGCATAATACGGAAATGCGTAATACGGCCGGTGGAACGGATGGCCGTAGCCATAGCGTCCGTAAAACGCCGGCGAGGAGCGCGTATAGCGCTTGTTTGCTTCAGTCTCGTTTTCGACAATGATGAAATAGTCATAACCGTGGTCGACGGTAAGCTCGGCGGCGCGGAACAATAACGAGTTCTCCACCGTCTCCCGCGACGTCAGCGAATTGCCGCGAAACGTGATCCGGTAGCGGTTTTCCTCGATGCGCTGATCGGAAAATCCGTATCCGCCGCCCGTAGAGGCGGGTCCGTATGGCGTTGCGGTTGCACAGGCGGCGAGAATGAGCGCCGCTCCCCCTAGCGTGATCAATCGAAACATGTCTCGTCTCCCGGCCTCGCGGCCCGTCTGGTGAGTTTCATCGCCCGTTCTTGAGGATACCCCCGGCGCATGCGCGCCGCAACGGCGCAATCCTGTGCTGTATCAGCCCTCACGGGGCTTTGATAGCGCCGATTCACGCATTTCAGCCGCCATGGAGAAGCTTTCCGGTGCGGATTTGATATGAAGGTCGCGTTGCGGGAACGGGATTTCGATTTCCATTTCGTGCAGCAGATCCCAGATCGCCATCATCACGTCGCTGGTGACGTTTTTGGTCCCGTTCGCCGGATCGTTGATCCAGAAACGCAAATCGAAATTCACCGAACTGTCGCCGAACTCCATGAGATTGCAGCGCGGCGCAGGGGTTTTCAGAACCCGGTCGATGGTCAGCGCCGTTTCTTCCGCTTTCTTCGCCAGTCCGCGCAGATCTTTCGTACTGTAGGCGACGCCAAACGGCGCATGCAAGCGCACGACGCGATCGTCATGAGACCAGTTAACGACGCCTTCTTCGATAAACCGGTCATTGGGAACAAGATAAGCCGTGCCATCACGCGTGCGCAGGGAAACATAACGCGCATTCATCTGTGTCACCCAGCCATAGGCGCCGTCGATTTCGATGACGTCGCCGGGCTTGATCGATTTGTCGGCGATGAGCGTAAACCCGGCGAAGAAATTCGACACCGTGCGCTGCATGCCGAGGCCGATGCCGAGACCGACGGCGCCGCCGAAAATCGCCAGCGTAGCGAACGGAAAGCCGACAATCTGTAACGCGGCGATAAGAGCGACCACAGGCAACAGGACGTCGAGAATTTTGGAAAGCAGCGCCTTGAATGAAACCGTCAACTCGTCAATGGCGTTGATCCGGCCGGTGATGAGCGAGTTGAGNNAAGGCGCGCGCCCCAGAACAGAACGCCGAACACCAAAATCGTGCGCACAAGATCCAGAGCGGAGTATCGCTGCTGAACGCCGCCGTCGCTTTCGCCAATGGGAATGGAAAAAGCGTCAAGCTGTCGGACGACGTCATCGAGAATGCCAAAAGCATCGAGCGCCGCAATCGGCCAGACAACGTAAAACGCGACCCGCGACCAGAAAGGCGAGCGGATGACGAGTGTTACGAGGCGAATGACGATCCACGCCGTTAACAGGCTGACCGCCGCGGAAATCAGTCCGGTCGAACTGTCCGCGGCCTGCAGCGCGATAACAGCGATCTGTAAAACAGCATAAAGCGCTATGGGCGTCGCCAGATGCGCAAAGGCGTTCGCCGCGCGACGCAACACCCCGTAGGGCGCACGCGGCGCAACCTGCGTTTGAATGAGTTTTCGAAGGCGCGGTCCGAAAAACGCGGCCGGCACGATCGCCGCGAGAAGGATCGCCGCTTCGATCGCGACGCCCAGCGTGAACATCTGATTCTGCAGCCAGTCCAGGCGATCCGCAAGCCAGGCGCGCACGCCCTCGACATCGACGATCTCGTCTTCAAGCTCTACCGGCGCTGCATCAGCCGCAGCGGTTTCCGGCGTATCCGCTTCCCCGGGGGGCTGGCCTTGCGCCGTTTCCGGCTCCTGTTCTTGCATGCGCGCTTCTTTGTTGTAGTGGCGCCCGTTTCTAGCACCGTTCTGGGTTGGCGCAAATTACAACGGTTGAAAGGCCCAGCCTCAGGAAAAGAGTTCCGCCTGCTGCTTCGAAAGCGTTCCGCAACCTTCCTTGGCGAGGGCGAGAAGCGCCTGAAACTGTTCATCCGTAAACGGATCGCCTTCCGCCGTCGCCTGAATCTCCACAAGCCCGCCCGAACCGGTGATGACAAAATTGGCATCCGCCTGCGCCGTTGAATCTTCGTCATAGTCGAGATCGAGCGCGGGCGCGCCAGCGACAAGGCCGCAGGAAATCGCCGCCACGCGATCCGTCACCGGCGAGGATTTGATGATGCCTTGCTTGACGGCCCACTCGCATGCCTGATTGAGCGCGACCCAGGCGCCGGTGATCGACGCGGTGCGTGTGCCGCCATCCGCCTGAAGGACGTCGCAATCGATCAGGATTTGCCGCTCGCCCAGCGCCTTGAGATCCACCACCGCACGTAGCGACCGGCCGATCAGCCGCTGAATTTCCTGCGTCCGGCCGGACTGACCGTTCTTGGCCTCGCGGCGCATGCGTTCATTGGTCGAGCGCGGCAGCATGCCGTATTCCGCCGTCACCCAGCCGCGCCCGGCGCCCCGGAGCCATGGCGGCGTCGTTTCATCCCAGCTCGCCGTGCACAACACATGGGTATCGCCGAACCGCACAAGACAGGAACCTTCAGCGTGTTTGGTAAAGCCCGTTTCAAACGAAACGGCGCGAAGTTCGTTGAAGGCGCGGCCTGACGGTCTCATGGGGGGATTCTCCTTTTTCGGCGGCCTTCCTAGACCCAAGGGCACGCACCTGTCGACCTCAGCCGGTGACAACGCCCCCAAGGGCTTGTCCCACGCCCGACTTGTCTTATTTTCATCATGCATTCAGCAACACGGCGAGATATCTGAAACCCATGATCGCGCTGAACGATATCGACGCACGCTCCCGCGAAATCTTCCGGCGGCTGGTGGAAACGTATCTGTCCACCGGCGAGCCAGTGGGCTCGCGCACGCTAAGCCACGACACTAGCATCGCCGTTTCAGCGGCGACCGTACGCAATGTGATGTCGGACCTCACCGACATGGGGCTTTTGCATGCGCCCCATATCTCCGCCGGTCGGCTACCGACGGAACTGGGCCTTCGGCTCTTTGTTGACGGATTGATGCAGGTTGGCGACCTGACGCCCGAGGAACGCCGCGCCATCGAATCGGAAGCGCAAGCAGACAGCGCCGAGTCGCTCCTCGAAACCGCCGCCGCACGGCTGTCGGGCCTCACCCAGACGGCGAGCCTGATCGTCACGCAAAAAGCCGATGCGCCGCTGCGCCAGATCGAATTTGTCAGAACGAACGCCGGACAGGCGCTGGTCATCATGGTGTTCGAGGATGGTCGTGTTGAAAACCGGGTCATCAAGGCGCCCGCCGACCTGCCGCCTTCTGCGCTGATCGCTGCCGGAAACTATCTCAATGCGCGGCTGCGCGGGCGAAGCCTTACGGAAACGCGCACCAGCATCATTGAAGAAATCGAATCGAACCGGGCGGAGCTTGATGAACTGACCTCGCGGCTCGTGCGCGACGGCGTCGCCCATCTTTCCGGCGNNGATGGGGTCGCCCACATGGCTGGCGAGGACAACTGGACCATGGTGGTGCGCGGGCGCGGACACCTGCTCGATGAATCGGCGCAGGACGTCGAGCGCGTGCGGATGCTGCTGGACGATCTTGAAAAGAAGCGGGAAGTGATCGAGCTCCTCACCGCCGCCCGCGACGGCGAGGGCGTCAAAGTCTTCATTGGCTCAGAAAACCGCCTTTTCTCGCTCTCGGGCTCATCGGTGATTACCGCCCCCTATCGCGACGAAAAGCGCCAGATCGTGGGCGTTCTGGGCGTCATCGGCCCGACAAGGCTGAATTACGCCCGGGTTGTCCCGATTGTAGACTATACGGCGGAAGTCCTGTCACGGATGTTGAAATAACCGCCCGCCGCGCGTACATGGCGCTCGACCAACGTTTCCCGACAAGCAGTGAAGTCTCATGAGTGAACAACACGATTCCACGTCCAACGCCGGTTCAGAAGACGAACTTTTTGATGACCCGGAACAGCTGAGCGAAGACGACCTCGCCGCGCCTGAAGAGGACGACGCCGGCGAAACCGCGCTCGCCAAGGCGCAAGCCGAGATCGATACGCTGAACGACCGGGTGCTGCGCATCGCCGCGGAACTTGAAAACACCCGCCGCCGGGCAGAGCGCGAAAAGGCCGACGCCGGCCGGTACGCCATTTCAGGTTTCGCCCGCGATCTCATCAGCGTCCTCGATAATTTCGAGCGCGCCCTGCGCGCTGCGGGCGACAGCGAAGATGCATCGGTCAAGAATCTTGTCGACGGCCTGCGCATGACAGAAAAAGAATTGCTTGGCACGCTGGCGCGCCATGGCGTCAACCGCGTCTCACCTGAGCGAGAAAAGTTCGACCCCAACCTGCATCAGGCCGTTGCTCAAATTCCGCATGCGGATATTCCGTCCGGTCACGTCGTTGACGTGGCGCAATCGGGCTTCACCATCGGGGATCGCGTATTGCGCGCAGCCATGGTGACGGTCTCAAGCGGTCCCGGCGAAACAGGGACTTCGGGCGGTGACGATTCCGGTGGCGAGGCGCCGCCGCGCGTTGATACGACGGTCTAGGCCTTAATTGGCCCCGCCGCCTTCACGGCGTCATCGACGTAAGCCTCATAGATCTTGAAGTTTTCAACGAACATGGCGGCAAGCTTTGAGGCCTGTGCGTCATAAGCGCTTGCATCATCCCATGTGTTGCGCGGATTGAGGATGCGATTATCGACGCCCGGCACATCGGACGGCACATCGAAGCCGAACACGTCATCCTTGCGCATCGGCGCATTGTTGAGCGATCCGTTGAGCGCTGCCGTCAGAAGCGCCCGCGTTTCCTTGATCGGCATGCGGCGGCCTTCCCCATGCGGCCCGCCGGTCCAGCCCGTGGAAACGAGCCAGCAGCAAACATCGTGTTTGTCGATCAGCTTGCCGAGCAGCGCGCCATATTCGGAGGGATGGCGCGGCATGAACGGCGCGCCGAAACAAGTGGAGAAGGTCGCTTCCGGATCCTTGCCGAGACCTTTTTCCGTGCCGGCGACTTTCGCCGTATAGCCTGACAAAAACATGTACATGGCTTGTGCAGGAGTCAGCCTTGCGATTGGCGGCATCACGCCGAAGGCGTCGCAGGTCAGCATGATGATGTTTTTCGGATGCGTGGTGACGCCGGTAAGGCTGGCGTTCGGTATGTAGTGAATCGGATAGGCGCCGCGTGAATTTTCAGCCAGGCTCGCGTCATCTAGATCAAGCGCGCGCGTCGCCGGGTCCATCACCACGTTTTCAAGCACGGTGCCGAAGCGTTTCGTCGTTGCGTAGATTTCCGGCTCGGCGCTTTCGGAAAGCCGGATCATTTTGGCGTAGCAGCCGCCCTCGAAATTGAAGAGCCCGCTCGGTCCCCAGCCATGTTCGTCATCGCCGATGAGCGTGCGGTTCGGATCGGCGGAAAGCGTCGTCTTGCCGGTGCCGGAAAGCCCAAAGAAAATCGCCGGGTCGTCGCTCTCGCCCACATTCACCGAACAATGCATGGGCATGATGTCCTGCTCAGGCAGGAGATAATTGAGGATCGTGAAAACCGATTTTTTCATTTCGCCGGCATAGGACGTCCCGCCGATCAGCACGATGCGCT
>DGNI01000081.1 GCA_002388885.1 Parvularculaceae bacterium UBA4496 | reverse complement strand
GCTACCGGATGATGTCCGTTGTTTCCTGCAGCATTTCATCGACCGTCTGAATGATCTTCGCGTTCGATGAATAAGCGCGCTGCGTTTGAATAAGGTCGGTCAGTTCTGACGCGATGTCGGTCGTCGATTCCGTCAGTGCAAAGCCGATGGTGAGGCCAGCTGGTCCGTCGCCCGCATCCCAGAAATAAACGTCGCCGCTGTCCTGAGTAACGGTGAAAGCGGAATTGCCGACTGCGTTAAGGCCTTTGAAGTTTGGCACGTCGGCGACCGGAACCTGATAGATCGTACGGCGGAAGCCGGTTTCATAAATCGCCTGCAGGAATCCGCGCTCGTCGATTTCAACGGAGCTGAGATTGCCGATCGGGGCGCCATCCTTCGTCACCGACAGCGGTGCGAAGCTGCCCGAAAGCTGTGTCAGCGGCGAGGGGACGCCCGCTGTGCCGACATAGATATCAATCGGGCTCGATGCAGTGTTGATCGTCAGGTTGCCCGTTGCGCCGTCATAAGTCGCGCCTGCACCAGGCGTGATAGAGGCGACAGACCCGCCGCCTGAAACGCTGGTGTCAAACGTGACGTTGAAGCTGGCGATGGCGACAGCCGGATTGCCGGCCTCGTCATAGATGTTAACATTCCACTCATTGGATGAGCCGGAACCCGGCACGACCGGCGTGAATTCAACATTCAATGTTTGTGAACGGCCAAGCGTGTCGAAATATTCGATCGGAAGATCAAACGCCGTGCCTGCAGCGCCAGCCTCGGTTTCCGTCGCCGGCAAGTTCACGCCAAGCTGAATTTGCGTAGTCGGGGCAGCAGCGAACTGGTTGAGGTTGACGCGAACGGGTTCGAGCGCCGTCGCGCTGTCACGCGGCGGCGAGGCGACATTGCCGTTAATGTCCGCTGGCCAGCCCATGAGGTATAAACCGGATAACGTGCGTAGGTAGCCCTGTTCGTCCGTGAAGAAAGATCCGGTGGATGCAAGCATCAAAGAGCGGTCGTTAGGAGAAGCGTTGATGCCGCCAACATCCGTTACCGGCAGCATGCCGCGGCCTGAAATTGAAATATCAGTGGAATTCGCAGTTGTAACGAGGGATCCTTGCGCGCCTGCGTCACGATATGTCATTGCGCGAACGCCGCCTGCGGAATAATCGCCGCTTGTCTGACGCAGGACCATATCTGCGAATTCCGACTCGGCGCGTTTGTAGCCGTAAGTCTGTGAGTTTGCGATATTGTCCGAGATTGTACCCAGTTTCACCGCATTGACGGCAAGTCCCATCACGCCAGCATTCAGCGACGACGAAATCCCCATAACAGTCTCCCACTCCGGAAAAATTTATTGCTGTCGTTAGGTTTATCGCACCGCTGTTTAAGGAACCCCTAATGGTAAACGGGTTTTGCGTTTTATTTTTTTGTCAATAAAGTAATCGCGATGCGCCTGTTCTGTGGGGCGTAAGGATCATCGGAAAAAGGTTCAGTGTCAGCTTTACCGGTAACCTGTACAACCTGCGAAACAGGAATGCCGTTCTTGATAAGCATGCGACGGGCCGCATGCGCCCGATCGGTTGAAAGCTCCCAGTTTGTGTAATTGGCGTTGCTGGAAAAAGCGTGCGCGTCCGTGTGTCCGACAATCGCCATGTTATTACTGACCGTTGCTAACACGGGCGCAATGACTTCTAACAAATCGTAAAGCGTTCGCGACGGGTTTGATGATCCGACGTTGTAAAGCGGCCGGCCGTCAGCATCGACGAGCTCGATAACAAGGCCGTCCGGCGTCATCCGAGTCTGGATGTGTTTGGCAAGATCGCCCTCTAGGGCGGTCATCGTCTCGGCGTCTATTTCACTCTGGACGGATTCAAGGCTCTTTTCGGCGTCTCCGATCTCATTATCGACGCCTTTGCCTTCCAGCGGGGCGTCCATGGAGTTTTCAGGCCCGTTAACAGGCACTTCCTGGCTATTCGGATATTCGTTTACAGCGCCGGTCCCGTCGCGTGAAAGTTGCTCATCGGTAAATACTGACGAGCCGTTAAGAGCGCCACTGCCGCCTCCAGACACCTTGGAAATCGGAATGGACGGGTTGAAATAGTCGGCAAGTCCCTTGCGCTGGTCCTCCGTGGTGGCGTTGAGGAGCCACATCAGAAGGAAAAAGGCCATCATCGCAGTAACGAAGTCGGCATAGGCCACCTTCCACGCGCCGCCGTGATGGCCGCCGCCCGCGATGACCTTCTTTTTCTTAATAATGATCGGCGCCGCGCTCGCCGCTCGCCCAGCCATACCATCCCACCAGATTGCAATCGACTGAGATGGTTAGCGAAAATTGCTTACGGGCGCTTTTACGCGTTTACTTAATTTATAGCTATTGATGGTTAATGGCGTGGTAGCGAATTCATCTGACTTGCCTATCGGAGTATCTATGAGTGAAAAGCCCCCGCACATTCTGAAGAAGAAAATCGGTTGCGGCGTTCGTGATGAAGGTCCGATTGATCTCATCAAGCCTGTTCCGTCGGCTTTTGCGGCTGCAATCGCGCCGGCATTCACAGCCTTTTATGGAGAAAAGTGCGAGCTTGCAGAAAATGAATCCGCGGGCTTCATCCGTATGGGCGCAGCGTTGGCGCCGTTCAATGCAACATCTGCGATCTACCACTTCCGCCTCAATGGCGAACAGGATTTTCTCGTCATACTCGATATGGACGCCGCCATGACGGCTGCCGGTTGGTCGCTGTCCTCAACGCGCGACAAACCCGATCCGGCGCCGGAAGAGGTGAGCGCGATCGACCGCAGGCTTGCTAAAGCACTGGCGAAACCGGCGGCTGAAATGATTTTCGAAAAAGCGGGTCAGTGCGGCGCCGTCAAAGGCGCACTGGAACTGATCGCCAGCGGCGCTGACCCGAGACGGTTTGACTTGCTAAATGAGTGTCAGCGTTCCGTGATGTTTTCGCTTAACGCCCAGACGATTGAAGGCGAAGCGTTAGGAACAGTAATCGTCATCGCATCGGAGAACTGCATCGCGTCGGTGCGCGATCATAACCGGGCCGAGCGCGCCGTTGCACAGGAAAAGTGGAAGCAGGGCCTTTTGCGTCTGGCGTCATGGTCCAAGGTGGAAATGCGCACCGTGCTGGCGCTGCAGGACATCGACATCAACCGGCTGATGAATATGAAGGCTGGTGAGGTCATTAATTTACAGACGGCAACCATAGATGACGTCGCTTTCGCACCAGCTCATAAATCGGCTTCGCGACTTAAAATGACGGGTGCGCTTGGCAATCGCGACGGCGCCCGGGCGCTCAAAATCACGTCCATTACGCGTTAGCGATCACGAATTTATCGCCTTTTTGAGCATTGATCTGCCTTTTGGGTAGATTGTGACGCGATAATCAGCCGACCTCTTCACGTCCATAAACATCCGTTTGACCTGATACCGGCAAGGCGGCACTCTCCCGCTTTCTTCAGGATGATTCTCAGGAAGGGCGTATTCTAATGACTACCAAGACAACTGCGATTTCGGCGCTGCTTATGACGTTCACGCTTGCGGCATGCGGCGGACCGGACACTGCGTCCGATGCTAACGAACCAAGCGCCACGGAAACGGATGCTTCTTTCGAAGATGGCGCCGTCGCTGACGAAGACGCATTAGTCCTGGCGCCGATTAACGAAGAGCATTTGCGCGAACGCATTGCAACGCTTTCCTCAGATGAGTTTGAAGGCCGCGCGCCGACCACGCCGGGTGGTGAAAAGACCCGGCAGTGGCTGATCAATGAGATGCAGGAAATCGGCCTCCAGCCCGGCAATGGGGATTCTTATGAACAGGCGGTGCCGCTTGTCGAACTGACCCTGCAAAGGGATGGTTCGAGTTTCTCTATCAACGGAGAAGAACTCGAATACGGCCCGGAGACGGTCTACTGGACAAAACGCGTCGTTGAAGAGGTTTCCTTTGAGGAAAGCGATCTTGTGTTCGTCGGCTACGGCGTTGTCGCGCCTGAATATGGCTGGAACGATTACGATGGCGTTGACGTCACTGGCAAGACTGTCGTCATGCTTGTCAACGATCCGGGTTATGCAACCGAAGACCCGGATCTCTTCAATGGGCGCGCCATGACCTATTACGGCCGTTGGACATACAAATATGAAGAGGCAGCCCGGCAGGGCGCCGCCGCCGCCATCGTCGTGCACCAGACCGCGCCCGCCGCTTATGGCTGGGGCGTTGTCGAGGGAAGCTGGACCGGCGCGCAACTGGATCTTGAACGCCCGGACGGCGGCGCCGGACGCATTGCGCTTGAGGGATGGATACAGGAAAGCGTTGCGCGTGACCTTTTTGCAAAGGCCGACATGAATTTCGATGAAGCGGCGGAAGCCGCAAAGACTGCTGGCTTTTCCGCCATGCCCATGGGTGATTTGAAATCTTCGGGCAAAATTACAAACACAATCCGGCGGTCTAAATCAGCCAATGTCGTCGGCGTCATTCCCGGCGCCGAGCGGCCCGACGAATATGTTCTTTATATGGGGCATTGGGATCACCTTGGGCGTAACCCTGATGCGGATGGGGATCAGATTTCAAACGGCGCCGTCGACAACGCTACGGGAACCGCAAGCATCCTGACAATTGCCGAAGCCTTCATGAATACGGAAACGCGCCCGGCGCGTTCCGTCATCATCGCAGCAGTAACGGCGGAGGAATCAGGACTACTCGGTTCGGCTTATCTCGGCGAAGACCCGATCGTGCCATTTGCGCAGATCGTAGGCGGCATTAATATCGACGGTGTGATCCCAATGCCGCCGGCGAAAGATCTGATGGTGGTCGGCTACGGCGCCTCCGAGCTTGAAGACTTGCTTAAGAAGGCCGCGGACAAGCGCGATATGTATCTGCGGCCTGACGCCGAACCGGAGAAAGGATATTTTTACCGGTCAGACCATATCTCGCTCGCCAAGAAAGGCGTGCCGATGCTTTACGCTGACTCTGGTATCGATCTCGTAGACGGCGGCGAGGAAGCAGGTAAGGCGCTTGTCGACGATTATACGGCCAACCGTTACCACAAGCCCGCCGATGAATATTCCGCGGACTGGGATCTTTCCGGCATGACTAATTCCATGACCATCCTGTTCGAGGTTGGCGCCGATATGGCGTACTCGGATATTTGGCCAAACTGGTATGAAGGAAACGAATTCCGGGCGCTGCGTGATGAACAGCGGGCTACTGCCGAATAGTCTGAAAAAATCAGCAATGAGAGACGGCGCCGCTTGGGGGGGGCGAAGCGGCGCCGTCAAGATCGATTTCGCAAGGGAAGGGCCAAAATCGATCTTGGGAATTAGTTTAGAATGTTTGGCCAGTTTTCATTCGCGAGGGCGATAAAGCCCGGGATGTCCTTCTCCCAGCGCGCCTGGATTTCGTCGTTATAGTTCAGGTAAAGCCTGCCATCGACGATGGTCCAGTTTTTCGGGTTTCCGCGCGCCGTGTAATTCTGTGACACGGCCCAGGCGCAATAGCCGCCATATTGAGGGGCGTATGCTTCCGGATCGGCTTTGAAGGCCTCAAGGTTTTCCGCCGAGGCGAATCGCCACTCGGCCCCGTTATATTCGAATGAATGGTCGTTCGACCCTTTCGTTGGTTCGCCTTGTTCGAAATAGGCGACCGGGTCGTAGCCATCTACGGCGAGGTTGGAAAACAACTTGGTATAGACTTGGCTTTCCGCCATCGCTCCTTGCAGGGAAAAGGCGGTAAAAACAACAATAATTACAGCGGCAAAGCGGCTAGACATAGGATTTTCCTGATCAAAATTGCTTCCTGAAACCTGCCTACAGAAGCGAGTGAATTCGGGCAACACACATGATTTCACGCTGTCGCGAGGGAGGGGAAAACAGGGCGCTGGCCCGGCTCACGGCGCATGTTAGCATGGGACCGATTCTCTTGATATGCGGCCCGCGCGATTGAGCGCGCGGAGGGAGATTTTGAGGTGAAGCGGCTGTTTTTTCTGATTTGCATAGCGTGTTCGATAACAGGTCTTGCGTCTGCGGCTCCGGCTGACGACCTCAAGGCACTCTTTGAAGACTACTGGGCGAATGAGATGCGCGAGAGCCCATTCAACGCTACTCAATCCGGGGTCAATGATTATAATGCAGAAGTTCCATCCGTCGCGCCGGCTGATTATACGCGCCGCACGGCAGCAGCTGAAACGTTTCTCGAAAGACTGAATGAGATTGACCGTTCGGACCTTTCAGAAACGGAGGTACTGAGCGCCGATCTGCTCGAATTTATTCTGAACCACGACATCTCGCTTTCTGAGTTTGACGTCTGGCGCAGGCCGTTTCTCGCCGACACAGGATTTCACACCAACTTCGCTTATGTGGTGAGCGCCACATCTTTTCGGAACGAAAAAGATTATGCAGACTACCTCGAGCGGTTGAGAAAGCTGCCCGATTATATCGACCAGAACATTGCCAATATGCGCCGCGGATTGGAGGACGGCTTTACGCAGCCGAAGGAAATTCTCCCTTACATCATTCCATCATTTGAAGCGCAGATTAAGGATAATGCCGCTGCACACCCTTATTACGCGCCTTTTCAGTCCATGCCGAAATCAATTCCTTCGCGTCGGCAGGCGAGCTTGCGTCAGGAAGGCATGAGCGTCATCGCTGACGAAATCATCCCTGCGTTCGAGCGCGCGCTTGCATTCATGCAAGACGAATATATTCCCGGCGCACGCGATACGCTTGGCGCCGACAAGCTTCCCAACGGGAAAGCCTATTACACTGCGCTGGTGCGTTATTACACGTCGCTCGAAGACGCGACGTCCGACAGCGTGCATCGGTTAGGCCTTAAAGAAGTTGCGCGCATTCGCCGTGAAATGAATGACGTCATGGCTGAGACCGGCTTTGATGGCACATTCAAAGAGTTCATCGATTATCTGCGTACCGACGAGCAGTTTTATCCGAAAACGCCGGAAGAATTGCTTGAGCGTGCGGCATGGCTGGCCAAGGATATTGACGGACGCTTGCCGAAATTTTTCGGTAAGCTGCCGCGCCAGCCTTATTCAGTGGAACCCGTGCCGGCGGAAATCGCACCAAATTACACCACCGGGCGTTACATTAGCGCGCCCGCCGGCGCTGATCGCGGCGGCCAATACTGGGTGAATACCTACGCACTAGACAAGCGGCCGTTTTATGAATTGACGGCGCTTACGCTGCATGAAGCGGTGCCGGGGCATCATTTGCAGAACGCGTTGGCGCTGGAAATCGAAAACGCGCCGGAGTTTCGCAAACAATTTTACCCGCATGCTTTTGGGGAAGGCTGGGGCCTTTATTCAGAAAAGCTTGGCATTGAAATGGGGGTTTATAAAACGCCCTACGATCATTTCGGCAGGCTATCTTATGAAATGTGGCGAGCCTGTCGGCTTGTAATTGATACGGGGATCCATTCAAAAGGATGGAGCCGAGAGCAAGCGATTGATTACCTTGCGTCAAATACCGCACTTTCATTGCATAATGTGCAGACGGAAGTCGACCGGTACATTGCTTGGCCCGGGCAGGCGCTTGCTTACAAAATGGGCGAATTGACGATCTGGGAGTTGCGCCGGAAAGCAGAAATCGAACTCGGGGATGAATTCGATATAAGAGAGTTTCATGACGCCGTGCTCGATGGCGGCGGCCTGCCGCTTGATCTCTTGCGCGTGCAAATTGACGCTTATATCGCCGAGACGAAAGCCGAATGAGCAAGGCGGAACTGCGCCTGCTATGGACAGGTTCAGTGCCTGTTCTGGAAACGAAACGCCTTCTCATGCGCGGGCCGGAACCGGATGATTTCCCGGCTTTCGCAGCCATGTGGGCTGACCGCAATGTCGTGCGCTACATAACCAAAGACCCTGTAAATGAAGAGGATTCCTGGACTGGCTTTCTTCGCATTGCTGGCCACTGGCCGATTATGGGTTTTGGTTATTGGATGGTGCTCGAAAAAATGATGGGGGTATTTCTGGGCGAGGTTGGCTTTGTCGATTTCAAACGCAATATGAAGCCGTCAATCAAGGGTGAACCGGAAATCGGCTGGGTTTTTGCGAAAGCCGCGCACGGGAAGGGCTATGCATCCGAAGCTGCGAAGGCCGCCGTGGAATGGGGCGATGCGCATTTCAATCATGCGCGCATGTCCTGTATCATCAACACGCCGCATGTTGCGTCTATTCGCGTTGCAGAAAAGTGCGGATTTAAGGAAACTGCAAAGACAATTTACAAGGGTGATGAGATCGTTGTTCTGCATCGCGATACGCCACGATAATTATTGAAAAGCGTCCTTGAACTGGTCGCGTAATTTCTGCTTTTGCACCTTACCCATTGTATTGCGAGGCAACGCGCCCAAACGGAAAAATTTTCGCGGCCTTTTAAATTTGGCAAGCGTACTGATCGCCTGATTTAATTCGAAATCTGTCGCCCCGACGTTTTCTTCAACAATTACCGCGACCACGCCTTCGCCCATATCCGGATGAGGAACGCCGATAATGGCGCTCTCGGCGACACCCGCAAGGGCATCCAGAACCTGCTCAATCTCGATGGGATAAATATTGAAACCGCCGGAAATGATCAGATCCTTTTCCCGGCCCACGAGACTAAGCCTGCCATTATCATCAATAACGCCAACATCGCCGGTTCTAAACCAGCCGTCTTCTGTAAACGCCTCAGCGCTTTTATCAGGTTTTTTCCAGTAGCCCGCAAAGACGTTCGGCCCTTTAACCTCAACTTCGCCCGGCGCGTCGCCGGCGATACGGATTGATATGTCCGGCAATGCATGGCCGACCGTTCCCGCAACGCGCGCCCCATGGAGCGGATTTGACGCAATCATGCCGGCTTCCGACATGCCGTAGCGTTCAAGGATCTTATGTCCGGTCCGTTCTTCGAACGCATGGAATGTCTCTGCTGTCAGCGGCGCCGAACCGGAAATGAAAAGACGCATATGCCTGCAGGCGCGTTCATGAAAACCAGGTTCTGCCAGCAAGCGGGAATAAAATGTCGGCACGCCCATCATCACGCTGGCGCGCGGCAACTGGTTGAGTACTTCTTTTGCGTTAAATTTTGACAGGAACAATATTTCACAGCCGTTCAACATCGCAGTGTGCAATGCCACGAACAATCCATGAATATGAAAAATCGGCAGGGCGTGCAGCAATCTGTCTTCAGACGTAAACTCCCAGGCCGTACTTAGCGTAACTGCGTTTGAGCGTAAATTTCCATGGGTCAGCATTGCACCCTTGGAGCGCCCGGTTGTGCCGGACGTGTAAAGGATGACGGCGATGTCGCCTTGTGCGCGCGACTCAATATCTGTGAAATGTGCTGCGCTCTCGAGCGTATCAATTAACGTCCCATTAAAATTCGTACCGAGCGTGAGAATGCTGCTAACATTTCGAGCTGCTTGCCGGAGCGCTGCTTCTTTTTCCGGCGCACAAACGAACACGGCGGGTGATGCGTCGTTGAGAAAGTAGTCGATTTCTTCGGGAGTGTAGGCGGTATTCAGGGGCACATAAGTCAACCCTGCGCGCATGGCGCCGAGGTAAAGCGCAACATTCTCCGGCGACTTTTCAATCTGAACCGCAATGCGGTCGCCGGGTTTTGCGCCTGCGGAAAGAAGGGCGCCAGCCATCTTCGCCGAAACATGGTCGAGATCGCCATAAGTAAAAACCTCGTCGCCAGGCAATGTCAGACACCATCGGGTCGGGTCTCGCCGACCAGCTTCGACAAGCGCTTTAAAGAAGTTCTCATTTAGCATCACGCTTGTTTACGCGGTTCGCACGCAAACAAAAAGCTATAACGCGTTTATCGGCGTCTTCAGATAGGAAATACCATTTTCCTCGGGCGGGGGCATGGCGCCGGCGCGCATGTTGACTTGTACCGAGGGCAAGATCAGTTTGGGCATGGAAAGGTTTTTGTCCCGGCCTTCGCGCATGGCGACGAAGTCGTCTTCGCTGATGTCGTCATGGATATGAATGTTCTTCGCGCGCTGTTCGGCGACCGAGGTCTCCCATGCAAACTCGTCCCGGCCTGGCGCTTTGTAGTCGTGACACATGAACAGGCGAGTCTCGCCAGGCAGGGCGAAGATTTTCTGAATTGAACGGAAAAGTGTACGTGCATCGCCGCCCGGAAAGTCGCAGCGCGCCGTGCCGTAGTCCGGCATGAATAAAGTATCTCCCACAAAAGCTGCATCGCCGATCACGATGGTTGAGCAGGCGGGCGTGTGGCCGGGCGTGTGGATGAATTTTGCTTCGATATCGCCGATTTTAAACGCTTCGCCATCCGCGAAGAGCTTGTCGAACTGGCTGCCATCGCGTTTGAATGACGATTCCGCGTTAAAAATTTTGCCGAACGTGTCCTGAATGATGCTAACCTGATCGCCGATGGCGGTTTTCCCGCCAAGCTTGTTTTGTAAATACGCCGCCGCGGAAAGATGATCAGCATGAACGTGTGTTTCGAAAATCCATTCGACGGTCAAGTTGTTGTTTTTAATATACTCGATAATCGCATCAGCCGCCGCCGGGTTTGTGCGTCCGGAAGCTGCATCATAATCGAGGACCGAGTCGATAATGGCGCATTTTTTTGTGTTTTGATCGAACGCCACATGACTGGCTGTAAACGTCTTTTCATCAAAAAAAGTCTGGACTGATGGATACATGCGGCAGGTGCCTTTCAGGGCGGTAGGGCGGTTGATCTTACCGTTATGCGTCAGCGCGGGCGCGTCAAGGTCTAGCGCGAAGACGCTTCCCGCGCTAAACAGCCCTTGATGTCAAAGGGTTATGGGATGTTCGACGACAAGTCAGGCAATAGTGCGAAACGCTCGAACTTCGATCAGCAGCTTGCCGGCGCCATCGATGCGGCGGCCGGCTGGCTGGCCGTACGGCAAAAGCCCGAGGGCTACTGGGTCGGCCGGCTGGAATCTAACTCATGTATGGAAGCGCAGTGGATACTCGCGCTCTGGTTCATGGGGTTAGAGGATCATCACTTGCGCCCGCGCCTTGCGAATTCGTTGCGTGAAACCCAGCGCGAAGACGGGTCCTGGCAGATTTATTACGGCGCGCCCGCGGGCGACATTAACACGACGGTTGAAGCCTACGCCGCGCTCCGCTCCATGGGTGACCGCAAGGACGCGCCGCACATGATGAAGGCTCGTGAATGGATACTGTCGAAGGGCGGGCTAAAAAACATTCGCGTGTTCACGCGCTACTGGCTCGCACTGATCGGCGAATGGCCGTGGGAGAAAACCCCGAACCTGCCGCCGGAAGTGGTCTTCTTTCCGAACTGGTTCGTTTTTTCGATTTATAATTTTGCGCAATGGGCGCGCGCGACGTTGATGCCCATTGCAGTGCTTTCCGCGCGGCGGCCATCCCGTCCGCTGCCGCAGGGGAGGCGTCTCGATGAGCTCTTTCCCGAGGGACGCGACAAATACGATTACGCTTACCCGAAAAAACCGGGCGCGGGATTTCTGGAATCTTTCTTTCTGGGCGCCGACAAGGTGCTCCATGCATTGCAGGGTTTCGGGAAAACGGCCGGTATCGGGTTGCTGCGCAAGGGCGCAGTCTCTCGCGCGCTAGAATGGATCATTCAGCATCAGGATGCGGACGGCGTCTGGGGCGGCATCCAGCCGCCGTGGATCTATTCGCTGATGGCGCTCTACAACGAAGGCTACGCGCTAGACCATGCAGTGCTGGAAAAGGGCTTGAACGCGCTCGACGATCCGCGATGGCGTGTCGATGTAGGCGAGGCGACGTGGATTCAAGCCTCGACCAGCCCGGTCTGGGATACGGTGCTGACGCTGCTGGCGTTTGAGGACTGCGATCTCAACGAACGACAGTCGGAAGAAGTCGAAAAGGCGCTCGACTGGGTGCTGGCGCAGCAAGTTCTGCGTCCCGGCGACTGGAAAGTGAAATGTCCGAAGCTCGAACCCGGCGGCTGGGCGTTCGAGTATAAAAATTATTTTTATCCCGATACGGACGACACGGCGGTGGCGCTGATCGCGCTCGCGCCGTTCCGTAACGATCCGAAATGGAAAGCCACAGGCGTCGAGGAAGCGATTGAAAAAGGCGTCAACTGGCTGATTGGCATGCAGTCGAAGGGCGGCGGCTGGGGCGCGTTCGACAAGGATAACGACAAACAGATTCTCACCAAAATTCCGTTCTGCGATTTCGGCGAGGCGCTCGATCCGCCGTCGGTGGACGTGACGGCGCACATCATCGAAGCGTTCGGCAAACTCGGGATTGGCGCCGATCATCCGTCCATGGTGCGCGCGCTCGACTATATAAGGTCGGAACAGCATGCGGACGGCGCGTGGTTCGGCCGCTGGGGCGTCAACTATGTCTACGGCACGGGCGCGGTGCTGCCGGCGCTTGAAGCAATCGGCGAGGACATGACGCAAAGCTACATCCGCAAGGCGTCGGACTGGCTGATCCTGCACCAGAACGAAGACGGCGGGTGGGGCGAGTCCTGTGCGTCATATATGGATATGAAACAGATGGGCCGGGGAAAATCGACGGCCTCGCAAACCGCCTGGGCGCTGATGGGACTTGCGGCAGTTGGCCGTTCGGAAGACGAACGTGCTATCGCTGACGGCGTGCAGTTTCTGATAGAGCGCCAGAAAGAAGGCACATGGGAAGAACCGGAATATACCGGCACAGGGTTTCCCGGTTACGGTGTCGGCCAGCACATCAAGCTCGGCGATCCGGCGCTTGAGGAGCAGCTAAAGCAAGGCCCCGAACTCTCCCGCGCTTTCATGATCAACTACAATCTATATCGCCACTACTTCCCGCTGATGGCGATGGGACGGGTGCGGAAGATGATGGCGGGTTAGGGTCTGTTCGATTGAAAAAACTCGCCGAGTACTTTCCAGAATACCGGCGAACTTGAAACGGTCAGGTGGTGTGTCCTCGGAATCTTTTGTAACTGAGGTGCTGGATCTCCGAACTGATTGACCAGCGCATCAGTAAATCGCGACGGAATGACACGATCATTTTCCGCAGTTATGATGAGTAATTCCGCGCCGATTTTATCCGCCCGGCCTGCCGAATCGTACTTGTCATGTAGTAAGAGCGACACGGGCACGTAAGGGAATTTGCTTTGTGCAACATTCTCAACGCTGTCATAAGGCGTAATGAGCGCCAGTTTTTCGATATCCCTGTTTGCTGCAACATAAGTGGCGACGCCGCTGCCAAGGCTGCGGCCGATAATGGAAATATCGTCATACTCCCTCGCGGCGAGGTCGTAGAGGGACAGGGCGTCGATATATATTGCGGTTTCACTCGGCGCGCCCGTGCTGCCGCTGAAACCGCGATAGTTCATAAGAAAAATATCGTATCCATTTAAATGCTCGATGAAGGGCGGGATATTGCTGGACACTTCCTCTGCATTGCCGCCGAAATAAAGAACAGCTTTTTCATTTCCTGTTCCGGTTCGCCAGATTTTTATGCGTGCGGTATCGTTTTCCAAATAAACCGCTACGGCATCGGCGCGTTGCACTTCCGGCGTTGGAAAATATAAAAAATTGCGCTGAAACAGGTATAGGCCGCCGCATAAGCCCGCATAAAACAGTACAATCACTGCCAAGCTGATTATCAAAAACTTTAAACCCATTTCTTTCGCCGTATATCATCCGCTACGAGAACATTCGCCGTCCATCGCCGCAATCCATTCCGAAACAAGCGCCACACCCTCTTTATGCGTCACAGCGCGGCCAAGTTCGGGCATCATGGCGCCGGGGTTGTCGGTTTCCATGCGGAAGACGGTGATGGAAGCTTCGGGATCGCCGGGAACAATACTGAAAACGCGCCCGCCTGTCCCGGTGCCGGCGGCGATCGGCGTTTTGCAGACGCCGAGGGCGGGGCCGGCTGCGTCCGGCTCCAGATTAAGACCGGAAGTATCCGCCGGACCAACCGGATTGTGACAATGACTGCAGTTCGCATCGAGATAGGCGCGCGCTCTAGCCTCGATAGGCTCGCTTTCGTCCGTCCACACGGCGTTTCGTGGCGCCGGCCCCGCGATGCCTCCGGTGAGGAGGCCCTTCGCCAGCCAGTAATCGAGCTGGTTAAAACCGGGCGCAAAGGAAGACGCCTTGTTGAGGTGCCGCGCTTTCAGGCCGATGGGCTCAATCACCCTTGCCGTGGCGTCGCTCGCATGACATCCGGCGCACTGATTCACATTCGGCACCAGGTAGCCGAATTCTTCCGTCCGTCCGTCTCCACGATGCAACGTCATGGGGATGACGGCGCCCGTGCGCTTCAGGACAGCCTCCGTCTGTTCTTCGTTCCAGATATAAGGCAGCGCCGCCCAACCGGTTTCGCGGTGAACGAGAATGCGCGTTTCAATTAGACGTAAATGATCGAGCGCTATAGCATTGCCGTTGACGCTGCGCTCGCGGCCGATAGTGACATCGCCGGTCCATTCGTTACTCGGCACTGAATAGTAAAATGTTTTCGTTATGATGGTTCCAACAGGAAAGTCGAAAACGCTGTCCATATTATAGGCGGCAGGCGCGCCGTTCGGAATCCACACAGTTCGAAGTTTCAGCGCATAGTCGGAAAACAGCGGTGTGGCGAGATCGTAGGGCGTAACGCCGTCACTGATAACCAGTTCATCAGCCGTCTCCGCCAGCATGCCCCAATCGCTCAAGCGTTCAGGGTTTTCCTCGGCATGGAAAACAGGCGCCGGTTCTTTGCGTTCAGAGCAGCTGGCGAGTGCGGCGAAAACAATACAAATGCAATAGAAACGCAGCATTTTATTCAGCCAGCGGCTCTGTCAGTTCAACCGCAGGAAGTTTTTCAAAAGCGCAGTCGTGAATGGCGGGTTCCGCAATGCGCGGGGATTTGTTGCCGTTCGGCCCGTCAACATTGAGAACTTTTGCTTCGCCGTTTTGGACGCAAAGAACATCTTGCGGGCCGCTCGCTTCGGGATCCATATACCCATCCCACAACACATCGGGTATACGTCCCATGGGGCCGGCGATCGCAAGTTTGAGCGCCTGCAACTCCAGTCCATCTGGGTTGTCGCCGCCGCCTTCGAACATATTGTCGTAAACGAAGATTTTTTCAGGATATGGATCGAAATCCTCTGACATGTCGCCATCGCCGATGTCGGATGAAAAGACGCTGGCGACAATGACATTCGCTGTCTTGTTGTCGCGGATATTGTTGCCGAAAATTTCGACCTGATCATTGGAATTGACGACCACGCCGGACCCGGCGGGGATCGACGCGACCGGCGTTCCCTCATGCCCGAAATTTTTGGTGTTGTTCTCGTAAATCTCGTTGTTGAAAACGCGCGTCCGCGCGCCGGGCTGTTTCAGGTTCGGCATGTTGAAGACCAGAATTCCGCCGGTATTGTTGGTCGCAACATTGCCGTAAACGTCGGCGTCAAACGTGTTTTCAATCTCGATCCCGGCGACGTTGTATTCCGCACGATTGTTGCGGATGATGACGTTTTTTGATTGGCCGATATAAAGTCCGGCGTCGGACGCGCCGATGGCGACGCTCTCCTCCATCAACAGATTTTCGACCTGTACGGGATAAATACCATAAGCGCCATTTTCGGTCTTGGGACCGGTAGTCCATTCCGTTCGCACCCGGCGAATAACGATGTTTTTCCCTTCCGAGATCTTCAGCGCGTCACCTTTTGTGTCCTCAATAGCGAGGTCCTCAATGGTGAAATCGCTCGCGGTGATGAGGAGACCCTCCGCGCCGGCGATCTGGTTCGCGAATGTCAAAACCGACTTGTCCATTCCGGCGCCGCGGATGGTGACGCCGTCCACCGTCAGGCTCAGCGAGCGGTCGAATGCGAAGCGCCCTGCTGGGATTTCGATGATATCGCCCGATCTGGCGTCGATGAGCTGCGCCATCAGCGTTTCCTGATAGCTTTCGTCACCGGGAGCGGGCGCCGTCTCCTTTTGTCCGCAGGCGGCGAGCGCCGTAAATGCTGCAACCGCTAAAACCAGTCTCATCATCTTTCATCCCCGTTTCTGCGCGCTTGTCTTGACGATGCGCGCGAGCCCTCGTCTGCTAGCCATGATGCCGGAATCGCAAAGCGAAGAAAAGGAATGAGCGCATGTCAGTGACGCGGCGGAACTTGATCGAAAGCGGCGCAATCGGCGCATCTTTGCTGGCCATGGGGGCGGCATGCTCGCGGCCGGATCAACAAGCGTCTAACGATCTGGCGTCGCTCGACGGCGTTGAAACCGCGGCGCGGATCAGGTCGGGCGAGTTGAGTGCAGCGGAGGCGGTTAAAGCCGCCATTTCCAGGGCCAAGCGCATCGACCGGCAAATCAACGCCATCGTCACGAAGACTTTCGATCAGGCGCGGCAGGATGCGGGCGCAGCGGCGGGCCCATGGGCGGGCGTGCCGACATTCGTCAAGGACCTCGATGACGTGACCGGCGTCAGCACCGCGTTCGGCAGCCGCGCTTTTCCTGGATACAAGGGTGAAGAACAGACACCACTCATTGACGCGTTTCTGGGGCTTGGCGTGGTCAGCCTCGGCAAAAGCGCCACGCCCGAATTCGGGCTGTCGGCGACGACGGAGCCGGTCAGTTCCGGCAAAACCAGAAACCCGTGGAATACGGACTATTCGGCAGGCGGATCGTCGGGCGGCGCGGCGGCGCTCGTCGCTAGTGGCGTTGTGCCAATTGCGCATGCGAGCGACGGCGGCGGCTCCATTCGCATCCCGGCGTCGTGTTGCGGCAATGTCGGTTTGAAAGTGTCACGCGGGCGCAACCCCATTGCGCGTCCGGATACCGTCGTCGGCCCGATATCCTTATCCGTTCACGGCGTGCAGACACGGACTGTACGCGATACGGCTGCGGTGTCGGCGGCGCTTGCCTTGCGTGAAGGCAAAAGCGGCCTCTCACCGTTGGGTTTGATCTCGGCGCCGGGCGAGCGGAGATTGCGTATCGGCGTGACGACGAAAGGCCTCGGCGGCGCCGTTCCCGACAAACAGGTTGCGGATGCGACGTTGAGCGTTGCTGAACTATGCAGTGAACTCGGCCATGAGGTTGAGCCTGTCGATTTGCCCATTGAGGACGGGCTGGATCAGGATTTTGGCCTCTATTGGGCGGCATTTGCGCACAATGCCGTCAAAATCTGGGAGGAGGCGACGGGCCTGCCGCGCAACGGGCTCGCGTTTGAGCCATTTCACGCTCGGGCTGGCGCGTCGTTTCGAAGCGGAACGAGGTAACTTTGAAGGCAGCATAACAAGGTTACAGGCGGTTGAAGGCGTCATGGCCGCCGTACATCAAACTTACGACGTCATCCTGTCGCCAGTGGTGACGACGCCGCCGCCAAAGATTGGATATCTCAGCGGATCGCTTGACTACGATACGCTTATCGACCGGCTGTTCGATTACGTTCAGTATACTGTTCTTTACAATATTACCGGCGCTCCCGCGATTTCACTGCCGCTTTCCATGTCGGCCGACGGTTTGCCCATCGGCGCCATGTTTGGAGCTGCTCTGGGCCAGGAAGAACTGCTGCTCGGCCTTGCTTACGAGCTCGAAGAAGCAACGCCGTGGTCAGGGCGCCGCCCAGCTGTGTTCGGCTGATTACGATACGGCTTCGACAATATTCTTGAAAAACGCGGCGCCGTCCGCGCCGCCGAGAAGCGGTGAAATTACGCGCTCCGGGTGCGGCATCAGTCCCATGACATTGCCGCCATCGCTGATCAGTCCTGCAATATTGCGCGCTGAACCGTTCGGGTTGTCGACATAGCGCAGACTCACGCGGCCTTCGCCTTCCAGCCTGTCCAGGGTTTCATCATCCGCGAAATAATTTCCGTCATGATGAGCGACGGGGAAATTGACATAATCGCCCTTTGAATAACCGGAGGTGAACATCGACTGCGTGTTTTCGACCTTCAGCGTAACCGTGCGACATACGAAATTGAGATTGGCGTTACGCAGGAGGACGCCCGGCAGCAGCCCTGTTTCGCAGAGGATCTGAAACCCGTTGCAGACCCCGATTAACGGTGCGCCGGATTTCGCCTTGTCGATGACGGCGCGCAGGATCGGCGACTTTGCCGCCATGGCGCCGGCTCGCAAATAGTCGCCGTAGGAAAAGCCGCCAGGGAGGGCGTAGAAATCCGCATCGGGCAAATCAGTCTCGCCATGCCAGACCATTGCCGGTTTTTTGCCGGTCGCTTGTTCGAGAGCGACGGCGATGTCGCGGTCGCAGTTGGAAGCCGGAAAAACGATGACGGCGGATTTCATGGATCAGGCCAAAATCTCGATTGCGAAGTTTTCCATCACCGGATTGGCGAGGAGTTTTTTACACATTTCTTCAGCCTTCGCCCGGGCGGCCGCCTCGTCGGTTTCTGCGAGTTTCATCTCGATGACCTTGCCCTGGCGTACGCTTTCCGCGCCGTCAAAGCCCAGCCCCGCGAGCGCGTTTTCGATGGCGGCGCCCTGTGGGTCGAGGACGCCGTTTTTGAGCGTAATAGTGATTTTCGCTTTCATGGAATCAGAACCGCGTGCCGCTAACGAGCGCGTCGTACACCGAACTGGCGAGCTGGGCAACGTTGAGGAAGACGTTCGTGCCTCGCCTCGGCAGTCAGATCAGGCGAGACTGCGTTCCGCCATTTAAAGTATCCAATACGCCGTACGCTTTCTGGGCGAGCGATTTCTGAAATGCTTTTTGTGCGGCTTCCACCTGTTCGGAAGCTTCTTGGGCGCGCAGCATGGCGCCGGCCTGGATCAGGCGCATATGTGCGAGCTTGGCGAGCGCCAGTTCTTCGGCTGAACGCGGCGGCTCCAGTGCTTCAGCACGAATGTCAGTGAGCTCCCGGATGGTCGCTTCAGGATCGCTGCGGTTCGGTGATTTGATGATGAGCGCGCGACTTTTCGAGGCGACCTCACTTTCATCAAGCTCATCCGCCGCGTTGCGGTCCATGAAGGCCGCACGTATCGGGTTTACGGCGCCAAACGAGGCGCCCCCCGAAGCATATGCCGCTGCCGAAAATATCATAGCGGTGATAAAATATCAGAGTGCGAATTAATGCATCATCGCCGAAACCCACGGGTTTCGTGATAAATAAAGTTCAATTTGAAAAGATTAGCAGCGTGATTGCTTACTTTTCGTTGTCGCTGACGAGCACTGGCCCCGTCGCCCCGGAACTTTCGTTTTCACGCAACACGCCAAGCCGGCGCGCGACCTCGCGATAGGCGTCGGTGACGTCGCCAAGGTCTTTGCGGAACCGGTCCTTGTCCATGATATCGCCGGTTTCCATATCCCAAAGGCGGCAACTATCCGGGCTGATTTCATCGGCAACGATCAGGCGCATCATGTCGCCTTCATACTGTCGGCCGAACTCTACTTTAAAATCGACAAGCTTGATGCCGACGCCGGCGAAAAGACCGGAAAGAAAATCATTGATGCGCAAGGCCAGCGCCATCATGTCGTCGATTTCCTGCGGGTTCGCCCAGTTGAATGCAGTGATGTGTTCTTCTGAAACCAGCGGATCGCCAAGGTCGTCGTTCTTGAAATAGAACTCGATAACGGAACGGGGCAATGCGGCGCCATCTTCGATGCCGAGGCGCTTGGAGATAGAGCCGGCGGCGAAGTTTCGGACGACAACTTCCAGGGGCACGATTTCCACATGGCGAACCAGCTGTTCGCGCATATTGAGGCGGCGGATAAAGTGGGTCGGCACGCCGATCCGCTCCAGACCGACCATGATAAACTCGGAAATCCGGTTGTTGAGGACGCCCTTACCTTCAAGAATGGCTTTCTTCTGGTTGTTGAATGCGGTGGCGTCATCCTTGAAATACTGGATGATTGTGCCGGGTTCCGGCCCCTCGAAGAGGATCTTCGCCTTGCCTTCATAGATCTGCTTGCGGCGGGCCATTTAGTAATCCTTTCAATGCCTTATAGGCGTTATCTCCCGAGCGGCTGCAACACGGTGGGGGGCGCCGCCGAATCGATTATGGCGGTCACCATCCCCGTCGCTAGCACGGCTTGCCCGGAGGGAGAAGCGGCGGGTTTACGCCCTTGCGCCTGTGAAGGAAAGCCCTGCAATTCTCATTTTTCGCACTTGCGTTGCGCCCGGCGAGAACCAGATATAAGAAGCCGCCACCGGCTATTCCGTCCCGAGTTTGGAGATGCATTTCAATGACAACTTTCGATGACCGCGAGGATAAGTTCGAGAAGAAATTCGCCCATGACGCTGAGCTGAAATTCAAGGCCGAGGCGCGGCGGAATAAGCTCCTCGGGCTCTGGGCGGCGGAACTGCTGGGCAAGAGCGGCGCCGACGCGGAAAGTTACGCAAAGGAAGTCATTAGGGCGGACTTCGAAGAGGACGGCGATGACGACGTCTTCCGGAAAATCCGCAAGGATTTCGATGCGGCCGGCGTCGATCAGTCCGATCATCAGATCCGCCGGCATATGGATGAATATCTCGCTGAAGCCGTCAAACAGATTCAGACCGAGGGCTAAGGCCCGCTAAAGATAATGAGGGACGCTGTTGATTGATATTCAATCTTTCTCGGCGTTTCTGGCAGGCGCGCTCCTGTTGAACATCACGCCTGGGCCTGATGTTGCGTTCACGACGGCAACGACTGCAAGAAGTGGCCGGGCTGCGGGGTTTGCCGCCGCTTTCGGCATTGGCGCAGGCTCGTTGATTTGGGCGTTGCTAACGGCAGGCGGGATTGCTGCAGCCATCAGCGCATCTGAATACTCCTATCCGGTTATCAGACTCGTTGGCGGATTTTATTTACTTTATCTCGCGGTTCAGGTTGTTGTGCGTCAGGAGTCTGACGCATTGTCGGCGAGCGCTGAAAAGGATACGGGCGCTGCTTTCCGGCAGGCACTGATGACTAATTTGCTAAATCCAAAAGTTGGGTTGTTCTTCCTAGCTTTCCTGCCCATCTTTACGGACGAAACTGCCGGGTCGCTCTGGCGGCAAGTTCTCGCGCTTGGCGCTGTATTCTCAATTTCGAGTATTGCGGTGCTCGGCTTTTATGTCATTGGAGTGGGCTTGATCAGAAAGCGCTTTGAGGGCGTGCGATATTTTCGCATTGTTTTGAAAGCCCTTTCAGCCCTTATGTTCGGCGGGCTTGGTCTTTATTTTCTTTTGACCCGGACCGGATTTTAACGGGAATCACATCCGGATGCGCAAGGCCGTAGCGTTTGCGGGAACATTGAGGCAAAGTTGCAAAAACGCATATGGAGAGTGAAGGTGGGACGGGTTCAAGGCAAAAAAGTTTTCATCACTGGCGGTGCGCAGGGGCTGGGCGCGTGCTTCGGACGGATGCTCGCCGACGAAGGCGCGAGGGTTGCGTTGACGGATATCAATCAGGCGGGCGCGGCGGAAACCGCCGCCGCCATCAACAAAACGCACGACAACGCGGCCATCGCCATCAAACACGATGTGACGAATAAAGCCGACTGGGAAAGCGCGCTTGCGACGACAGCCGAAGCCTTCGGCGGGATCGATGTTCTCATCAACAATGCGGGCATCGGTACAGCTGGCAGTATCGAGTCGGAAACTTATGAAAACTGGCGCCGAACGCAGGAGATTGATGTTGATTCAATTTTTATCGGCACTCAGCTCGCCATGCCTTATCTGAAGCAGGAAAAGTCAGCGTCCATCATCAACATTTCTTCCGTCGCCGGCCTGATCGCCGATGGAATGATGCTGTCCTACAATGCGGCTAAAGCTGCGGTGTGGATGATGTCGAAATCGATCGCGCTTCACTGCGCTCGGTCGGGTTATGATATAAGGTGCAATTCGGTGCATCCGGTATTCACCAGAACACCGATTATTGACCCGCTGATTCAGATGGGCGGCGGCGGCGATGAAGGCGAAAAGCGTCTTGTCCAGCAGATTCCATGGAAACGGCTCGCTGAGCCGGAGGATGTAGGCTACGCAATCCTTTATCTCGCTTCCGACGAGTCGCGTTATATTACGGCGGCGGAATTCAAGATCGACGGCGGCATCACCGCGCAATAAGTTTTATAAGGTTGCGGGATAAAAGACTTTCAGCGCGCCAGCGGCGATTTTCATCTCTACCGGTTCGTTTGTCTCTACCGGGTCGCCGTCGACCGTATAGCTGAAACTGTCGGCGTTCGACGAAATAGAGCATGTCCGGCATTCTTCAACGAAGATACGTTCAGAGGCTTCGATTTCGCCGCGGATAAAATCTGCGAGCAAGGCGGCGAACTCTGCGCCGTTAGAAGCGTCGCTTAGATAAACAAAGAGCTGCCCGGAATCGAGATTATCACGATAGGGAATCAAGGTCTCCGCGCCGCTGACGGCGTTGTTTGAAACGACAATCGTGTTTGTCGTCTGGTTGATTTTACTGTCGTCGATGGACACCGAGAACTTAATCGGATTTGCATTCATTAACGCGTGCGCTGCTTCCATAACGCCAAAGCTGATGTCCTCGAAACTTTCAACCTCGCGAATATCTTCACGCGCGTCTGCCAAGGCTGCATAGGCGCCAAATACGATATTGTTCAGAAACAATCGTTCGCCAATGCATCCCGCATCTATGGATTTAACTGGCGCAGCCAGCCCCATTGCGATTGCCTGGCCTGCGTCCAAGGGAAGGCCGAGATCGCGGCATAGCAGGTTCATGGTGCCGCAAGGCAGCGGCAACAGGGCAATGTCGGTGTTCAATAGAACGGACGCAATAGCAGCTTGCGTGCCGTCGCCGCCGGCGCAAAAAACCGCCTCTATATCTTTTGTTTTTCTGACGGCATCGCAAAGTACCTTGAAGTCGCCTGAAACAATTTCAAGATCAAGGTCGTTAATGCGCGCGCATTCGGTTTGTGCAGCATCAATAATGGCGTCGGCGCCCCTATCAAGCACGGCGCCCGACTTTTCGTTGATCAGCAATAAAGCTTTCATGGGCTTATGTGGCGTCCCAAACGTTTTTGCACCGTGTGAAATTTTTTACGATGTCTTCTGCATATCCGCTCGCACCAAAACGATGAATGATGACGGAAAGTTCCGACCCGTTCCATGACAAAAGATTATAAGAGGGCGCCTCGCCACGCAGCCTTGTTGATGTCGCCGTTCCGGCGGCGGCGACAATCAGCGGCTTTCGAGCATTGTCATGAAGCTCAGCGCGCGCCACATGTGCGTGGCCTGTAAGCAGAACGTCTGCGCCAGCCGACGCAAAGGCGTTGATGGCGCGCGCGGGCTGATTGATGACCGCCATGCCGGCCCGCCCTGGCCCTGGCAGCACGGGATGGTGAAAAGCTACGATCTTCAGAGCCGCACTTGCTGCATTTTGAAGTTTCCTTGAGGCAACGTCCAACTGACGAGAAGAAAGCCGGCCAAGGGACCAGTCCAGGGTCAGGCTCGCCCGGCGCGCGGAATTCAGTCCGACGATGAAAACGTCATTAATTTCTAGTGACGGTGAAAGGTCGTGGTGGATATAGTCGCGAAAGCGGCTCCACGGAGAAACGAAACGCCGGCCAAGATTGTAGACGGGCGTATCATGGTTGCCGGGAACGACGAGCACCGGCGCGTTGAATTTTTGAAGATAGGCGGCGGCCTCACGAAACTCGTTCTTCCGCCCCGCCTGTGTGAGGTCGCCGGTGACGATGATGCCGCTGACATCGGCGGCGTTAATATGGTCGGCTAGCGAGTGTGCCGCTCCCGCGTCGACAGCGCCGAAATGAATATCGGAGATATGGGCCAGACGGGTCACGTTCTATAAACGTTAACATGCCGGTTTAGTTCGATAAAACGGCCGTCATGCGGCGTTGCTGTTGCGATACAAACGCCTATATATAAGTCATCGGCTGCGCCGGGGGCTTTTCCGGTCATGGCGCTCGCCGTTCAGCAGGGCTCAAGAACAGGAGACGGCATGTCTGGATTTCTGATTTTACTCGGCATTATCGTTATTCTCGCGATTTTCGTCATCACCATTTACAACCGCATCGTTGCGCTCTCTCAGCGCACGGAACAGGCTTTTGCGGACGTAGATGTGCAGCTTCGTCAACGCCATGACCTGATCCCGAATCTGGTTGAGACGGTGAAAGGCTACGCCAGTCATGAAAAAGAAACCCTTGATGCGGTGATTACCGCGCGCAACGCGGCACAAGCTGCGAATGGTCCTGCAGCGCAAGGCCAGGCCGAAGGCGTGCTGGGCGCCGCACTCGGGAAGCTGTTTGCGCTGGCCGAAGCCTATCCAGACCTCAAAGCCAATCAGAACTTTATGGAGCTGCAGCGCGAGCTTTCGGACGTTGAAAACAAGATCGCTGCGGCGCGCCGGTTCTTCAACAACGCCGTTCAGGAATACAACACATCCATCAAGCAGGTGCCGGGCAATCTCGTGGCGCCGCTCGGTAGTTTTGGCGAAAAGGAATATTTTGAAATTCCGGAAGGTTCGAGAGCGCAGATGGAAACCGCGCCAGAGGTAAAGTTCTAACGGCGGACGCGTTGGGATTTTCCATGCCTGAACGATTATCGGCGGAGTAGCCTCGTGGGCGCTTTTGGCCTGCAAACCCACATCTGGAACAATAACCTCAAGTCGATCATCCTGCTTGCGGGTTTTCCCATGCTGCTGCTCCTCCTAACGTATGGGCTATCCGTCGGTTATGTCGGATTGACGCAGCCGATTGACGGCGTTGGCGAAGGGCTGGCGCTCGCCGCAGGACATTTGGAACGGCTGTGGCCGTTTGCTCTTCTCGGCGCGGGCATCTGGTTCCTGATCGCTTGGGCGTTTTATCAGAATATTATCGAAGCGTCCGTCGGCTCCCGGGGCCTGACGCGCAAAGAAGCGCCAGAACTTTATAATCTCCTTGAAAACCTTTGCATATCGCGCGGGATCACCACACCGAAACTGAATATCATTGAAACGCCGGCGCTCAATGCGTTCGCCAGCGGTATCAGCGATAAAAGCTACAAGGTGACAGTGACGCGCGGGCTGTTGGATGCGCTCGAACGCGACGAATTGGAAGCGGTCCTCGCGCACGAGCTGACGCATATTATGAATCGTGACGTGCGATTGTTGATCGTCGCTGTTATTTTCGTCGGAATCTTTTCGTTTTTCGGCGAGCTCTTATTCCGGAATATGTTTCGCGCCGGCGTGCGCGTCGGCGGCCACACGCGTTCGCGCAATGGCGATAGCCGCGGCGGCGGGGTTCTCATTCTGATCGCCATTGCCATGATCGTCATCGCCTATCTTCTGGCTATGGTTATCCGGTTCATGCTTTCCAGAAGAAGGGAATATCTCGCAGACGCCGGCGCTGTCGAGCTGACTCGCAATCCCGATGCGATGATTTCCGCCCTAAAAAAAATTTCCGGGCATGCGACGGTCGATGCGCCGAACGATATTCAACAGATGATGATCGAGAATACGCAGCCGTTTGCCGGTGTTTTCGCCACGCACCCGCCCATAGACAAGCGCATAGAAGCGCTGGTTAGTTACGCTGGCGGGAAACGGTAAACACTTCGCGCCGTAACGATCACTACTCAAACAGGCGATAAGACGCGCGAAGAGAGATTCGCGCATCCGGCGCCTCGTCAGTAGCACCGATGGCGCCATTCAGATTGATGCGCAGTTTGTCGCTCACGGCATAAGATCCGCCAAACAGGAACGAGCCAACCGTTGCCGAGTTTGTTTGTGTCCGAAGCATTGTCGTGACAGGGTCTTCATATAGTTGATTGCCGCTCAAATCGACCAATGGCACGCGATTGCCGTCGTCATCAAGTACGAAGACCGGCTCCATGGTCATCGGATCGATTTCGGTCAGGAACTGCGGTTCGATCGTCACAAGCTCGAAATCATTTTCTGACCGGAAAAAATAACTCTGATCATAACCAAAGTTGAGCGACAGGCGTTCGTTCAGGGAGAGGCCAACGCCGATGCTGGTCCGCAATGCGTCGCCGGGACTGAATGTTTCAAGCGTTTGCCTTATGAGCGTTGTCCCGAGCATCGGCATGGCCGTAGTGTCGATCAACACCTGGTTTGGCGAAGTCGACATGTTTTTCTGGTAACCGATATTGGCGTAAAGAGAAGCAGGGTCGCTGGCCAATATAAAGGTGAGGCTGGGCTCGATGGTCCAGAAGCCTGAACCTGTCGCCAGCTCTGTTTCGATTCCGGTGTTTGTGTCGCGATCAACATCAAACGGGCCTTCACCTGTTGGCGCCTTCACGCGCAGGTTTGCGACAGTGTAAGGGAATTTGATACCGTTATTGAGCTGATAATGTACGCCGAGTTCAGCATCGCCGATGCCATAGCCGCCGAAATTACGCTCGCTTGCCGGCCCTCCGTCAATTGATGCGCCGACGACGCGGTCCTGGCGTGAGACGTATGACATTCGTCCGTCGACTTCGAGACGATTGGTCAGCCCGTATCGAACGCCAACGCTTTCGGTCAGCGCTTGCCGGTCGCTATCCGTCGCCTCGATGGCGCCGATCAGAACGGCGTCGAGGATTTCAATGCCGTTGAAAAAGAAACGGCTGTCTGAAGTGACCGTATATTCGATGGCAGGTTCGACATAGAGCGACCCTTTCGGCGTCAGGATGCCGCCAACATCGGAGAAGATGGCGAGATATGGACGCTCGTTCTCCTCATCCGGACGCACGCCAACTTCCGTCGGCAGCGATCCGTCATTGGGCCGGTCGTCATTACGATTGCCCGGCTCGGCGTTGTTTGCTGCGACCCGGGTTGGCTGCGCATTTGTCTGTTGCGGCTGCTGAGTATTTGATGTTTTTTCTCGCGCCGTTTGTTGTTGCGCAGTCTGTTGCGGCGCAGGGGGTTGCACGGCGGCAACTCGGGCCTGCGAAGACAATGCGCCCGGGACGGTTAGATTTTGCCCAATGCTAAGCGGGAAAGGTGATCGCAGATTGTTCGCCTCAGCGATGGAGGCCACTGTTGTGTCATGCGTGCGTGCAATCGATGAAAGCGTGTCGCCGCGTTTTACAATATAGTTGCCGCCCATGTTCGCAACCCTAACCGGCTGCCCGGTATTGATTGCCGTGACGGTTGTCTGAAGTATCTGAATCTGTTGCGCCTGCGCTTCGATCAAAGCATTTTGTTTGCTGATCAGTTCTTCCGCCTCATCCAGCCGAATAGTCTGAAGAGCCACTATATCTTTCAAATAGACAAGATCTTCTTCGATGCTTGGCTTGGGTAAGATTTTCGTCCCTGCTGGCGTATCCGTTACCGACGGGTCCTGGTCATTGGCATATGCGCCGGTCGCGAATGTTGTCGCGATGACAATTGCAGCGGTGTGGCAAAGCAAAGTCGATTTCATTAATTACTCCCCCTGGGCCCTAGCACCCGCTAAGAAGGACCTTCATCTCGGCGCAGATCTGTCGATACGCCGATGCAAAATCCTCTCCGTCGAGTGTTTTTTTCAAAGCGTGAAGCGTGCCGCGCGAACGTCCCGTAAGCGCTGCAGCCTTAGTGATGTTTCCATCGCAGGCATAAAGCGCCTTTATCATCACGAACCGGCTGACGAGCGTCTTCGCTCCGTCAATATTGAACCCGCCGTTATCGTCGAATTTCAGGCAATCCTGCTGGTCAATCTGAATATGTTCGGGCAGAATTTTTTCGCCGCGCGCATATACCAATGCCCGTGCAAGAACGTTTTTAAGCTCGCGAATGTTACCGGGAAAAGCATGCGACTTTAATCGGTCAGCGGCTTTCGGCGTTAGATTCGAATTCCGATATAGGTCGTTTTGGTGACCGGCGATTATGGCTTCGGCGATTTCAACAACATCGTCACCGCGTTCGCGCAGCGGGGGGATATCGATTGAAAGCACATTGACGCGATAGTAAAGGTCCTGGCGAAATTTGTTCTTGTTTACATGTTCGCGCAACGGAACATTCGTCGCCGAGATCAGCCTGAAGTCAACTTGTTGAGGCGTCTTGCCGCCGACCTTGGTGACCATACCGTCTTCAAGGACGCGCAACAGATGGGTTTGTACCGAGAGCGGCATTTCGCCGATTTCATCGAGAAACAGTGCGCCGCCATTCGCCATGGCGATGGCGCCTTCACGCTCTACGATCGCGCCGGTGAAGGCGCCGCGCGCATGCCCGAACAATTCTGCCGCCGCAAGCGACTCAGGCACGGCGCCGGCATTCAATGGCGCAAATGCTTTATCGCAACGTCTGCTGTTTGAGTGCAGGAGTCGCGCAACCAATTCCTTGCCGACCCCAGTTTCGCCTGTAATGAGAACGGGCGAATCGTCTTCAGCATAAAGCGCAATCAGTTCGCGAAGCGCTATGGCGGCTTGGCTGGACCCGACAAGCGGCGTCAATCCATTCGGCGTTTTTGACTTTCGTGTGGTCTTCTTCAGACTGATCAGGTTCGATGAAAACGGGGAGGGCGGTTTGCGCGCGCTGTTTTCTATTTTCGATGGAACATAAGATTCCGCGACATAGCCCGTCGTGGTAAATTCCTGCTCAAATGAAGATGACCGGCCGAAGCCGTCATGTTCGTGATCATCCATTCGCTTCCCCCAAAGCAGTCTTGGACATCAGTTGCAGATAGGGAAATTTGAAGATGGAAAAACAGTCTTCAATTGAAGACGTTATTCCCCCACCATGCCACATAAGCTTTTTGCGCTTGAGCGGCGTCTCTCTCCCACGCGACAACAACTGCGTTACCGTCTCTTAACGCTAGAACAATGCAAAAAAGAATCAATACAAAACAACTGGGTCTTCAAAATTTATTCTCGATTGGGAATAAAATCTTCGCGCAAGAAGCGCAGAATAAAAATGCATGTAAACAATGCGGGGAATTTTTCGTTTGGCCTGAGTTTTGCATAAGCAATGGGCGCGCCAAAACTGTCAATTCTGCAATTCAATATACGCCGTTTCAGTGCATATTTCGTGCGCTTTTTCGGTTTGGAGTGAGCATCGGAAAAACCGGGAAGCAGATTTCCTCAAGCCTTCGAACGCTGATTGGGCTTGCACTTCTGTGGCGCGTGTTTTCGTTTCAGGGCTTCGCGCTGATACAGTGACAATGTCATCATTGTTATCAGATAGCCACGCAATAGCCCCGAAAAGGAATTCAGCGCTGATAGGGTCGCAACTGGCGTCACGCCGAAAGATGATATGATAGTCCTCAGAAAAATCGCCTGCCTCAGGGAGGTGTAGCTCGAAAGACGCGCGCTGAGGTAGTACTCTAAGACGTGTGTCGCCTTTTTTTCTCCAAAACGTTTTGAGCGGGCAAAACCCGCGCCGCGATCGCAAAGAATAATCAAAAGCATAGAGCAGGTTGTCCCTGCTGCGGTCTATGGTGCGCCAGATTTCGGCGTATTCGCCTTGTTCTTCTATCAGGAAGCTGGATCCGTCGCGCAACAAAGCAGTACCGCCTTCGCTTGCGCTGATCTTTGCCTGATCAACATCGCTTGCATCAACACGCCTCGCCTCAGTTTCGGGCTCAAATAGGAGGCGTTCCGAGGTCTTGGAAAATGGCGGCTTTGCAGCGAGGTCTAAAGAGCCCACAAGCGGCGCCGGGTTTTGCCCCGGATGCGCATATTCCATGAAAAAAGACCAGGGAAGAATGTCTTCCGCCCGCGCCCAATAGGAAAGCAACTGGCGCCATGACGGATAAAATATTGTCTCGAGGCGGTGTTGCTCACGTTCGGTTGAAATCAGATCGTAAATGACCTCGGCGCGTTGCGCGGCGCCGTCCGCGTTTGAACTTGTTGATTCGATGCCGTGAGTATGTATGCCAACGACCTTTCCGTTTGCGTCAAGGATCGGGCTGCCGCTATTGCCGCCAGCTGTCGACAGTCGGTGAATGATCAGATTAGCGGTTCGCGTATCACGGTTTTCGTGAAAATTATCGAGCGGGGGCGTAATGGCTGCGATGACGCCGCGTTCGATCCGCGGAATAGCTGCGTCTGGCGCAAAACCGTCATCCAGCGTGTCATAAGGATAACCGATGACGGCGATTGGCGCCCCGGCCTCTAGCTGTAGAAGATAGCCTTCATCGGCGATTTCCAAATCCGGTCCAAGCATGTTTTCGCCGCTCGCGGGATCAACAGGTTCAACCATCAAGAGGCCGGCATCAAAGGCAAGGTCGCGCAAAGGCGCCGCTTGCGGCGCGTAAATCGAGGAGTTTTTACGTATCGGCTGATATTCTTCCACTAGCGCGCGGAATGTTCCGAAGCCTGCATGCAGTTTTTTGCCTGCCACGCGTATGGGCGTTTTATTGAAGCGGTTGACGATCTGCACGATGTGTTTTTCGTCTGATAATGGCAATGAATCCGCAGTATGTGCGGCAGTGACGAGAATGCCATTCTCGCGGTCGATGACGAATGCCGTTCCACGCGCCGAGCCGTCGACAACGATCAGATAAACGGAGGCCTGCGCAGCAGCGAGCGTTTGCGGCGCGATGACGGCGGAGAGGGCCGCATCAGCCTTTTCATTTGCCGCCATGACATCTTCGCGCAAAACATTGGTGGTGTCGCGAAGGCGGTTGATTTCGCGGTAGCGGACAGTTTCAACAGCAATGAAAGCAGCTATCGCCCCGCCGGCTAAAATCGCTACGAGTGCTTTCGGTAATACGCCGCCGCGCTGATGCTTTTCCATGGCGCCGCTCACCCCCAATTCCAATACAGACAGCCGCAGCAATTCTAAGGCCAGAAATTTCTTTCAGCCAAGAGAGCAGGGCGCGCCGCCTGCGAGTAAGCGCTAAGGTTTTGATTTATATGTATGACGCGCCCCTGAGTTTCGAGCGTTCAATGGTTTCTACACATGATCGCCCAACTGAACACTTTTGTGCGGCGCAAAAGGATCAATCGAGCTCATGCAAATCCGCCCGAAACCCTCTGATCTGCTTGTGTTTACGCATTGTTAACCAAGCCGCCGCGCCAAGTGATCCATTTTGGCACAGCCGTTGCAATTAACTATGCGTTGGGGGGGACAAGCGCTCCCGGCGGCGGTTTTGCGCGCTTTCCTGATGGGTATGGGGAAGGGCGGAAGCCGTCTTGTAGTGAAACTTAATGTGGGAGACGACAAGTGAAATTGAAGCTTTTGTCATCAATCGCCGCTACGGCTTTGCTGATTTCAGCCGGTTCTGCCTATGCGCAGCCGTCTGAAGCTGGTCCGGGCGATCAGGAAACTGGTCCGGGTAATCAGGAAGGCGGTGAAGGCAATCAGAACACCGGTTCGAACAACGACAGTTCGGACAATTCCGACAACTCGACGAATG
>DGNI01000080.1:11368-12034 GCA_002388885.1 Parvularculaceae bacterium UBA4496 | reverse complement strand
GCGCAGAACCGGTTCACCTGAATGCCTGACGTGGTCTCGGGATAGCCTGCATTCAGGATCGCCGTGCGCGTCACCACTGCGCCCTGCTCGCCCACAGGAGAGACGCAGCCGAATGCCACATCCTCGATCTCTGCGGCGTCGATCCCGTTCCGGTCGCGTAGCGCCTCCAGCACCTGCGACGCGAGCTGGACGGGTGTGATTTCGTGCAGCGATCCGTCCGATTTGCCTTTGCCGCGGGGCGTTCGCACGGCGTCATAAATATAGGCTTCCGTCATGGGGCGTTCCTTTCGGGCGTAAACTCATGGCCGCGCTGGCTCATGGCCGCGCACCTTATGCCGCCCTAGTTAGGCCCCGCGCCAAGCGCGCGCAATGGCGCAATGCAGCAAGACTGCAGCGCCCGCCATCCCTGGGTTTCTCGCCAATTCCAATCGGCGCCCGAATGCGATAAGCCGGGCGCGAAATTGCCAGCATCTGGAAGGTTTATGCCCGCAAGCGACGCCCTCACCGCCCTTCGCAGTGAAATCCGCAATCACTACCTCGCGCCTGAGGACCAGCTTGCTCCCTTGCTCTCGACCGCTGCCTCACTGGATGAAAGGGTACGCGACAAAGCCCAGTCCCGCGCGGCAGAGTTCGTGCGCGCCGCACGCGCCGGCGCCGAACGCTCCG
>DGNI01000080.1:0-11340 GCA_002388885.1 Parvularculaceae bacterium UBA4496 | reverse complement strand
CGAGGCGCTGCTCCGGACGCCCGACGCCGCCACCGCCGACGCCCTGATCGAGGACAAGATCGAAGCCGGCGACTGGGCCTCGCACAAAGGCAAAAGCCCTTTTCCGCTGGTCAATTTCTCCACACGGGCGCTGATGCTGACTGCCGCCTGGCTTGACGATATCGAACCGAAAGACCCGCTCGGTAAGATGGCTGCACGCACCAAAGCAGCGCTCGACCGGCTCGGCGAACCGGTGATCCGCGCCTCCGTCGGACAGGCTATGCGCATCATGGGCGAGCATTTCGTTCTTGGCGAAACCATCGGCGCCGCCATGAAGCGCGGCCTTAAATACGCCGAGAAAGGCTACGTCTTTTCGTTCGACATGCTTGGCGAAGCGGCGCGTACGGAAAAGGACGCGCTCAAATATTTTGAGGACTACGCGAACGCCATTGCGGCGATCAGCGAATACAGCGCTGATGAACGCACGGCTCTCAACCCTGGTATTTCGGTGAAGCTGTCTGCGCTGCACCCGCGCTATGAGTATGGCAAGAAAGAGCGGGTCATGACCGAGCTGCTAGCCAGCGTTCGCAAACTCGCCTTTCAGGCCAGACAAGCCAATATGGGTTTTAACATCGACGCGGAAGAAGCCGACCGGCTCGACCTTTCGCTCGATATTGTCGAAGCGCTGATGCGCGATCCCGAGCTCGACAGATGGGATGGTTTCGGCGTCGTCGTCCAGGCCTATCAGCGCCGCGCGACTTTTGTTCTCGACTGGCTCGCGGCCATCGCGCGCGATACCGGCCGCCGCATCATGGTCCGCCTCGTCAAGGGCGCGTACTGGGACTCTGAAATCAAGCGTGCGCAGGTGATGGGCCTTGAAAGTTATCCTGTGTTTACGCGCAAGGTGATGACCGATGTAAGTTTCCTCGCCTGTGCGCGAAAGCTGCTTTCAAATACAGACGTCTTTTATCCGCAGTTCGCCACCCATAACGCCCTCACCGCCACCATGGTGCAAGCCATGGCGGGCAGTTTTGAAGAATACGAATTACAGCGCCTGCACGGCATGGGCGAGGCGTTGCACGACAACCTCATCGAAAGCGGCGCCCGTTCGCGCATCTACGCCCCGGTCGGCGGACATAAGGAGTTATTGCCGTATCTTGTCAGGCGCCTGCTTGAAAACGGCGCCAACTCATCCTTCGTCAATCAGTTGATCGATCCGGATTTATCCGTTGATGACGTGGTTGCCGATCCGTTCGATGAAATCGCCGAGATAAGCAGATTTCCCAACCCTCATATCCCGGCGCCGCGCGATTACTTCAACGGCGAACGCTTGCTCGCGAAAGGGTGGGATGAAACCCATCCGCCAACGGCGGCGGAGCTTGAAGAAGCCGTACACGACTCAATGCGAGAGTTCATTGAGGAAGATCAGGACAGCACAACTTTGGTTATTGGTCCTGAATTGGGCCATGGCGATACCAGCTATGAACTTCGAAACCCCATAACCGGGTCAAAAAAACTCTGTTCGATATCCGGTAAAGACCAGATCGAAGACGCATGTATTCGCGCCGCAACAGCTCAGCCAGAATGGGCTGCACGAAACGATCGCCCGGAAATACTGAGAAAAGCTGCTGACTTGCTCGAAGAACATGGCGAGAAGTTCATGCATATCGCCTGCAATGAGGCTGGCAAGAATATCCCCGACGCTATCGCGGAAGTCCGCGAGGCTGTCGATTTCCTGCGCTACTATGCGGATCAATCGGAAAAGCTGACAGGCGAGCCGCTCGGTCTGGTTGCCTGCATCTCGCCGTGGAATTTTCCCCTCGCTATTTTTCTGGGACAGGTTTCAGCCAATCTCGCCGCCGGCAATGCCGTTGTCTGCAAACCTGCGGAACAAACACCGATGATTGCCAACAATGCCGTCCGGTTGCTGCATATGGCCGGCGTGCCGGAGGATGTTCTGATCGCGGTCTATGGCGACGGTCCCTCCGTCGGCGCGCCGCTGATCGCAAACCCAAACGTCAGCGGCGTTGTCTTCACCGGCTCGACCGGCACGGCGCAGGCGATCAAGCGGACGCTGGTCGAAAGCGGACGTCACGACGCAGCGCTGATTGCAGAGACCGGCGGCATCAACGCCATGATTGTCGATTCAACGGCGCTTCTCGAACAGGCCGTGATGGATACGATCGATTCCGCGTTTCAAAGCGCCGGCCAGCGCTGTTCCGCCTGCCGCGTCGTCTGCGTGCAAGACGACATCGCCGACAAGTTCAACGAAATGCTGGCGGGCGCCATGGCCGAGCTCAGCGTCGGCGATCCGGCAAAGCTCTCCACCGATGTAGGCCCCGTCATCGACGTCGAAGCGCGCGATAACATTCTGCGCAATATCGAACGGCTTGAAAAAGAAGCGCGTCTGATCGCCCGGGCGCCGGAGGTCGAAACGGGCCTTCGCGGCACGTTCGTCCGGCCTGTCGCTTTCGAAATCAGCGCCCTTTCCGATCTCAAACAGGAAATCTTCGGCCCGGTTCTGCATGTCGTACGCTTCAGGGCCGAAGATCTCGACGCGTTGGTCGATAAGATCAACGCGCTCGGTTACGGCCTCACTATGGGCGTTCACACGCGCATCGACGAAACCATGGAGCGCGTGGCGCGCCGCGCGCGCATCGGCAATGTCTATGTGAACCGCAACCAGATCGGCGCCGTTGTCGGTGTCCAGCCCTTCGGCGGCGAAGGTCTTTCCGGCACGGGTCCCAAAGCCGGCGGCCCGCATTATCTGAAAGCGCTGACGAAACGGCGCCAGCCGGGCGGAAAGGATGCGATCAACATTGCCGAGCGCGTATTGTCATTAGCGGAGGACAGCGCACTTACCGCATCCACCGGCGCTTATCTTTCGTGGTCGCTGGCTGATCGGTTGAAGATCGTTCAGACCGCGCTCGCTGCTGACGGCGCATCAGATGTCTGGGCTGAGATCGCCTCCGGTCTGGATGAGTTTTCTTCGAGTAAGGAACTGCCCGGCCCGACGGGCGAGTCGAATACACTGAAACTTCGCGGCCGCGGCGTTGCGCTTTGTCTCGGCGGCGATGATGCGCTTTACAGGCAGGCCGCTTTAGCGCTTGCAACTGGCAACACCGTTATTGCTGCAGATGGCGAACGACTTCGGGCTCTCGCAACGGCACTTGAAAATTGCGGCGCACCAGACGGCGTTTTCATCACTCTCGACGAAATTACTTCTTCGGGAATGTTTCTCGACGACCGCGTGAGCACTGCCGTTTATGACGGCGGAACTGACGGCCGCGCCGTCATCGAAGCGGTTCTGGCGAAACGCGAAGGTCCGATCATTCCTCTGCTCTCGAGCCTTGATGAGCCCTGGCGTTTCGCCACCGAGCGAACCTTAACCATCAATACGACGGCGGCGGGCGGCGACGTCCGATTGTTGTCTTTGACAGAATAGGTCTAGACTAAACCATACACGGCGCAGGGGGCTGCGACGTTTATCGCATGGCAAAGGCTGTTCGCCGCAGAGCGCCTTGAATTGCGCGAGGGACAGGCCTTGTTACCATGAACAGACCCGAACAGGTAAATATGAGTTCTGCTGACATTGCCGCCCAACAGGCAGGCCCGTTCATCTCCACCCAAGGCCGTTCTCGCGAGTGGATGAACTGGTTTTTTGCCGACAAGGGCCGGATGTTCTGGATTCTCCAGATCGCCGGCTGGATGGGATTCTTCGCCCTTCACATCCTCAGCGTTTCGACTTTTGTCGCTGGGCGCTCGACCGACTCGCTGCTTTACTCCGTCGCTTCTTCCCTGATCGGATTCCTGACGACCAGCATTCTTGCGCGCCCGATATATCGCTTTGCGCGCCGGCAGGGGCCGGCTGTGCTGTTGTTCCTTGTCTTGACGTCAACGATTCTCATGGCCGTCGCCATGTCGGCCATGAAAGCGCAAACCTTTGGCATTCTTTTCGGCAATGCATGGATGGACCTGCGGGGGGCGTCTCTCGGAACAACAAACTATCTTCTGCTGATCATTCCCGATCTTCCGGTAAACCTATTCCTGCTGGGTTCTTGGGCGGGGTTTTATTTCGGCATCAACTATTACCTGAAACTGCGTAATGAAATGGAACGCGCACTCTTTTCCGCGCGCCTTGCCGACCAGGCGCAGTTGAAGATGCTGCGCTATCAACTCAATCCGCATTTCCTGTTCAATACGCTGAATGCGATCTCGACGCTTGTCCTCGAGCAGGACGGCAAGCAGGCGAACAAGATGTTGACAGAGCTGTCTTCATTTCTGCGTTATTCGCTCGACAGCGACCCGTTGCAGAAAACAACGCTGGCAGAAGAGGTGCGTGCGCTTGACCTCTACCTCGAGATAGAAAAAACGCGTTTCGGCGAGCGGCTGAGGGTAACCTTTGATATCGACGAAGAAACTAAACACGCATATGTTCCGTCGCTGATACTCCAGCCAGCTATCGAGAACGCGATCAAATACGCTATCGCGCAGATGGAAACAGGCGGCGAAATCAGGATTTCCGCCAAACGCGAAGGCGGCGCGCTAGTCATGAAAGTCTGCGACAACGGACCTAACGCGCCTGAAGACCCGACGGCGCTTTTGCGGAACGTCAAAACCGGTGTTGGACTTGTGAATATGCGCGACCGTCTTAATTATCTTTACCAAGGAAGAGGCGAATTCAGCCTCAGTCACGTCAAACCGCAAGGGCTGTGTGTAGGCCTCAGAATGCCGTTCGAGACACGGGGATAGATCAAATGAGCGACGAAAAAATTCGAGCTTTGCTTGTCGATGATGAGCCGCTCGCACTGCGCGGACTCAAACTGAGGCTGCAAAGTTTCCCGGAACTGGAAGTAGTCGGCGAATGCGCTAACGGACGAGAGGCCGTAAAGGAGATCAAGGCAAAATCGCCTGATCTGGTCTTTCTAGACATACAGATGCCGGGCCTTGACGGCTTTGGCGTTGTCCGCGCCATGATCGGCGCGCCGGCGCCGCTTTTCATTTTCGTCACCGCATACGACAAATACGCGATTGATGCGTTTGAGGCGAATGCGCTCGATTATCTGGTCAAACCGGTTGAGGAAGAGCGCCTGAACGATGCGCTGCATCGCGCGCGCGAAGCGTTAAGAAACAAAGTCGCCGCAAATCGCGAATCGAAACTCATCGAAATGCTGGCTTCGCTTTCTGATGACGACCGGGACCGCATCAAGGAACTCATTAACGATCCTGACTGGACGGAAAAGCAGCGCTATTCCGAACGCCTTTCGTTCAAGGACGGCTCTAAAGTCGTCATGCTGAACGCGGATGAAATCGAATGGATTGACGCCGCCGGCGACTATATGTGCATCCACGCTGGCGGAAAAACGCATATCATTCGGGAAACCATGAAAGCCTTGCAGACGCGGCTCGACCCGGCGCGGTTTCAGCGCGTTCACCGCTCCGCCATCGTGAATATCGACAAAGTGAAAGAACTGCACCCACACTCAAACGGCGAATATTTCCTGATCCTCGATAACGGCTCGGAGCTGAAGCTTTCACGATCCTACAAGGATGTCGTCGCTCGTTTCTTATGAGACCCCGTGCTGGGGTAGAATAGCTTCAGCTTCGGCGATCTCTTCCGGCGTATTGAGGTTTGTAAAGCTCTGCTCTCCCGGGAAGATAATTTCGCGCGCAGTAATCTTTTTTGCGATGCTTTTCAGCGACGGCGCGTCTCCCGGCCTCATGGATTGAAAGGCGCTTTGCAGATCTGCCAGACGCCACCAGCCGAAGGTTGGGTGCAAACCGGCGTCATCGCGCACTACTGCACTGGATTGGGCGGTGTAGAGTTTTTCAAACAGGCCCGGCGGTTGGAAAGGTCCGTCGACAGGCGCGGTGAGAAAACCGTTCGAGTTGGGCGCGTGTCTTACAATCCACATAAGCGCAGACCAAAGCCCCGCCGCGGGACCAGCCGGTCCGTCTTTACGATCAGGGAGATGGGTGAGGCCTGTTCCATAATCATGCGCGCCGGAAATAATAATGCGGTCAATCTGTGGCTTGAGCTTTTCAATAACGTGATCAATCAAGCGGCGTCCGGCCACCATGACGGCGCCCTTGTCGGCGCCGCCCATCCGCCGCCCCTCGCCGCCTGCGAGTATAACTGCAATGCGCATAGCTAACGCAGCCACACGATTTCAACCGTGTCGCCATTGGCGGCGGCCTTCGCATTGGCCAAACGGCGGATAAGGCAATTCGCCTTTGAAAAAGGCGACAGCAGCGAACTGTCCTGATTGGCAGCCGCGGAGACAGCGAGCCCGGTCGATGCCCGCACCGCCTCAGAACGCAAATACGATTCGCGCGCGCTGTTGGCTTTCAAGGGCGTCAATAATTCGGCTTGGTGAAACACAGGCGCGCCGACTTTACTTTCTCCAGCTAGGCGCCGCACCAGCGGCTGAACGAACAGCGCCGCCGTGACAATCGCGGACGCCGGGTTGCCGGGCAGGCCGATTACGCGCGCATCGCCGAACTTGCCGAACCAGGTCGGCTTCCCCGGCCGGACGGCGACTTTTTCAAAAACAATGTCGCCGCCTTCTTTTTTGAAGGCTGATTTGACAAAATCGTAATCGCCCACCGACGCGCCGCCGATTGGAACGATCAAGTCAGCGTCACTCGCTTTTCTAAAAAATGAGCAGATGGCGTTTTCATCATCCGATGCACGCCCGAGATAGTCCGGCTCGCCGCCCCACGCCCGTATCATGGCCGACAATGCATAATGATTTGAGTTAACGATCTGGCCCGGGTTCAATTCAGCGCCGGGTTCGACGAGTTCATCGCCATTCGAGAACAGCGCGATTTTTGGACGGCGCACAACGGATATGCGGCTGATGTTGGCGGCGGCGAGAATGGCGCCGTGAATATCGTGCATCCGCTCTCCTGCGCGAATGAGCACGTCGCCTTTTTTAAAATCGATTCCCGCCGGCCGGATATTACCCGGCTTGTCTTGCGCATCGCTAATCCGGATTTGCGCGCCGTCACGTATCACGTCTTCCTGAATGATCACATGATCGGCGCCGTGCGGAACAGCGCCGCCGGTGAAAATCCGAACCGCCTCGCCCTCGCCGACCTTACCTACAAATGGCGAACCTGCAGGAGATTCCCCGATAACTTTCAGTTCGGCGCCAATGCTTACATCGGCAAACCGAACGGCGTATCCGTCCATGGCCGAAGCGGCGAACGGCGGTTGCGTGATCAGGGCGTGAATATCCTCAGCGGCAATTCGGCTAGACAGATCGTGCAACGAAACTGTTTCAGGGGTCAGCGCATCTGCCCCGTCGAGAATGGCGGCGATGGCTTCTTCAACGCTCAACATGAATTAGTCCGCCCGCTTGAAATCACCGGACTTTCCGCCGGATTTTTCGACAAGCTCCACGCCTTCGATCGTCATCGACTTATCGACCGCTTTCGCCATGTCGTAAATCGTCAGGCAAGCGGTCATGACGGCGGTCAGCGCTTCCATCTCAACGCCGGTCTTGCCGGTCGTTTTGACTTCAGCCGTAACCACAAATGCGGGTGCCGATTCATCCGGCACAACGCGAACGGTGAGACCGGTGATCGGCAACGGATGGCACAGCGGGATGAGATCGCTTGTGCGCTTGGCTCCCATGACGCCGGCGAGTTCGGCAACACTGGCGACATCGCCTTTTTTCACGCCTGCCCGCACTTTTTCAAACGATGCGCGTGAAAACACGACGCGCCCGCGCGCGACCGCGCGTCTCTCTGTCTCAGCCTTGGCGCTCACATCCACCATGCGGGTCCGGCCCTGTTCGTCAAAATGTGTCAGATCGTCAGCCATCTATTTTTCCGTCAGGCGCGGCATGATTTCGACAAAGTTACAGGGCCGGTGACGTATGTCGAGCTGATAGGCGAGCACCTTGTCCCAGCCGTCTTTTACCGCGCCGTTAGAGCCCGGCAGGCAGAAGATAAATGTGCCATTCGCAACGCCGGCGCAGGCGCGCGACTGCAAGGTCGATAATCCGATGCTCTCAAAACTCACCTTGTGAAAAACGGCAGAAAACCCGTCTATTTGTTTTTCAAACAGCGGCGTCATCGCTTCCGGCGTGACGTCGCGGCCTGTCAGCCCGGTGCCGCCGGTGGAAATCACGACATCGACGGATGCGTCATCAATCCAGCCGCGAACCGTTTCCTGAATCGCCTTCACATCGTCGCGCACGATGGCCCGGCTAGCGAGTTCATGGCCCGCTTCTTCTATCCGCGACGCGAGCAGATCGCCTGACGTATCGTCTTTTTCCTTCCGGGTGTCGGATACGGTAAGCACGGCGATGCGCACCGGAACAAATTCAAGCGACTCATTAATACCGTGCATGCCTAGTTTTCCTCCCGCCAGCGCCGGGCGTCCTTATAGTCCTGATCGCGCGGTTCGATCCACGCTTCGCCGCTTGTGCTAATTTCCTTTTTCCAGAACATGGCTTCGGTTTTCAGATAATCCATCAGAAAGTCCGCCGCCTCGAAAGCGTCGCGCCGGTGCGCGGATGCGACGCAAACCATGACGATGGGCTCGCCGGGCGCAAGCCGCCCGACCCGGTGGATTATAAGCGTCTCATCGACTTTCCAGCGCGATCTCGCCTGCTGTTCGATATCTGCAATAGATTGTTCCGTAACGCCCGGAAAATGCTCAAGAACAAGCGCGCTTACATCATTACTGCCGGCTTTCTCGCGCACCTTGCCGAGAAAATTCACGACCGCGCCGGCGCCTTTTGCAGCGCTTTCGAACGCCGAAAGCTCAGCGCCGGGATCGAACTTTTCTTCGCTCACCCTGATCATTTTTCTAGCCGCCGCTGACCGGCGGCAAAAACGCAATTTCGTCGTCATTGGAAATCGCAGTTGCGAGGCCCGCCATTTCCTCGTTGACCACACATCGAATAGAAATTTCCTTCAGCGTTTCCGCTAATACAGAATCTTCTTCGGCAATGACATCGACAAGGGCCGAAACGGTTTTGTCCTGCGCGCCTAGCGAGATGTCGCGCGCTCGCCCGCCCGCTAGATCGCCGAGCTTTCCAAAAAACAGAACCCGCGCCATCTCTACCCGCCTGTCACCGACATATGCCGGGAAACCGCCGGCGCAGACCCGCGTTCCGAAATGTCAAATGCGTGCCGCTCCGGCTTTTTCAGCATCGCCCGGTCGAGCGCTGCATTGAGCGCCGCGTGCGGTTCGTCGCTGCGCATAGCGGCGCGCAGATCGACCCGATCCGAATGGCCGAGGCACATATAAATCTGGCCCGTGCAGGTGACGCGTACGCGGTTGCATCCGGCGCAGAAATTGTTTGTCAGCGGGGTAATCATGCCAAGAACGCCGCCGGTTTCCTCGACGCGATGATACCGCGCAGGACCGCCGGTACGCATATCCATCGGCGTCAGCGTCCACTGGCTTTGCAGACGATCCTGCACCGCCGTCAGCGGTAAATATTGATCGACGCGATCTTCCTCGATTTCGCCGAGCGGCATCACCTCGATAAGCGTCAGATCCATGTTCCGGCCATGCGCCCATTCGATCATCGCAGGAATTTCGTCCTCATTTACGCCTTTCAACGCCACCGTATTGATTTTGACTTTCAGACCCGCATTTTGCGCGGCGTCAAGACCATACAATACCTTCGACAGCGCGTTCCGCCGCGTCAGTTTTTCAAATTTCCTGTCGTCAAGCGTGTCGAGCGAAACATTGATGCGCTTGACGCCGACCGACCGCAGAACATCCGCGTGATGAGAAAGTTGCGTCGCGTTGGTGGTCAGCGTCAGCTCGTCCAGTTCGCCCGCTTCGAGGCACCGCCCGAGGCGCGCCATCAGCGTCATGATATCCCGGCGCACCAGGGGCTCGCCTCCGGTGATGCGGATTTTTCTGACGCCGCGCTCAATGAAAGCGCCCGCCAGCATTTCGAGCTCTTCGAGGCTCAACACGTCCCGCTTTGGCAGGAACGTCATATGCTCGGCCATGCAATAGGTGCAGCGCAGGTCGCAGCGGTCCGTCACCGATAACCGCAAATATGTAATCTGGCGGCCGAATGAATCTGTGAGCGCGTTAAGGGCCATATAACGAATACTACCACGCGGGCGCCTGGCCCCGCAAACCGCTCTCTAGGCCAAACCGACCACTTGTCCGTTACCATCAAGGCCGATTTCCAGCGCTGCGGGTTTGCGCGGCAGGCCCGGCATGACCATGATGTCGCCGCAGATAGCGATGACGAACCCCGCGCCCGCCGAAAGCCGCGCCTCACGCACCTCCAGCGTGTGTCCGGACGGCGCGCCCACCAGCTTCGCATCGGTTGAGAAACTGTATTGCGTCTTGGCGATACAGACCGCCAGATGGCCGTAACCAAGATCTTCGAATTCTTTCAGGCTGCGCGCTGCGCCCGCATGAAACTCAACATGATCGGCGCGGTAGATTTCGCTCGCGATGGTTTCGATCTTCTTCCGAAGCGGCATGTCGTCAGGGTAAAGCGGCGTGACCTTGGGCGAAGTTTTTTCAAGTTGCGCTTTCACCGCTTCCGCCAGCGCTACGGCGCCGTCGCCGCCCTTGGCCCAGTGCTTGGCGATTGCCGGCGTCACGCCCTGCTCTGCGCAGATGCGCTGGACAACGCCAATCTCATCGTCGGTGTCCTTGACAAAATGATTGATCGCGACGATTGGCGTAACACCGTATTTTTTCAGATTTTCAATATGCCGGATGAGGTTGACGCTGCCGCGCTCAACGGCTTCAGCGTCCGGCGTTCCGAGATCGCCTTTCGCAACGCCTCCCTGCATTTTGAGCGCGCGGATGGTGGCGACCAGCACGACCGCATCAGGCTGCAACCCCGATTGCCGGCATTTGATGTCGAGGAATTTTTCAGCGCCGAGATCGGCTCCGAATCCCGCTTCGGTAACGACAATATCGCTGAGTTTCAGCGCCGTTTGCGTCGCCATGACCGAATTGCAGCCATGAGCGATATTGGCAAACGGTCCGCCATGAATGAACGCCGGGTTATGTTCTATCGTCTGAACGAGGTTCGGCTGAAGCGCGTCTTTCAAAAGCACCGCCATGGCGCCGTCCGCGCCGATGTCGCGCGCCGTCACCGGTGTCTTGTCGTAGCGCCGCGCAACAATGATGTTGCCTAACCGCTTCTGCAGATCTTTCAAATCAGTAGAAAGGCAGAGGATCGCCATGATTTCCGAAGCAACGGTGATGTCGTATCCGCTTTCACGCGGCACGCCGTGGGCCGGCCCGCCAAGACCGATGACAATATTGCGCAAGGCGCGGTCGTTCATGTCAACGACGCGGCGCCAGTTCACGCGCCGCGGATCGATGTTCTGCTCATTGCCCCAGTGAATGTGATT
>DGNI01000155.1 GCA_002388885.1 Parvularculaceae bacterium UBA4496 | reverse complement strand
GCAAGCTCCGGCTTCGACAGCGTCTCCCCGCTGTCGAGTTCGATATCGCCGGGCAGAAAAACACTGACTTCGCTATAGACCACCGTCTTGCGAAGAACCGTTTCTTCCGTATCGATTTGCGCGCTGCTCACTGCTCGTCTCTCGCGTCAATTCCAAAACAAAACCCCGATCAAACGGGGCCAACTCACTTCAGAAATTCGCTTAGAGACCNNTCATTTTGGAAATTCGCTGGAGACCAAATCGGACGACATGCGTCGTTGCTCGTCCGACTCATCTCTCGAGAAAGGAAACCCTATCTCGCAGGAATTGGCACCTTTCCAGAAAACCGGTCTGATTTCCTGGCGGTTGCCCCAGCGTCAAAGGGCCTNNTCCCTCGGCTGGTCTTGATGAGTTGTCGGCCCTCTTACTTCGCAACTGCGAAGCCGTCAACAGGATATTTTATGGCAAGCCGCAAATTGGAAGGAATGGCTACAAAGATAGTTGCTTATCTCGGTTTGATGAGACTGTAATTCCAAAGGAACTTGCAATCCAAAGGTCCATTGTTTGAATCCGAACTGGCGCCCCATCTTTTTAGATTGTTGATTTCCTGCAGATTTTTTGATCACCATTGAGTCAGCCAAGAACCGCTTTGGGTCTGATGGCTGCTTTCGGCCCAAAGCGCTCAGTCCTCGTTCGTCGCGGAATGCCAGTGCACGCCCTCGGCACTGATTTCTAGAATCAGTCTTCTGGATAGCACTTTCCAAGGCGTCGCTGATTTGTCGTACTCCACCAATTCATAGCGACGACCACACGTTCTCCAACTCGTGCATGGCGCGAGATTGGGCTTCTTATCCCAACGAATTCGCGCGCGACGCATCAACTCGGTCATTGCGTCTTGTCGAGTTTCAAATTCTCCGTCTTGGGGTTCGGCGTGTGCCTCGTCCTCAATAATAAACATGACTAGCTCCACGCTTAGCCTCGAGTCGCCGAGTTACTATCGAAGGGTATCACAAATGTCTGTTATCGGCGAAAGCGGTTATCCTGCTTTAAATTCAGGGATTTCAGCAGATTTCCGCCGCTTTGTTCTTACCAGTTCCCGGTTTCACCCGCTTCGGTGCCAGAAATTTTTTTTATTGTAGGCCTCAGCCCACAAAAGGACGAGCGGACAGACGCAACTTATTTCTACCCCACCAGACTGAACGGCNNGCGTGGTTGATCTTTAACCGCTCCTCCAGCGTCATCCGCACGAGGATATGCGGGCCGTCCATGAACTCCTTCGGCGTGCGGCCATTGAACTGTTTGAACTCGCGGATGAAGTGCGCCTGATCGTAATAGGCGGTGCGCGCCACATCGCGCCAGTCGTCGAGATTATGCCAGGTCAGCCGGTTCGCGGAGTGGAGCGCACGGAACTTGCGGTGCAGCTTCTTGGGGCTCGAACCGAAATACGCCTTACACAGACGCTCCACCTGCCGTTGTGAAAAATCTACGTGATCGAGCAAATGTTCGATCTCGTTGGGCTCCGGGTCGACGATCCAGTCCGTCGCCTGCTTGATGAAATCTTCGTGGACGCTGCGCTCGTCGGTCACGAGCGATGAAAACAACCTGTCCGCCGCCGCAACAACGCCCACGTTACCCGCCGCTTCGAAAATCCCGCTAATGAGCGAGCGTCTGTCCGCCGGGATCGTATCGGCGAGCGGCAGGTGCCGGTCGGCGGCGTCTTCGGCGCTCATTTCGAACATGCGGCGCCAGCCGAGCGGTGTGATCGCCGCGCCGAAAATTTTCGAATTCGCCGCAAACTTGATCCGGCTTGCGTGATAGGTTGGCCCGCAAAGCGGCGCCGCGCCAGCCTCAAACACCACCTCTTCTCCGGACAAGTCCGACCACACCGTTCCCTCAAGGATGAAACGGGCGTTGGCGATTTCCGCGCGCATGATGTCGGCGATTTCAAACGGCAGCGACACGAAATAATAGCTGCTGACAAACTGGCGCAGCTCGGGCGCCGGTTCAAAATACGAAAACTCCACTCCCTACATTCCCCCTGATAGTTTTGTCGCTGCTGTTCTAGCCGTGAATTAGCGTCCCTTCTTTCCCGCCTATCGCTCCGGCGCGCTCCAGTCCGCAGGCGGCACATCACGGCGGCGCAATCGGATCGCCAAACCTACCGAAACACCGACGCCAATCGCAACTGTCAAATCCGCCACCACCGTTAAGATCAAGGTCAACAGCAGGAGCAGCCTGTCTGAAACAGGCGCCGAAAGATAGCTTTTCCATTTGTGCGGCTCGCTCATATTCCACGCCGTCAAAATCAACAGCCCGGCAAGCGCCGGCAATGCCAAATACCCGGCGAGCGGCGCGGCAAGCATCATCACAGCCAATATAGTGAGAGCATGAACAATGCCGGCCACGGGGGTTTTTCCGCCTGCCCGCACATTCGTCGCCGTTCGGGCGATTGCGCCCGTCGCCGGCAGTCCGGCAAATAATGACGAGCCTATATTGGCTACCCCCTGAGCCAGCACTTCTGCATTTGGCCGGTGTTTGCCGCCGTTCATCCGGTCCGCAACCATGGCGGACAA
>DGNI01000125.1 GCA_002388885.1 Parvularculaceae bacterium UBA4496 | reverse complement strand
TCAATGCGGCGATCAAGGACCGGGACATTGCCGCGCGCGGCGAAGACCGCTGCGAAGGCGTTACGGAAGAAGAGATCCTCGGCATTCTTACCAAGATGGTGAAGCAGCGCGAGGAAAGCGCGGCGGCGTTTGAAAAGGGCTGCCGTCCGGAACTCGCCGAGCAGGAACGCGCCGAAATCGAAGTGATTCGCGAATTCCTGCCGCGCCAGCTTTCGGAAGATGAAATCAAGGTCGCGGTGAAAGACGTCATCGACGAATATGATGCGTCCGGCCTGAAAGACATGGGCAAGTGCATGGGCGCCTTGAAAGAGCGCTTTCACGGATCCATGGACTTCGGCGCCGCCGGCAAACTGATGAAAGACCGGCTTACTTAATGGGTTGCGGGCAGCCTGTCGCGATAGCGGCGGCTGCCTGGCGCCACGGTGCCGTCATTCATTTCAATGCGAACATCGCCCTCACCGGTAGGGTCGATCTTTTTGATATGATCGGCGTTCACGACCCATGAACGGTGAACCCGAACCGCAGAAGCGCCCGCATCCGCAAGCTGGTTTTCGATGGCGCCGAGTGTCGCGCGCGCAAGGTGCGTTTCGCCGTTGGCTTTCACCTCCACATAGTTCGAGGCTGACTTGGCCCAGACGACGGACGCGGCGTCGATGAATATGGATCGCCCGCCGCTTTTCAGTGTCAGCTTTTGCGATTTCCTTGCGTCCTCGCGCGCGGCGGCGAGCTCCCGGCGCTGCTGTTCGAGCTGCCGTCCGAAGGTGATGAAAAAGACAATCAGCGAATAGGTGACGGCGTCCTTGCGGAATTCGTAGATGAACTCCCGCAGGAGATTGTCCGTAAAGATGTACGACCCGTCGAAAGCCAACAGAAAGACAGCCTTGCGGATCGCGACCATGGCGATGATGTGGATGATGGAAAAGGCGAGGCAGAAACCGGCATGAACGGCGATGATCCGCCGCCAGTCATGCTGGCCCGGCGCCGCGTAATTAACAGCCAATCGCATCAGCGGGTAAAGTGCGAGGATCACGAAGATGCTTGAGCTTTCATAGAGCGCGTTCTGCGCGACCTCGAGATCAGCGCTGGTGCGCGATTGTTCCGTGATCATGGAAAGAATGCCGACCACGAGAAACGCCATGAAAAATCCCGCCACCCAGAAAAAGGTCGTGCGGTCGGCGCGGGCGTCGTCGCCGGGAAGCGTGCGGGATTGTTGTTCGGTCGCGTTGCTCATCTGAGAAGATGTTTATGGCGCGCCGGGCGGCGACCGCAACATCGCGTTTAAAAACCGCCGAAAATTCATCCCCGGCCGCCGCCGTTTGTCCCGGATGTCGCCCATTTCCGGCCTTTCGTCACGCACCGCCGCCCCGGAACCCTTTGCGCTGGCGTTTGAGGCAAGACGCCGTAAGTCTCCGCGGTGAAGGAAAAGGAGACCTCCATGGCGGTGGCGGACGCACAATCAGGCGCATTCATAAATGGCGGAGCACGCCGGTACGATCTCGACTGGCTGCGCGTCATCGCTTTCGGCCTCCTGATTTTTTACCACGTCGGCATGTTTTACGTGACATGGGATTTTCACGTCAAAAGCGCCTATGCGGGCCCAGGGCCTGAGCCGTTGATGGTGATCGTCAACCCATGGCGGCTGGCGCTGTTGTTCTTCATCTCTGGCGTCGCGGTGCGATTCGCCTCGGACAAAGCCGCATCGAACTGGCGGTTTGCCGGATCGCGCGCTTACCGGCTGGGGCTGCCGATCCTTGCCGGCATGATCGTTATCGTCGCCCCGCAAAGTTATTTCGAACTCCGTCAGTCCGGCGCCATTGAGCCGGGCTATTTCGCCTTCTGGGGGAACTACCTCAAGCTTGAACAGCTTTATCCCATGATCACGCCTACATGGAACCATCTGTGGTACGTGGTCTATCTGTTCGTTTACATCCTCCTGATGTCTCCGTTCTTGCCCTTGCTGCGCCGTTTCGCTGAAGGCGCCGGCGCCCGGGCGCTGGATGTCATCGCTGGCGGTCCGTTGCGGCTCATGCTGCTCGTGATCACCTCCTTCGTGTTTTACGAACTGGTTTTGTCGCCGCAGTTTCCCACGACGCACAATCTGTATGAAGACTGGGCCAACCATGCGCACCGGTTCACCATTTTCATGCTGGGGTATTTCGCCGCCAAGCACGACCGCTTCTGGCGCTCAGTCTATGGCGCTCTGCCTCTGGCCGCAGGTTTTGCTGCCGGGCTGTGGCTGCTCGGCGCCTATGTCGAGGCAAACGAGGAGATGATCGCCGCGTCATGGGTAGTGCGTGTTCCCTATATCGGCGTCATCGAGACGGTGCTTGAAACGCTTTATGCGTGGAGCTGCATCGTCCTCTTAATGGGGTTGGCGCAGCGCTTTCTCAATCGGACATCGAAGCTGCTGACATATCTCACGGGCGCGGTTTTTTGTTATTACATTCTGCATCAGACGATCACCATCGCCGCCGGTTATTACCTGACGCAAATGGCGTTAGGCGTCTGGCCGGAGTTTTTGTTGGTCACAACAATCACAGTCGCCGGTTGCGTCGTTGGTTATGAACTATTCCGGCGGGTTCCCGGTCTCAGGCCGTGGCTCGGGATCAAACCGGCGATGTCAGAAAAGCCTGTGCCGGAAAAAAGAGCGATTGCGGCGTAATGCGCCCCTCTGCGTCATAGACGAAAGCGGCGAATTCGCGTGATGTCTTCCCGCAACGAGGCGGGAAGGCCAATATCGCAAAAAAACTCAACATCGCCATTGCCGGTGCGGGAATCGCGGGCCTTTCAACGGCGGCGTTTCTCGCGCGCGCCGGGCATCGTGTTGTTGTCTATGACAAGGCGGCAGCGCCGGCGCCTGTCGNNACAAGGCGCCGGCGCCCGCGCCTGTGGGTTCCGGACTGATTATACAACCAACCGGACAGGCGGTGCTTGCCGAACTCGGCGTTCTGGCGGCGCTGGAAAAACACGGGGCCCGTCTGAAGCGCCTCGATGGGCGGTTGCATGGCGGAAAGCGCAAGGTGCTCGATGTGCGTTATGATGCGCTTGGTCCTGATGCGCATGGTTTGGCAGTGCATCGCGCCGCGCTTTTCGATCAATTATTGAACACAGCACATGCAGATGGCGCCACGCTGGAATACGGCAAAGAAGGTTCAGGCGTCGAAACGTCCGGTAACGGCGCTGCGATACAGTTTGGTGGAAAAGACCGCTCTCCGACCTTCGACCTTATTGTTGATGCGCTGGGCGTAAGGTCGCCGCTTGTTAAGCGCGTGAACTCACATCTTCCTTTCGGCGCCCTGTGGGCGAATGCGCCGTTTCCAGCCGGACACGGGTTTGACGAAAGCGTGCTATCACAACGCTATCGCAGCGCCGATGTTTCATCGGGCGTGATGCCGATCGGTTCGATTGATGAGGGCGGTGAAAGGCTTGCGGCTTTCTTCTGGACATTGCGGGCTGACGCTTATCCTGCGTGGCGCGATGCGCCGCTCGATCATTGGAAAGCGGAGGTGCTGGCGCTGTGGCCGGAAGCGGCGACGGTGCTGGCGCATTTCACCTCGCACGATCAATTCGTGTTTGCACAATATGCGCACCATACGGCGAAATTTCCGGTTGAGGGCCGCGTCGTTCACATCGGCGACGCATGGCACGCGGCGAGCCCGCAACTGGGGCAGGGCGCCAACATGGCGCTGCTTGATGCGCTGGCGTTGGCGAACGCGTTGAACGAAACCGATGACATCGACGCAGCGCTGTCTGCGTTTGTCAAAGCGCGCAGAGGTCACGTGCGGCTTTATCAAACGATCAGCTGGCTCTTTACGCCGGTCTATCAATCGAATTTGAAGGTGATTCCTGCTTTGCGCGATGTGTTCGCGCAACCTTTATCTGTCACCTGGCCAATGCCGAAGCTTCTGGCATCAATAGTTGCGGGGACGTTGGGCTCCCGATGAGCCTATTTAGGATGCGGCCTGCCGATAATAAAATCCGTACACGCATGAGGCGAGCGGAGCCCGAAAAAATACAACAGATATGATGAAAATTTCAAAAAAACCCAGTGTTGGTGGAGAGATATCCACGGGTTTCAATACGGCCGTAAGATGCATGTCACGTCGAGTTGCGGTTCATCATATTCGCGCGGCAGCCATGTAGGCGGCGCAAACCCTTGAACGAACTCTTCCGGCGTCAGGATCGGGGCGATGAGCCGCCGGTCCGGGCTCTTTGACATTGTGAATGAATTTGCATTCGGTCGTCCGTCATTGCGGGCTTGACCCGCAATCCATCTTCAAGCGCTACGCTTTTTGCTGGATCCCGGGTCAAGCCCGGGATGACGCGGTGAGCGAAGATATAAACTTACGCCGTCTCTTTGGCGCGGCGCTTGCGCAAATGCGGCTTCAGGGCGATTTTCCGTAGGCGCACGGTTTTGGGCGTGACCTCGACCAGTTCGTCATCGTCGATATAGGAGATCGCCTGTTCCAGCGTCAGGCGGCGGGGCGGGGTCAGCTTCACCGCTTCGTCCTTGCCGGCGGCGCGAATGTTGGTGAGCTGTTTCGCCTTTAGCGGATTAACATCGAGGTCGTTAGGTTTGGCGTTTTCACCGACGATCATGCCTTCATAGACTTGATCGCCCGGAACAATGAACATGACCCCACGTTCTTCCAAATTCCAGAGCGCGAAAGGAACCGCCGCGCCATCACCGTTGGAAATGAGAACGCCGTTGCGGCGGCCCTCGATGGCGCCTTTGTGGGGGCTGTGTTCAAGATAGGAGCGGTTCATGACGCCGGTGCCACGCGTGTCGGTCAGGAATTCCCCGTGATAACCGATGAGCGCACGCGACGGCGCATGCATGACAAGCCGTGTCTTGCCCGCGCCCGCCGGTTTCATCTCGACAAGCTCGGCTTTTTTCTGCGACAGTTTTTCGATGACGACGCCCGAATAATCATCGTCCACGTCGATGACGACTTCCTCGATGGGTTCGAGCGTCTGTCCGTTCTCGTCGGTGCGCGTGACGACGCGCGGACGCGAAACTGCAAGCTCAAAGCCTTCGCGGCGCATGTTTTCAATCAGAACGCCAAGCTGTAACTCGCCGCGGCCCGCAACTTCGAAAGCGTCCTTGTTTTCGGTTTCCCTGACGGAAATCGCGACGTCGCCTTCGGCCTGACGCAACAGGCGTTCACGGATCACGCGCGATTGCACCTTGTCGCCTTCGCGGCCCGCCAGCGGCGAGTCATTGGCGGCGATGGTGACGGAAAGCGTCGGCGGGTCGATCGGCTGGGCGGGCAGGGCGTCCGTCACCGTGAGATCGCAAAGCGTGTCGGCGACCGAGGCTTTGGAAAAACCGGCGATGGCGATGATGTCGCCGGGGAAGGCTTCTTCGACGGGCTGGCGTTTGAGCCCGCGAAAGGCGAGTACTTTGGTTATGCGCGCCTGTTCGATGGATTTGCTGCTGCGCGACAGCGCTTTCATGGTGACACCGGGTTTTGCGACGCCGGAAACCACGCGGCCCGTCAGAATGCGTCCGAGATAGGGATCGGCTTCCAACGTGGTCGCCAGCATCTTGAACGGCGCGCTTGCGGCGTCAGCGGCGGTGTCAGGTTCCGGCACATGCTTGAGCACGGTTTCAAAAAGCGCGTCGAGATTTTCGCGTGGGCCGTCAAGTGAATGATCCGCCCAGCCGTCGCGGCCGGCGGCGTACAGGACAGGGAAGTCCAGTTGCTCGTCGCTGGCGCCCAGCGCCGCGAAAAGATCGAAGGCCTCGTTGAGCGCCTTGTCCGGATCGGCGCTCGGCCGGTCCACCTTGTTGAGGACCACAATGGGCTTCAATCCGAGCGCCAGCGCTTTCGACAGCACGAACTTGGTCTGCGGCATCGGCCCTTCGGCTGCATCGATCAGGAGCAGGCAGCCGTCGACCATGGAGAGGATGCGCTCCACCTCGCCGCCGAAATCGGCATGGCCCGGCGTATCGACAATGTTGATACGGATGGGTTTTTCGGATTTTTCCCAGACGACGCTGGTGCATTTCGCGAGGATCGTGATCCCGCGCTCGCGCTCGATATCGTTGGAGTCCATAGCGCGTTCGGCCATTTCCGAGCCTTCGCGGATGGCGCCGGACTGGCGCAGCATTTCATCGACGAGCGTGGTTTTCCCATGATCGACGTGCGCGATAATGGCGATGTTTCTCAGAGCCGGATTCATATTTTTACAGCGTCCTTTAAGCCGAGAAGATCAGACGTTCCTTTCAGCATCACGATACGGTCCGGCTCTGACTCTTTAGAATAGCGCCCTTGCGGCATCGGGATTTGGCTGGCGAACGTCTGTCCAGTTCGCTCCTGCGTTGGCGAGGCCAAGGAAATAAGGCGCTAGATGATATATTGCGTTGCGTCATAGGCCGCCGCGTCTGCGGGTTTTCCATGAGAATAGCAAGGGGGCAGGTGGGGAAAAGCGGTTAACTCGTTTTCTATGCGGGCGCGCCGGTTGCGCATATATCTCAAGCCTGTTTTGAGCAGCACCGGAACCCGATGCCCCGTTTTTCGCCTGAATTTCTCGATGAGCTGAAGTCGCGGCTACGGCCGTCCGACGTTATCGGGCGGCATGTGAAGCTGAAAAAACGCGGCAACGCGTGGTGGGGCCTGTCGCCGTTCAAGCCGGAAAAGACGCCGTCCTTTTCGGTCGATGACCGGCGCGGGACGTATCACTGTTTTTCGACCCAGAACCACGGCGACATTATTACGTTCCTGATCGAAACGCAGGGGATGACATTCCCCGAAGCGGTGGAGAGGCTCGCCGCCGATGCGGGGATGACGCTGCCGACCGAAAGCCCCGAAGAGGCGGCGCGCGCGGAGATAGCCAAAGGGCTCGCCGAAGCCTGCGGCGCGGCGGCGAAGTATTATTCGGCGATGCTGCACCGGGCCGACGGGCGCGCGGCGATGGAGTATTTGCGCGGGCGGGAAATCACCGATGCGCAGATCGAGGCATTCGGGATTGGTTTTGCACCTGCAGGCCGCCATGCGCTGAAAGATTATCTCCTGAATAAGGGGTTTACGGACGAAGTGCTGATCGAGGCGGGTCTACTCATCAAACCCGACGATGGCGGCGCAAGTTATGATCGTTTCCGGAACCGCATCATGTTTCCGATACTAGGCGCGCGCGACCGGGTGATCGCCTTCGGGGGCCGGGCGCTCGACCCGAATGCGCGGGCGAAGTATCTGAATTCGCCGGAAACGCCGCTGTTTCACAAAGGCTCGGTGCTCTACAATTTCACCAACGCCCGGGCTGCCTCAGCCGAGGAAAAGGCCCCGCTGATCGTCTGCGAAGGCTACATGGATGTCATTGCGCTGTGGGGCGCGGGGATCAAACGCGGCGTCGCGCCGCTCGGTACGGCGCTCACCGAAGACCAGCTTNNCTTGCGATGCTTTGGCGGTCGTCCGACGAGCCGGTGCTTTGCTTCGACGGCGACAGCGCTGGCGTCAACGCGGCGCATCGTTCCATTGATCGCGCGCTGCCGATGCTCAAGCCCGGCGCGTCGCTCAACTTCGCCTTCCTGCCGGAAGGTCAGGATCCGGACGATCTGATCCGCGCTGAAGGCGCCGGCGCCATGAATGCTATTCTAGACAAAGCGCGGCCGCTGGTGGACGTGCTGTGGGATCGGGAGATTGCCGCGCAGCCGCTCGATACGCCGGAGCGCCGGGCAAAGCTGCGCTCGCATTTGCGCGAACTCGTTAGAACCATCGCCGACAAGGATGTGCGCGGCGCCTATGGCGCGGAGCTGTCCCAGCGGCTCGACGCGCAATTCAGGCCGCCGGAACGGGAACGCTCCCGTCCGACGGGCGGCAATCAGCGTTTCACGGGAAACAATCCGTTCCGGCAGGGCGCGAAGCGGGGCCAGGGCTTTCGGTTCGCCGCCCCCGCAAGGCCGACGCCGGGGCTCAAAAACCCCTCCCAATGGGTTCGCGAGGCCTCTCTTATTCTGGCGGCCATCAACCATCCAGCCCTGATCGAACGGGTGGAATCGGCCTTTCTGGAGCTCGAAATCGCCGATCCGGGCCTGAAAGCATTGCTCAGTGAGGTTTTGGCGGCAATTTCCGGCGATCCGGCCCTTGACAGCCCTGCCCTGAAAAGCCATCTCAGCCAGACCGGCGCGGCAGGAGCCTTGGAGCGGGTCACACATGATTCCCAGCTCTCGAAACATAAATTCCTGCGCCCCGATGCTGAGATTGACGAGGTAGAACAGGGTTTTCGGAACGCCCTGGCCCATCATCTGTTTGAATCCACCCTGAAACAGGAGGTGGCGCGCTCGGCGTCTCAGATTTTCACGGATGGAGACGACGCCTGGAAGGCGGCGGCGGCGGCGCGCGAGGAGATGGTCAATTCCAGCAAGCGCGAAGACGACGACGCGGACAATGGCGACAGTCCAAAGCGGTTTGAAGACGCACTCGAGCGAATGAAAAAGACGGTCGACAAAAAATACAGTCGATGAAAATTCTGCGGTAAAGGTTTTTAAAGCACATGGCGAAAAAAGCGGCGGCTAAGAAGGAACCGGAAGCCCCCGAACAGGGCGACGGTCCGATCCTCGATCTCACGGATGCGGATGTTAAGAAGTTTTTGAAATCCGCCAAGGCGCGCGGGTTCGTCACCTATGACGAACTCAACAAGGTTCTCCCTTCGGAAGAAGTCTCATCTGAACAGATCGAAGACATCATGGCTCAACTCTCCGAGATGGGCATCAATGTCGTCGAGCATGAGGAAGATGACGAAGACGCCGACAACGACAACGATGCGAAAACATCGAAGTCGAAAGCGATCGCCGTCAAAGATCAGAAAAAAGGCGGCCAGGTTGTCACCACCAACACCGGCGCCTCCGCTGACCGTACCGATGACCCCGTTCGCATGTACCTGCGCGAGATGGGCACGGTTGAGCTGCTGTCGCGCGAGGGCGAGATTGCCATCGCCAAGCGCATTGAAGCTGGCCGCGAGACCATGATCCGCGCACTGTGCGAGTCGTCGCTGACCTTCGAAGCCATCACCGTCTGGCGCGACGAACTTCAGGAAGGCCGCGTCCTCCTGCGCGATATTATCGACCTCGACGCCACCTATGGCGGCGGGCCTGAAGCGCGCCCCGACATGACCCAGCCGGAAGTCGCCGAGCGGGTCCATAAGGAAGAAGCCGAAAAGGCAGAAAACGCCGACGACGACGAAGACGATTTCGATGAAGGCGCGCTGTCGCTGTCCGCCATGGAAGCCGAACTGCGCGAAGGCGTCATGGAGAAGTTCGACGAAATCTCCGGCGACTACAAAAAGCTGCGCCGTCTTCAGGATATCATGATCGAGGAGCAGCTAAAGGGCGACGATCTGACCGCGTCGCAAACCCGCCGCTTCAAAAAACTGCAAAAAGACATTGTCGAGCGCGTGCGATCGGTTCGCCTCAACAACCAGCGTATCGAAGCGCTGGTCGAACAGCTTTACGATATCAACCGTCGGCTGATGGCGCTTGAAGGCAAGCTGGTGCGTTTGGCCGATTCCTATGGCGTAAACCGGCAAGAGTTTCTGGCCGACTATATCGGCGCCGAACTCGATCCCGAATGGCTCGACCGGATTTCCGAAAAGACCGGCAAGGGCTGGAAGAACTTTACGGGCAAAGCCTCAGGTCAGGTTCAGGATATCCGCGACGAGATCGGCCACCTCGCGACAGAAACAGGCCTCACGGTTCAGGATTTCCGCCGCATCGTTTCCATGGTCCAGAAGGGCGAGCGCGAAGCGCGCATCGCCAAGA
>DGNI01000146.1:4061-5000 GCA_002388885.1 Parvularculaceae bacterium UBA4496 | reverse complement strand
GATAAAAATGCCGCGCGACGAGCGGAATATCGATGTCGCGCGTCTCGCGGATCGGCTTGCCGTTATCGAGCGTTTCCAGAACGGAAAGAAACCGCGAATTTTTCTGGACGAGCCGCGCAAGCGCATAGAGATACTTTGCGCGCGCGTGCCCAGGAAGCTTCGACCATTTCGGGAAGGCGGCCTTGGCGGCGGCGACCGCGGCATTCACTTCGGCTTCGCCCGCAGCCGGGAATACGCCTAATTTTTCGCCATTCGCCGGGTTATGGCTTTCGATAATTTTTTGCGCTTTGTCGCCGCTGGTGAACGCGCCATTGATGTAATGCTGGAACCCGCCGGATTTTTCTTTCAGCCAGTCGCGCACATAAGCGGACTCTTCGGGCGCAGGCCCGTATTCCATGGTATCGAAAATTTCTGCGACGTTTGACATGTCTTATCCCATCGGGTGGCGGTTGGCAGCCGAATAGCGCCCGGTTGTGTGATGTTCGAGCTGGCGCTCGATATCGCCCAGCAGGCGCGAGGCGCCGAACCGGAACAACTTTGGCGACAACCAGTCATCGCCCAGTTCTTCCTTTAATAAAACCAGATATTGAAGCGCGGTTTTGGCGTCGGATATGCCGCCCGCCGGCTTGAACCCGACCTTGTGGCCGGTTTGCGTCTGATAATCGCGGATCGCACGCATCATCACGAGGGAGACGGGGAGGGTGGCGTTGACTGATTCCATGCCCGTCGAGGTCTTGATGAAGTCCGACCCCGCCATCATACAGACCATGGACGCCTTGCCGACCTTGCTGATGGAGCCGAGTTCGCCGGTGGCGAGAATCGATTTGAGGTGCGCGGGCCCGCACGCCTCGCGGAACGCTTTGACTTCGTCATAAAGTGCGCGCCAGTTGGCGGTCAGCACATGCTTGCGGCTGACGACGATGTCAATTTCCGTGGCGC
>DGNI01000146.1:0-4038 GCA_002388885.1 Parvularculaceae bacterium UBA4496 | reverse complement strand
CGTGCCCCGCCGGAAAGCCGGTGGAAACCGCGGCGACTTCCACATTTGAGCCCTTCACCGCATCGACGGCCGTTTTGACAAAAGCGTGATAGACGCAAACGGCGCCGGTGGTGATGTTCAGGTTTTCGGCGCCCAGACTTTTCAAAAGATCAGGGCGCACTGGCTGCATCGCTTTGGCGCAAAGCCGCCGCACGCGCCCATCGGTGTCGTCGCCTGCAAGCGTTGTTAAGTCCATCAGGGTGATGGCTTTTAAAAGCCACGCCGCCTGCCAGTCCTTCTTGACTGTTCTGCGCCCTGCGAGCGTCGACACGCGCCGCTCGGCGGCGGAGAGATTAACGCGCACCGTATCGACCCAGTCGGCGTCGAGCGGCACGCCCGGATTGCGCGCGTCGTCATCATGTCCGGCGGCGTCCGCTTTGCGGCGTTTTTCCAGATCCATCACATTTGTCTGGTTCATGTCAGAACCCTCTTTCCACCATTATCCCAAAAATGACGTGCCTTGTTTCAGCGGCTCGACGCCCAGATGCGCCGCCAATGATTGCCCGATATCGGCGAATGTATCCCTCCGCCCGATTGAACCCGGTTTCACTTTTTCACCGAAGGCGATCACTGGTATGAACTCGCGCGTGTGATCGGAGCCGGGCCAGGTCGGGTCGCAGCCGTGATCGGCGCTTAACACGACCACATCATCAGGTTTCAATACCGAGTCCAATTCGGGCAGGCGCTTGTCGAAAGCCTCAAGCGCCGCCGCGTATCCGGCGACATTGCGGCGGTGGCCGAAAAGCGTATCGAAGTCGACGAAGTTGGCGAAAATGATCGAGTCATCGGGCGCGGTTTCGATTTCTTTCAGCCACGCATCGAACAGGTCTTCGTTACCATGCGCCTTCACCGATTTCGTAATGCCGCTACCGGCGAAAATATCGCTGATCTTGCCGATGCCAATCACGGGGCGGCCCATCTCCGCGTAAATATCGAGCAACGTCGGCTCGTGCGGCGGCGTCGCCAGATCACGGCGGTTTCCGGTGCGCTCGAATTCGCCCTTGCGCTCACCAACAAACGGGCGTGCGATCACGCGGCCGACATTATGTTTATCGACGAGCTTTCGCGCGATGGCGCAAACGTCATAAAGTCGTTCCAGCCCGAAATGTTTTTCATGAGCGGCGATCTGAAAAACAGAATCGCCGGACGTGTAAACAATCGGCTTGCCGGTTTGGATGTGTTCTTCGCCGAGTTCTTCGATGACAGCGGTGCCGGAAGCATGTTTATCGCCGAGCACGCCGGGCAAGTTGGCCTGTTCAATCAGCGCATCCAATAGTTCTGTCGGAAAGCTCGGCGGGCCTTTTGGGAACATGCCCCAGTCAAATTCAACCGGCAGGCCCATCATCTCCCAGTGACCGCTCGGCGTATCCTTGCCATAGCTTTTTTCAGCGGCGAAACCGTATGCGCCTTTAATGTCCGCGGGCCCTTCTACGGGAACTTTCACGCCGGTTGCCTCGCGCGCCAGTTCGCCGAGCCCCAAACGCATCAAATTCGGAATTTTTAACGGACCCGAGCGCAAGCCGTCCTTGTCCGCCTCGCCCCGGGCGCAGGCCTCGGCAATATGCGCAAACGTATTGGCGCCTTCATCGCCGAATTTATGCGCGTCTTCCGTCGCGCCGACGCCAAAAGAGTCCAGTATGCCGATAAGTGCGCGGGCCAATCTTTTTACCTGCCGTTTTTATTGAGCAAGAACCGGAAAAGCGAACTTTTTAGGGGTGGTTCATCTTTCGCCCCTTTTCGCTCGCCACACCCGACAATGAAGGTATAGAAGTCTAGCAAAAAACTTCATGAGGACAATCTAGCAATTTCTCCGTTGAGAATAAACCACGCAGCAAGGTCGGAAAGTGTCTCAGTTTGATATTATATCGTCGCCAAACTGTGCAAATAACTCGTTTTCGGCGTCTTCTACATTACCAAAGACACTAGGTTTCGGGAGAGATGTGCTCCAATAACCGACTTCTTCATCTGGATCAAAAATAAGGCGATCAACATAAATCTCATAAAACCCATCACGGCGTTTGGAAATTGAATAGCATTTCGATCCGTCTTTGTTGGAGAAGCTCCTAATTTCTAACGGTCTAGGTGTGCGTTTCATGATTGGAAATGCTTTTTATGAGTCTTAGGCCGTCCCGGCTTCGGGAGGATTTTAAGGTTTCAGCCGAAAGGCGTGGGGCAGGAGTTCGCCTACCGTAACCTGCCGGATAGAGCCGCCTTCGCCCTTGAGCAAGATGATCGTGTCATCCTGGGCGAATTCCGCAATGGCCTGTCGGCAGCCGCCGCAGGGCATGCATTGCTCCAATTTGTCGCCGCCACCGACGACGGCGATTTTTGAGATGGCCTTGCCGCCGCCGCCGATCATGGCGGCAATGGCTGATGTTTCCGCGCAGTTGCCGAGCGGATAGGCGGCGTTTTCCACGTTGCAGCCGGCATGGATATTTCCCACATCATCGATGATGGCGGCGCCCACCTTGAATTTCGAATACGGCGCATAAGCGTGCTCGCGCACCCTGGCGGCATGTTCAAATAACTCTTCGTCAGTACAGGACATAAACTAGCGCCTTCGGTCTAACAGATAGATTCATAAATCAGGGGGCGGTTTTCCGGCTTGGACTCTGAAATCACGCAAGCGCCCGCATAGGCTTTGACCGCTTGTTGAAGCGCCTCTTCACTGGCGGCATGAGCAATCGCGAGGGGCTGGTCTTTTCCAACCTTGGCGCCGGACCGTGCGATATCGGTATAGCCCACGGAAAGATCAAGCGTGTCGTCAACCCGCTGGCGCCCGCCGCCGAGATCGACAATCGCCATGCCAATGCGCCGTGTGTTGATGGAGGAGAGATAGCCTTCTTCGCCCGGGGGCACCGGCGCTGAATATTTTGCCTTCGGCAAATAGGTTTCGTATTTTTCCATAAAATCGGCCGGGCCGCCGAGCGCTGAGACCATTTGCGCAAACACTTCTGCAGCACGACCGGATGTGATTGCGTCTTCCACGCGGACCTGCGCGGTTTTTTCGTCTTTCTCAATGCCTGTCATGGTCAACATCTCGACGCAAAGAGACTGCACGACCACGTCAAGACGCCGTTCGCGATGCTTGTTGGTCAGGTAGTTGACGATTTCGTCGATCTCGAGCGCATTGCCCGCAGTGAGACCGAGCGGTTCGGACATATCGGTGACAAGCGCGCGAGTTTTAAGGTTCGCCTTGTTTCCTGTTGCGACGATGCTTTCGGCGAGATTTTTCGCCGCTTCGAGCGAAGGCATAAAGGCGCCGGAGCCGGTCTTGATATCCATCACCAATGCGTGATTACCGGCGGCGATTTTCTTTGACAGGATTGAAGCGGTGATCAGCGGGATCGATTCCACCGTCGCGGTGATGTCGCGGATGGCGTAAAGCCGCCGGTCCGCAGGGGCAAGCTCGCCGGTCTGGCCGATAATGGCGCAGCCGACTTCTTTAACGACACGTTTGAACTCGGCGATGTCCGGTTGTACCCGATAGCCGGGAATGGCCTCGATCTTGTCGAGCGTGCCTCCGGAATGACCGAGGCCGCGGCCCGAAATCATCGGCGTAAAACACCCGCAAGCGGCTGCGATCGGCGCCAGCGCGAAGCTTACCTTGTCGCCGACGCCGCCGGTCGAATGTTTATCGACGATAGGACCGGGGAGGTTTTCGTCGGTCCAGTCGATGACTTCGCCGGATTGCGCCATGGCGAGCGTGAGGGCGCTGATTTCTTCTTCCGTCATGGAGCGAAAGAAAATCGCCATGGCCAGCGCGGACGCCTGTTCCCGAGGCAGGGAGTCGTCCGCAAGCGCAGATACAAACCGCGTGATTTCGGCGGTGTTCAGTTCACCGCCGTCGCGCTTTTTTCGAATAATTTCCTCAATCCGCATGGGCTGCGGCGTCTCCTCAACTTAATTTTCTGGTGCGTGCGGCGCTTATTTTTGCGCCGCGCGTTTTTCGAGCGCCTCGAACATCGGATGGAAAGCCGGGCGTTTGATGTAACGGCC
>DGNI01000148.1 GCA_002388885.1 Parvularculaceae bacterium UBA4496 | reverse complement strand
CAAGGATTTTCATAAATCTTCCCGCTTCCAGATATTGTCAACAAGGCGCAAACAACGCGCCGCCCGCAAAAAGCCCCGCCCTCTTAGAGCCCTGCAACCGGCAAGACAAGGCTTGGCGCTAATGGAATTGACGCGCCGCAGCAAGGCCCGCTAGCCTAGCGCTCTGCCCCGGCGGCCTGGGGCAGGAAGGCCACAGGAAAGCCATTGACCACTGTCGATGATCGCGTGCGGGGGCTGAACGCCCTCTATCAAGACCGGGATGCGGCGGAGATCATCGCCCATGCCGTCACTGAGGCGTTTCCCGGCCAGATCGCGTTCGTGTCGTCCTTCGGAGCGGAATCGGCGGTGCTGCTTTCGCTGATGGCGTCCGTTGATCCGTCAATCCCTGTCCTGTTCCTCGACACTCACAAACTGTTCGGCGAGACCGTACGCTACCGCTCGAGACTTCAGCATCATCTGGGGCTTGAAGATGTCAGGGTGATCGGCCCACGCAAGGCGGACCTTGAACTGGATGATCCTCAGGGCACGCTTTCCATGCATGACCCGGATCAGTGCTGCCGGCTTCGCAAGACTGAGCCGCTCGAGCGTGCTCTAAAAGGGTTCGATTGCTGGGCCACTGGCCGCAAGCGGCATCAGACGGGTTTTCGCCAGGACATGGAAATTGTCGAATTCGATGGCGTTAAGTACAAGCTCAATCCTCTTGCTCGATGGACGCGCAAGGATATTGCCGACTACTCAGCGACGCATAAATTACCGCCGCATCCGCTCGTGCGGCAGGGATATTTTTCGATCGGCTGTATGCCGTGTACGTCGAAAGTCGTCGATGAAGACGACGCCCGCTCCGGCCGATGGGCAGGGCAGGCGAAAACCGAATGCGGGATCCACACGCCGAAAGTGAAATCCTGAAAATTACTCATCATGAGTCCATGTGCAAATGAATAATTCAACTCTAATAACAGGCGGATGCGGCTTTATTGGCGCGAATCTGATCGCAGCCCTTCGAATACAGAGCGCTGGCGAGATACGCGTGCTCGATAATGAATCGTGCGGAAAATGGGAGTGGATAAAAGAATTCGATGTTGAATTCATTAATGGTGATATTCGTGATGAAAAAGTACTCAGGCAGGCTTTGAATTCAGTCGATTGCGTCGTGCATCTCGCTGCGGATACCCGCGTTATGGATTCGATTGAAAACCCCATGTTCAACTGGGATGTGAATGTGCGTGGCACACTGATGATTTTGGAAGAGATGCGCCGCCGCGGCGTTAAAAAGATTGTAAGCGCCTCAACGGGCGGCGCCATTTTGGGTGAAGCGACGCCGCCGGTGAATGAGAATATGCCGCCGCGGCCAACATCCCCTTACGGTGCGGCGAAATTGTCGGTTGAAGGATATTGTTCGGCATATGCGGCCGCTTATGGAATGACGGCGATCTCGTTGCGTTTTTCCAATGTTTACGGCCCGCGCTCGTATCACAAGGGCAGCGTCGTCGCAGAATTCTTCCGGCAAATTCAAAAAGGCTCGCCCCTGACGGTTTATGGCGACGGCACGCAAACCCGCGATTATGTCTACGTTGAAGATCTTGTAGGCGGCATCTTGCTCGGCATGAACTCGGAGGAGTCCGGTGTTTACCAACTCGGCTCAGGTCGGGGAACTTCAATTAATGAACTGCTTGAGTTGATGAAAGGGGCGGTCGGACCGGAAAAGCCGGTCAATGTCAATTATGAAGGTTTCCGCGACGGGGAGATTCGCCATACCTGGTGTGATATCAGCCATGCGTGCAGCGCGTTGGGGTACGCTCCGAAAACCGACCTTCAAGACGGCTTGCGCAAGACTTGGGAATGGTTTTGCAGTCAGCAATAATCGATTAAGCCGCGCTGACTAGACTGAAAAAAGCGCCGGTTAACAATCTTAAAAAGGTTTATAACCAGCCCGGTCATACGCAGAGAATAAGCATGAACCACGCAGAGAACAGAAAGATCAGAAACCGGTTTTTTGCAAACCTTCACAATGACTGGGCCTTGCCCGGTCTAGTGAAGCAGGTTCATGCAAATGCAATGCGGCAGACGCCCGCTCCATTTATCGATATGGATGTTGCGCTCATCGGGAGCGCACGCCTGAAGACGGCGCTTGATCCCGTGCTGCGCGTTACGCAGCTTTCCGAACCGGGCTGGAGCGCGCAGTTAGAAGCTTCAAAACCTTCTTTTTTATTGGTTGAGTCAGACTGGCTTGAAGCGAGCAACCCGTTTCGGGAGGCGCTGATTGGATCAGGCGCCACCGCGCTTGTGCAAGATGTCATCGAACAATGCCGGAAAAACGGAACGCCAACGGCGTTCTGGTTTCATCGGGATGCGGCGCATTTGCGCGCGTTCGAGCGCATCATGCAGCAGTTCGACTATGTCTTCGCAAATCATCTCATAATTGACGAGGCCCGAAAAATCAGACCGGATATTTCGCCGGTCCGAAGTTGCGTGGATTCAAGCTGCTACAATCCCTACAAGCAAAAAACAGGCGACTGGTCGGATTTGCCGGAAACGATTCAGTTCCTGATGGCGAGAGCCTTTGATTATACGAATGTGCGAGGGACCAGCGGTCTCGTCGAGGATATCGCCACACTTTTTGATAAAAAGTTCTGGTTTTATGAGGACCGCTACAACATCCGCAATAATAATCAGCGCATGAACCCGGCCGAACGCTGCCGGGTGCTTGGATGTTTTCATGATCTACAGCGCGCGGCGTTATTGAAGCCTGCTGTCGCGGAAATCATCCCCAAAGCTATTTTCCCTGACGGGTCGCCGCAGGCGGAACAGCATATTCTTGAATGTCTTGCGACGAAAACACTATGTATTTCAGATTCTGATTATTGGAACAAGGCGATTGGCCATGGCGTCCTGCAGATAAACGACGCGAGCGAATTTCGAGCTGCTTGCGAAGATATCGAGCGTCATCCTGTCGACGCGGCCATCAAGGCTCATCAGGGCTGGCGCGAAGTCATGGAAAATCATACGCACTATGAATTTATAGAAGATATTTCTCGCGTCATGAATGTTCCCGTGGCGTACAAGGTTCCGAAAAATGCGCGTCTGTCTTTCATTTTGCCGACAATACGCCCTGAGCTGGTTCCAATGTCGGTAAAGTTCTATCAGGCGCAAACCTACCGGGAGCGCGAGCTGTTGATTGTGCTGAACACGCATGATGCCGATATGACCGAGGTCGAGGCCGCCAGAAAAGGCGATGACAGCATAAAACTGCTGCAAACGCCGGCAGACATGCCGGTAGGCTGCGCCGTCAATCTCGGCATTCTCAATATGTCGGGCGATTACTGGGCGAAAATGGACGACGATGACTATTATAGCCCAAATTATCTGGCCGACATCAATCTGTACCGTAAGGCTGTGGATTTCGATATCGCCGGAAAGGGCGCGCTTTTTAATTACCTCGAAGCGGAAGACGCGACGATTGTCCGGTCATGGAAGCAGGCGGACCGTCAAACGCACAATTTCGCCGGCGGGACCCTGGTCGTGAAGAACACCCCTGAGAATGTTCATTGGCCCGAGAATGTAAGGGGCTATGCAGATATTGAATTTTTAACGCAGCGGTTGACGAAAGGCGCGCACATTTCATCACTTGATCCCTTTAGTCATATCCAGATACGCCGAAGCGACTCGACATTCCATACATGGACGCGTCAGGCCGTTCACGCGAACGCTGCGTTCGTTTCAGACGGTCTGAGCGTTGAAAGCGTTTTCATTTGAGGCCATGCAATGAAGCTTGATTCCGGCGCCGTAAATGTTGCGAACGATGAAAAAGGGATGGCGAACGCCTCACATTCCGATGACATTTACCAAAGGCTTTTAAATGAACACTACAGGGTAGGGGCTTTGCAATCCGGAGACTATCCGGCGCGGCGGCAATGGCGTCTTCTCGCCAGTGAGAACAATACGTCCGGTCAGAGTCACGGCTTTCCCGATAAATTTCTGCAAAAGGCCGGAGAAGCCGGGCGCCCCGAAAGGTCAATCGAGTTTTTCTGTGTCGACGAAAGACCGTTTTTATTCATTCGCGTTGACGGTAATGATGAGCGGGGCAGCGGCTATCGCATTAATGTGCTGGTCAATCGCCGCTACTGGATAGAAGCGAATTTTGGGATACCGGAACATGGTGGTCAGGCGCTTGTCGACATTTCGCCATTAATGGAACATCTGGAGTTACGACACTGGCGGGAAATTCGCGTCGATTTTGACGGCGTCATTAGTGATCCGCTTTTCGTCAATCGTGATCGGATTTTTAAATCAGATAGTTTTGCGGGCGCTGTTACCGGCATTTCAGAAAACGGCGTTATCCGCGGCTGGACCGTGCGCCGCGCCGGGGCGGGTCTGCCCTTGAAGATGAAAATCGACAATGCGTATGCCGCCTATTTTTTACCTTCGGAACCATACCAGGGGCAGGCGTCATTATGCCAATTCAGCATTTCTGTTCCGCCACAATTACTGGACGGCGAGGTCCATAGGATCGATATAACAGTCGCTGGAAAGGATGAGTCACTTCAAGGCGCTCCATTATATTGCTGTTTCTGCGACGGGCGGGCAATCATCCTTTCGGATGTGCGCTTTGCGGGAAAGGAAATCTCTGCATCTGTCATACACACGACAGACGTTGAATTATTCAAGCAGTCAACGTTGATTGATCAGGCGAGAGTACTTGAGGCAACAAGATTGCTGCGCTCGCCAGCGCTGTCCCTGCTTATGCTTGCAAATAAAATTCTGGCGAAACTGAAACTGCCTAAGGTGATGGCGGAAAAGGCGCCGAATGTGACCATTGATCAGTGTCACGCCGTATGGCAAACGATAGGCGACAGAACGAAGACCAATGTCATGCGAAGCCACAGCAATGCCAGCGCCGCCTCATCAGGGATTTCAGACTCGTTATTAAGCTACCGCCTGCGGGCGAAAGGCGATGTCATTGCGGAAGGCGACATCAATGAATTCGCTTCCGCTAATGGCGGCATTACGACGGGTTCTGATGGCCTGAGGCTCGTTGTCGATGGCGGCTGGGAAGAGCGTTTGTTGGAAATTATGGGCGAAGGCGGGGCGGTTTTAGCGCGCGTTTCGCTTGAACATTTGAAAAGGCTTTCTGAAGGATTGCCGGCCCAAAAAGTCTCCTCACAGGCGATCTGAATAACGCTTTGTTGCGAAATAGCTGCCGTGCTAGCCGGATTCCCTCATCGCGTTCGGAAATCGCTATTCATCTGCTTTGCTGAAACCGTCCGTTTGGTCTAGAAATTGCTCATTGTTAATTGTTTAAACAGTATGCTTTGCAGCGAGCAGTAGCATTGGCGTGGTAAGGTTAATGACCGGGGCCTGGCAGTCTTTCACACAGGATCAGGATCCTTATGTGTCCGCAGCGCGGCAAGCCGCGTCGCGGCTGCTTATTATAGCCGGCGTGCTCAGTTTTTTCGTGAACATGCTGATGCTGACCGGGCCGCTGTACATGCTGCAAATCTATGATCGCGTGATCAGCAGCCGGTCATACGAAACCTTGGCCGTTCTGACCCTGCTCACATTGGCGCTTTTCGCCGGGATGGCGGTTCTTGATTTTGCAAGAGGCGCATTGCTTGCGCGCGCTGGCGAAGAGCTTGAGGACAAACTTCAGGATGTGGTCTTTGACGTGTCTATGGACGCAGGCCGGATGGGAACGAAGTCGCCCGAGCAGCCGATAAAGGATCTCCGGTTTTTGCGCCAGTTTGTAGGCAGCCCAGCTCTGACAGCAGTGTTTGACGCCCCTTGGGCGCCGTTTTTTCTGGGCCTTGTTTTCCTGATGCATTGGCTGCTGGGAGTGGTGGCCTTGATTGGCTTGCTGGTTCTTCTGGCCTTGGCCTTTGTCAATGAGCGGGCGTCGCGACAGGCAAATATAGCAGCCGGTCAAATGATCGTTGGCGCTGACCAGTCCGCCATGTCTTCAATTCGAAACGCCGCGGCGGCGGACGCCATGGGCATGCGGGAGCGATTGCGCGAGCGCTGGAGAAAGCAAAGCGCCGCAGCCAGCAGCAACAACATACTTGCAACGGATCGCATAGGAGGTTTGACGGCCGCCACCAAGGCGACGAGGCTGTTCTTGCAATCTGCTATTCTGGGCACGGGCGCGTATTTGGCGATCCAGAGTATTGTGACGCCGGGCGTTATGATCGCCGCCTCCATTATTGCCGGACGCGCGCTGGCGCCGATCGAGATCGTAACCAGTCATTGGCGGCAATTCGCTTCGAGTGGAGCGGCGTTAAAGCGGTTGCTGGACTTCATCCGTATCTCAAGAGATCAGACGCCCAAAACAGCCCTGCCCGCACCACAAGGCGCCCTGTCGGTGGAAAAGCTTGTCTGTCGCCCTGGCGCTTCTAAAAACCCCGTACTCAAAAATGTCAGCTTTGAATTGGATGCGGGCGAGACGCTGGGCGTTATTGGACCAAGCGCAGCAGGTAAGTCTACGCTCGCGCGCGCGCTAGTGGGCGTCGAGCCTGCAATTTCCGGCAGTATAAAGTTGGATGATGCAAACCTGTCTCAGTGGGACAAAACGGTTCTCGGGGTCTATATCGGGTTTCTGCCGCAGGAAGTTGAATTATTCGATGGTAGCGCAGCCCAGAATATCGGCCGCTTTTACGAAGAGATCGATGACGCAAAAGTCATCGCTGCGGCGAAAGCGGCGGGCGCGCACGAGATGGTGCTCGGATTGCCGGACGGTTACGATACGCAGATCGGTGAAAACGGCCGGCACCTTTCCGCCGGCCAGCGCCAGCGTCTCGGGCTGGCGCGCGCGCTCTACGGCGATCCGAAACTTATCGTACTTGACGAGCCAAACGCCAATCTTGATGCCGACGGCGAGGCGGCGCTCGCTCAGGCGATACAGGGTGCTAAGGCGAGGGGCGCAACGACGATTATTGTCGCGCACCGCCCGTCTGCGATCGCCTACGTTGATAAGCTATTGTTGCTGGTTGATGGCGAATTGCGTGCTCTCGGGCCAAGGGATGAGATTTTAAAGAAATTTGCGCCCCGTCAGGTTGCTTCTTTCGATGCAGATGCGAAAGGAAGGCAGCGAAAGGCGTCAGGCCATGAATGAGACCGCTGAACCGCGCCCGGCTGACGCCCGTTTCTTCGTCAGGCTCGGNNGGGCGGCGCCGCCGTCTGGTCGATCGCCGCGCCGATCGACGGGGCCGTAATTGCGTCCGGCCATGTCATCGTCGAAACCAACAGAAAAGCAGTGCAGCACCTGAATGGCGGCGTCGTCGATTCCATTCTCGTGCGTGAGGGCGATGAGGTAACGGCAGGTCAGGTTGTGGCGAGATTGGATGATACGGTTCAATCGGCCAATCTTGCGCTTATAGACGGGCAGCTCAGGGAGCTATACGCGCGCCGCGCTCGCCTAGAGGCTGAACGCGATGGCGCAGCTTCTGTAGGCGAGCCTTATGGCGTTGAAGAAGTGCTCGGGAGCAACCTATTTGCTACCAAACTTGCGGGGCAAGCACAGCTTTTGGAAGCGCGCCGCACGACGCGGGTAACCCAGGTCGCGTTGCTGAACGAGCGCATCGTACAGCAGAATGAGCGAATAGAGGGAATGAAGGCGCAGATCGATTCTCTCCGCGACCAGCGCGCGCTCATTGAAGATGAACTGGAGGGCGTGCGCGAATTGCACGAAAAGGGATATGCTCCGAAAACGCGTGTGCGGGAACTCGAACGCGCGTCTCGCCGTCTCGCAGGAGAGCGCGGCGCATTGCGGGCGAGCGTGGCGGAAGCGACCAGCATCATTGCCGAAGCGAAGCTTGAGATCGAACGCCTGCAGGAAACCGGGCGCGAAGAAGCCATCGCGGAGCTGCGCGATGTAGAGGTTTCCATTGCGGAACTTGAAGAACGGCGCGTGACGGCCGCGGAAGAGTTGCGCCGCACGGAAATTCGTGCGCCTCAGACCGGCCGTGTCATCGGTTTGTCGGTTCACACGGAAGGCGGGGTCGTCGGACCCGGCGACCCGCTGATGGAGATCGTGCCGCTTGGCGATAAGCTGCAGGTCGCTGCGCGCGTCTCGCCGCAGGATATCGATAAAGTGCAGAACGGGCAGGATACGCTGGTGCGCTTTTCCGCTTTCGGTTCGCGCATGACGCCCGAAGCCACCGGTTCGGTCAAGTCGGTTTCAGCGGACAGTTTCGTTGATGAGAGTACCGGCATATCCTATTATCTCGTGATAGTGGATATACCGCAGGGAGAAGACTTGAACAGCTTGCTGAACGATGCGCCGCTCGTTCCCGGCATGCCCGTGGAAGCTTTTATCCGTACGGGGTCGAGGCCGGCGATCAGTTATTTCCTGAAACCGCTGACCGACGCACTGGCGCGTTCGATGCGGGAAGAATAGCGCATACGGCGTGCAAATTCTTTTTCTACACGATAATTTTCCCGCGCAATTTGGCGTTCTTGGCCAGTATCTGGCGAAAAAGGGCTGGGACGTCTGGTTTGGGACGCAAAGAAAAGGCGCGCAACTTGAGGGGCTGAAAACTTTCAACTACGCCCCGCACCGCGAAGTCACCGAAAAGATTCACCCTTATGTCGGCGGTTTTGAAAAGGCCGTCCTGAACGGACAAGGTCTCGCCCGGGCCGCGTTAAAATTGAAATCGAAAGGGCTCAAGCCCGATATTGTAATGGCGCATTCCGGCTGGGGCCCCGGGCTTTACGTCAAGGATGTCTGGCCGAAAACCAGATATGTTGGATATTTTGAATGGTATTATCGCTCAAATGCCCCGGATATTGCGTTCCTTGACGAAGCTTCGCGCGAAATTGACGATGACCTTCGCACGAGAACGCGCAATGCTTCGATTCAGATGGATCTCATCAGTTGCGATGCGGCGTGGTGTCCGACGCATTTTCAGCACAGCCAGTTCCCGGATTTATTGAAAGAAAAGCTGACAGTCATTCATGACGGCATCGATACGGCCACATACGCGCCGTCGCCGGGCGCCAAACTCCAGCTCGATGCGCTCGACTTAAGCGGCGTTGACGAGTTGATTACCTATGTCGCCCGCGGCATGGAGCCGTATCGGGGTTTTCCCGACTTCATGAAGGCGCTGGAGATCGTCCTGGCGAAAAAACCCAATGCTCGCGCCGTGATCGTCGGCGAGGACAGAGTGGCGTACGGTAAAAAACTGCCGAACGGGGAGAGTTTCAAACAACAAGCGCTCAAAGAACGAAACTTAGACCTTGATCGCATCCATTTCACTGGCCTGTTGCCGAGGGGCGAGTATTTAAAAGTCCTGAAAGCGTCATCGGTGCATGTTTATCTGACAATCCCTTTTGTCCTTTCGTGGTCGATGATGGAAGCAATGAGTACGGGATGTGCGATCGTTTGTTCAAAAACGCCGCCAGTTGATGAAATGGCGGGTCTTGACGCCCCGACCATAAAACAGGCCGATCATCGCAAGCCTGAAGTCTTGGCGGAGGCAATCGTTTCCTTGCTTGAAAATCGCGAGGAAGCGTCACAACTCGGAGCAAACGCCCGGCGGTTCATTCTGGATCATTATGCAATGAAGGATATATTTTCCAAGAAAGAAGCGATGCTGAAATCGCTTGTGGCAAGCTAAAAAATGTTGAGAGCCTTACTGCGGGAAAAATTCAGCCTTCGTCACGATGATGCGCTCTTGCGAATGGCGCAAAGAAACATCGAGGTCGGCACAATTATCGATGTCGGCGCGGCGAAGGGCGCGTGGACAAAAGCGGCCCGCCGGCATTGGCCCGAGGCGCACGCCCATCTGATTGAAGCGAAAGAAGACTGGCGCTCAAGCTTGACATCTTTTCAGCAGAGAACGCAAAGGACGACGATTGAAATTGCGGGCGTTACGGATCGGCCAGGCGAGATTTTCTTCCCAAATGACGCCACCTCATATGGAGGGGCTGTGTTCAAGGAGCCGGCCAAGCGTGACAATCTTGAACGGATCAAAGCGACATCGATAGATCACGAAGTTGAAAGATTGTGTTTGGCTGGCCCCTACGCGATCAAGCTCGACACGCACGGGACAGAAGTCGATATACTGAACGGCGCCTGCAACACTCTTGAGCGAACCAGCTTTTTGTGCATTGAAACCTATAACTTTATCGGCCAGAAGCGTTTCCCGCAGCTTGTTCTGGATATGGAGGGGCGCGGATTTCGTTGCGCCGATATGGCGGAGCCGTTGCTGCGGCCGGGCGACAACATGTTGTGGCAAGTCGATTTTTACTTTATGCGCGCCGAGCATCCGAGTTTTTCCCACTTTGGCTTCCTGCCATAAGCGGGGAAATTAACAATGAAATTTCGAGTGGGTTTCTCGATCTTTTGTCGGACGATTATTGGAGTTTGAAGTCAGGGCGAAAATGAAAAAAAAGACAGCGCTTATTACAGGGGTTACAGGTCAGGACGGGGCGTATCTTGCCCGGTTATTGCTCGGCAAGGGATATGTCGTCCATGGCGTCAAGCGGCGGTCCTCGTCGTTCAACACGGGCCGGATAGATGATATTTATACAGATTTTCATAATCCTGACGCAAAGCTTTTCCTGCACTATGGAGATTTAACTGATTCCACGAACTTGATCCGCCTGATTCAGGAATCAAAACCCGACGAAATCTATAATCTGGGCGCGCAGTCTCATGTGCATGTGAGTTTTGAGACGCCGGAATACACCGCAAACGCCGACGCAGTCGGCGCACTGCGTCTGCTGGAGGCGATCCGCATACTCGGAATGGAAAACCACGTAAGGTATTATCAGGCCTCAACGTCGGAACTTTACGGTCTTGTACGTGAAACGCCCCAATCAGAAACAACGCCGTTTTATCCGCGCAGCCCCTATGCTGCGGCAAAACTCTACGCTTACTGGATTACAGTGAATTACAGGGAGGCGTACGGAATACACGCCTCGAACGGGATATTATTCAATCATGAAAGCCCGATGCGGGGCGAAACATTCGTAACACGAAAAATTACGCGCGCCGCGGCACGGATTGCACGCGGCCTTCAGGATGAGCTTTTTCTTGGCAACCTCGACGCTGTTCGTGATTGGGGACATGCGCGGGATTATGTTGAGGGTATGTGGATGATGATGCAGCAAGATGCGCCTGATGATTACGTAATGGGTACAGGTGAAACGCATACGGTGCGAGAATTTGCGGAAAAGGCCTTTGGCTTTGTCAATATGGACATTGAGTGGCGAGGATCAGGATCGCAGGAAACCGGCATCAACAGGAAAACCGGTAAAACGGTTATCAAGGTCGATTCGCGGTATTTCAGACCTACGGAAGTCAACTTGCTTCAAGCCGACCCTTCAAAAGCGCATGACAAGCTGGGGTGGCGGCATAAAACCAGCTTTGAGGAACTGGTGCGTGAAATGGTGGAATCCGACTTGGCGCAACTCGATTAGGTAAGCCGGTCTGAGATGGCATTTGGCGCTGTCTTAACGGACGCAGTAGATTTGTCAGCCGCGTCGATAAGGCGCCAGGCCGTTCTTGCAGAGCGTAGCCGATAGAAATACGCGATTGTGGCGGCGGCGGGCCCGGGTAGTTGAAACGGGTTCGTTGACAGCACTTCGTTCCAATACGCCGATTTTTTTTGCTCCGACATATTCGAGTCGTGCCGCCGAAATCCGCCCAGTACGGACGGGATCACATCCAGAGCGCTGTATTGTGCGAGTCGGCGCCAGAGAAGGAAATCGCCTGCGTATTTCATGCCGCGCAGGCGGGCAATGTCACTATCGAGTAGTTTTTTGAACAAGTCTCGTCTGAAAAAAATACTTTCCTGTTGCAGGTATCCCAGCAATTTGTCGTGATGCCATCCTGCAGCAATTTTCTTTTGAGAGTAGCAACTGACCGGCTTTACATAATTCAGGCGGCCCTCGGCGTCCCAACAGCCGGGAAAGCCTGTGCACCAATTCATCTTTTCGGCTTCGGCGTATTTTTTGACCGTTGAAAAACACCAAGGCGTGTATAGGTCGTCACTGTTCAGCCAGCAAATCCAGTCGCCGTCCGTCTGCTCAATTCCCTTGAGCAGGGCGTCATACATGCCGGTGTCTGTTTCTGATATGTATGCAATGCGGGCGTCGTCGCAAGCGTATGCTTTCGCAATGGATAGCGTATCATCAGTAGACGCACCATCAACAATCAGCAGTTCCCAGTCATCGATACTTTGCGTTTTCACGCTTTCGATGGCGGCGCTAAGATATTTTCTCCCGTTTAATACTGGCGTTATGACCGAAAATTTCATGAGCGGATAATACTCATATTATTGTTTATCAAATTGCGGATCACTATTCGGCATCGGCGACGACGGCTGAAGCCCCTTCATAGCTTGCCCATGCGCTTTCTATATCGCCAAAGTAGACAATGCGGCCGCCCTCGAGGTGAAGGCCGAGATTGCAAACATCCAGCGCCAATTGTTTACGGTGTGTCGCCATTACGATGATGCCGGAGCGCTCAACGAGTTCCTTCATGCGCCGCCGGCTTTTCTGGCGAAATTTAATATCGCCGGCGCCGATCCATTCATCCAGCAATAGTATTTCCGGATCGAAAGCAGTGGCGGCGGCGAATACGGTGCGCATCGCCATACCGGCGGAGTATTGCTCCATGGGATAGTCAATCTTCTCGCCTAAATCCGCAAATTCGATAATGCTAGGTAACTTATCCCGGATTTCTTTAATCGAACGCCCCTCGATCAGGTTCCGCAGAATTATGTTTGTCCGCCCCGAGGAGTTGGGGCGGGTGCCCAGGCTAATGTTGAACAATGCGCTGACCTGGCCTTCGACGTTCAGCACGCCTTCCGCTGGATGAAGAATACCGCCAAGCGTCTTCAGCAATGTCGACTTACCGGCGCCGTTGGATCCGACGATCCCAAGCCGGTCGCCTTTTGCCAGGCTGAAACTGATATCATCCAGAATGCGCGCGCGCCGGAGTAAACCTCCGCCAAACAAATTCACGCATAAATTTTGACATTCAAGCAATGGCATTGGCGGCTCATATATAAGACGGAATATATTTCCGTGCGAAACCAAAGGCGAATATTGCCAGAATCGCCGCCAAACCGCCAATGCCGAATACAATATAAAGGCTGATGAGCGGCAGTTCGCCGTCAAGAATCGGCGCGCGCACGATCGCCAGATAATGCGTGAATGGATTCCATTGAACAAAATTGGCGCGGGCGCCGATCGCGGCGGGCATCCAGATAATCGGCGTGAGAAAAAACATAATTCGCATGATGGTCGAAACTAGCTGAATGATGTCGCGGAAAAATACGCCAAGAACCGCAAGTAACAGCTGGACCCAGAATAAGGAGATCACAGTGACGGCAATACCAGATAATGCCAGAAGGTATGCTTTAGCGGATATCGACATGAACATCGTTAATATTAGTGCGGCGGCAACAACGACAAAAGCGAGGTTCAGAAGTGAGAGCGCGATCTTCTGAAAAATGAAGACTGAATACGGCATGCTTACGCCAAGGATCCAGTTGCGCGAGCTTGTAAATGCATTGACGCCTGAGTTCACAGCGTTGGCGAGATACGTCCACATCATGAAGCCCAGCGTGACATATCCACTGAAATACTCGCCGCCGCCCAGCTGATTGAGAGAGCCAAAAATGAAAATCTTGACGCCCACAAATGCCGCAAATGACGCCGCGACCCAAAGCGGGCCGATCAGAGTTCGTTTGTATGTCGCCTTGAAATCTTCAAGCGCCAGCAATGACCACAGGCGCCACTGCCGAAGTCCGGATACAATGTCTGAAAGTGTCGTGCGCATTATTCAAGCATGCCGATGTAATCGGGGTTCATACGATGAGGCTCGCAATTTTCAAGAAACACATGCGCCGCAGCCTCATAATGTCTAGTCGCGAGATGCATTAGCGGAAGTTGTTCCGCTCCGTCAATTAGCAGAAAATATTGCCTGGCGGGAGAGAGTGGTGTAAGCGGGCGCGGTTCGTCGCCTCTTGCATTTCTCTTGGCGGGCGGGACTTTCACCGGAAACGGAATGCATTCAACGTAGCCGTCAAATCGCGTATAAACTGAGTATGCCCGAAAACAAAAAACCTATCATTTTTCAGCAAGGCGCGCCAAAATCAGCCAGTTCCTTCTGTGCGCAACTGTTGCGTGAGATCGCCGCTCAAAATGGCGGCAGGCAGAGCGAGGCAGAAAAAATTCTTGGCGGTCATAGTAAGGGCGGCTTTGTAGACAATCTTGGCTCTTGCAAGGAAAAGCTTCAGTTACTTCCGGAGCTGTCGGTGGTGAAAACCCACCTGCGCCCCTATTCGGCTGAAGGCATGCTCGAGAGAGGCGAAGCGGTTGCTTTCGTGACGTTTCGCGACCCGCTTGATTCCGTTCAGTCGCTGCTCGACCATGCTGATGCGGCTCGGGAAACCGGAAAACAGGAATTCACTTACGTAAAGTCTGTCACGCAGGCGGCAAAGATAATCCAGTGGCACATAAGCCATTCAATTATATGGCTGCGGAACTCCAACGCCTATCCGGTTTTTTATGAGGATCTAAAAAACGACCCGTTGGGTACAGCGACCTTCATGGCGAAGAAAACCGGCGTCTCCGTTGACGAGGAACGCATCAAAGATTTGTTCAAGGATAAATCTCAGATTCGCCGGTTTAATATCGGCAAGGCGGGCCGCGGCAGAGCGTTGCTCGATACAGCTGAAGGCGCCGAAGCTGCACGAATATTCAGCGTATTTTATCATCACGAAAAGTGGATACAGTCATAACCCTGCCGGAAGAATATCGGCAAGTAAAAGAACGGAAGCGCGCCTGAGCCGGGAATTATTATCCAAGCCGGAAAATGTGAAATGCGTATGCGTCAGTTTGGGGATGCTGTCGCAACGAGCACGTCATCTTCAATATGCCCAGGCTCGTATTGCAGAGTATAGTCAGGATTAATTGCCCGCAGCTTCTCAATAACGCCCTCCAGCGTGACGTTGTGGCCGCGCCAAGCGTTTTTATTTTTGATAAGACGCACGTCGTCTATCAATATTGTGTGGTCGTTCCGGCCGCTTTTCGCAATCGTATCAAGTTCGAAAAAAATCGGACAATTTTCCGCACCAAGCGTCTCATTGTCAAAGTTGAATTTTTGCGAATGCGCATCTAGCCAAAACGTGCACAGTTCTTTTTCTCTTTCTATTATTTCGGGAAGCTTTTGCGCAGAGTCTCCGTGAAGAAGGATGACCTTTCCAGAAGTAATATAATCAGCAAAGCGCTGGCGTGCTTCCTCATATAGCTGATCATCGATTTCAATCGAATAAATACGATCAAAACCCGCTTCAATAGCACTAAGCACGCTTGCGCCGCGATAGGTTCCGGTTTCAACGAAAACGGAATTTTTGTATTTTACCAGGTCAAATTTTATCGGCATTCCTCGGGCCTGTTTTGTCGGCGATTGGTATTATTGCCGTTCATCATGCAGCCGGCGCATGATGCTCGTCAGGACTTCGCTATGTTCTGTTTCAAGGAGGCGGCGCTCAAAATAGTCATCTCGCGATGATTTGAAAGCATTAGCTTCTACATCGCTCATTGGCGCTCTAATGACGCGCCGGTGCTTGCCTTTAATATCGCCATATAATTCGTCGCTCAATATTGGCCGCTCAGCGCTTTTGAGTTTTCCGGAAAATACGCCGTCAAAGAAATCAAATAGCGCTTCTTTGCGCAAGCAATCAGGAACAGTATCAGTATGAAAACACGGCTGGCTCAAAATATCCATGTAGAGGTCGTCGTCCTGATCGACTTTCTTGACGTATTCGCAAAGTTCATTGATTGATCCAAAATGCGTTGCGTTGATGAATCTCTTCGGGTTGAATATTTCATTGACAAAGGCATCTCCCCAATAAATTGGAATGGAATTTGACAGCAACGCAAAAGCAATTTTTTCTGTTACATAACCTGGTGCTATGGAATTTTCGCAGGAGACGACAAACTTTGCAGATCCAAGAAAATCAAGATTGTCTGCAGGCGGAATAATTCGCCCGATATTGTTGCGATGACGCCCGCCGCAAGTGACCTCTTTGTATTCCGACAGTTTGTCCACAATCTCTTCGCGCACCTTGGCCTTTCCATTTGAGGCAAGGTATGCTGCAAACAGATTTTTTTCTTCCAGATCTTCCCGGGTTACCTCTCGGTGTTGGACCGCCAAGCGTTCCATTGTTCGGTACCCTATGGTGACAGCGAAATTTGGAAGCTGGAGGTGTCTGGGCGTGTTAATGTCGGGCGCGAAAGTGACGGCATAATCACACCAGCGAAAGTCGGGATATGCAGCTTCATGCGTTATGAAAATTTTCTGGCAGTTATAATTTAAATGATCGTAATTGCTTATGGAGAAGAATAAAAAATCAGGATTTTTTGAGTACTCGATCGGAAACACCTCTTCCAGATACCGAGCCAGACCGTATCCAAACGGACTGAAGCTCTGCCACATGTCGGTAAATTTGACTTTTATTCTAGATTTCATCTGGCTTAGCTACTGGATTTTAATACTAAAGTCTCGGGGGTCGCCATTAGGTACATTTTCATAATCTGCAAAGCAATAATTTAGTATGGCGTTCACGAGTTCCGGTCTGATCCGGCTTCAACGCGGTCCAACATGAGTCGACAGCTGATATAGATTTAAGATAATAAAACTCATCGTTACGGATCAGGAGACCTGCAGTGTTCACTTTCACCATTGGGCAAACTGACGGCCTTCCCCAGAGCATTATCAATATGGTTTTGGCCGTGGCGGAGGATGCGGCTAATTATTGGGGACGGTATCTGAATTTCGGCGCGGCGACGCTCGATATCACAATCAATTTTGTTCCCTTGGGCGACACCACGTTGGCGCAGGCCGGCCCGACATTCTTTTTTGAACGAACCGGGCCAGGGGGCGTTGATGTCTTTCAGGCTGGTCCCATCCTCGAATTGCAGGACGGCATTGATCCAAATGGTTCGACCGTAGACATCGATATTGATGTAAATTCGGACACAATTCGTGCAAATGAATTTTTCCTTGGCGGGTTGTCCAATCCAAATGTGCCTTTCAATCAGTTCGACTTGTTCACGGTGCTGTTACACGAAATTGGCCACGGGCTCGGTATACTTGCTTTCGAGGAAGGGCCGGGCGGGGACGTCAGCGTTTATGAGCTGTTTGTCGATACAGTCATGTCGCAGCTTGTCTTTACTGGCCCGAACGCGGCTGCTGTTTTTGGCGGGAATGTTCCGTTGGATGGCGACGGCAGTCATATTGGAGCCACATTCACAGATGTGATGAACGCCGCTTTGGCGAACGGAGAGCGTTTATTTCTCTCTCCCATCGACATTGCAGTTCTTCAGGATGCTGAAGCGCCGGTCCGCACGCCGACAAACGGCGCCGACGTCCTTTTTGGCTTCGAAAGTTTTTCGATCTTTGGCGCCGACAGCGTCTCTCTCCTTGGCGGCGATGATATTTATGATGGTCTGAGCGGCAACGACACGGTTGACGGCGGTTCCGGCAATGACACTATCATCGGCGGCGCCGGAGCGGACTCGCTGGACGGCGGCGCTGATTTTGACACTGTTGATTATCAGGCAAGCGCATCGCCCGTAAATGTTAATCTGACGACTGGCTCTGGTTCCGGCGGGCACGCTGCCGGCGACACTTACGCGAATATTGAAGCTGTTATCGGTACTGGCGGGGCCGACACCATCACGGGCGGCGTTGGCGTCGACAGTCTCGTAGGCGGTTTTGGCAACGACACTTTGGACGGTTCGGTTGGAGATGACACCTTGTCTGGCGAGAACGGATTTGACTCGCTGCTTGGGGGCGACGGGGACGACGTTCTGATGGGGGACGGCGGGAACGACCGTCTGAATGGCGGGAATGACAATGACACGGTGTCGGGCGGTTCGGGGTTCGACCGGCTTGAGGGGGCGGGCGGCAACGACCTGGTGCAGGGCGATGGCGGCAACGACACGCTGCGGGGCGCGGGGGGTTCCGACACGCTGGAAGGCGGGGCGGGCGTTGACGTGATCTTCGGCGGGTCGGGGGCGGACATGGCCGACGGCGGGACCGGGAACGACCGGATCCGGCCTGAGGCGGGGAACGACACGGTGACCGGCGGGATTGGCGACGACCGGGCGTTCGGGAGTTTCGGTTTCGACCTGCTGATGGGCGATGATGGCGACGATTTCCTCGACGGCAATGGCGGCAACGACACGCTGGAGGGCGGTGCGGACAACGACACGCTGATCGGGAATTTCGGCTTTGACTCACTCGACGGCGGGACGGGGGACGACCGGCTTCAGGGCTCGACCGGGAACGACACGGTGACCGGCGGGACGGGCGACGACACCTTCGTGTTCTCGCTTGGCGATGACAATGACCGGTATGTGGATTTCACCGCCGGGGCGGGGACGGACGACGTGATCGAGCTCTCGGGCTTCGGGGCGGCGTTTGACGAGTTTTCAGAGGTGTTCTCCGCGGCGAGCCAGCAGGGCGCGCATGTGGTCATCGACTTCGGCGCCGGAGACACCATCACACTCCTCAACACCACGCTCGCCAGCCTCCATGAAGATGATTTCGTGTTTGCGTGATAGAGCGAAGTCTAAGACGGGAGCATCAGATACGACCGATCGTTTCCAGTATAGGCAATGACTTTGCTTCGAGGCACACCCAGCGCGCGGAGACGGGAAATTGACATTTCATCATCAACGATGATTTTGTCATAGACACCTGTGTACGCCACGAGATGTTCAGAAACAGTATATGTGGAGTGACGGCTTGCCTCTCCGGCGAGGTTGGTGGGAAAATAGAAAAAGCAAGTTTTCAAGCCATACCTTTTCAGGGCGGCTATCCCTAATGTCGCCTCAATGCATCCGACATTGATTATATAGTCACAGGCGGACATGGCGTTTACCACCATTGCGTTCCACTGGACTGCTTTCTCCCAGAGTGGCGTCCCGTTATAAAAGCGCTCAGTTTTTGAATTTATTTCACCTGCATAATCAAATAATTGGGTTGTGGAATTAAAAACATTCAAAGTCTGTGTGTTCGGCTTAGATAAAAATCGGGGCACAAAATGGTGCATCGCCAGGCGCTGGTTGGTTTCCCTAGTCTCTTTTAATAGCTCAGCCGCCTGCATGATGGCGGCGTCACCGCCAACCACGCCTAATAATGCTTTTTGATTATCATCAGGCAGCCACGGATAGATATGCTTCACGCCAATGGCTTCTGCGCTGATATCCCAATGGGTGGATCGCGGATTTCCGACAACGCGCTCTTTCAGAAGTTCGCGCCCGCTAAATCTGTCAATGAACGGAGCGCAGCGGCTTTTAAGAGCTCTGATGAACTCTTTAGTTTCTGACTTAATTTCCAGGTTGCCAAGGTCAAAGCTAGTATCGTGCAAAGCCAGATAGATGACATTATCTGTCCGCTCTAGCTCTTCGAGTAAGGAAGCGCCCCCATCCATTTTCTCAGCGCGCCATCCTGTTCGCACCTTCAACGATTTTATAAGCGTTCTGATTGCTCCAAGCCTTGAAGCTGCTTTGGATTTTGCATCAGAAGTTAATATTGGTTTCGTATAAAGATTTTCTTTTGTGAGAAACTTTACCAAGCGAGATACGCGCAAAATCGCCAGCCACGGCCGCGCCCGAGCTTTTTCATCGCTCCAGTTTAAGATAAAAGCTGCAGCTGCCGTTTTGCTCGCGACTAGTCGCTGCTCTGCATGAAGTAGAGCGCCAAAACAATCCGGGTGCTCCGTATTTCCGATTACAACAAAATCTGGGAAATAAGGTTCGTCAATATAGGCATCCTCATTTCGGTAGCGGGCGCGCGAACATACGGACTTAAGCAGGTTATCTAATGTGGCTGTCTTTATACATTTGCGCGTCGGCGCTGTTTTCAGGGAAAAATACAAATTCTGCGCTTCCCAAAACGCGTAGCGCGGCGTCTCAGCATGCTCTTGTTCAAGAAATGCGCGAACTAAATAACTTCGGGAATGCTTGTTGCGTAAATAGAATTTTGTGTAGCCGTCATTGGCTCTGTTAAGGCTGGAACGGCTTCCCGCCAGCCGCCTGTACTTAATGTAGGCGTTTTTGGCGTAAATACCGGAGAAACCGGCGTCGGCGGCGTTAAACCAAAAATCCCAGTCCTCTATGCCCGCAGTTAACATTTCGTCAAACCGCACGCCTTTGTCTATAAGCTCACGCGTAACAAGAGAAGTCGGCTGACTTAAATTGTTCACAGTAAATCGCGAGTTCAAAATCGACCGGGGGTATCGCACCCATTGTATTGCGGCGCCGAATTGAAATTGATCTGAATACGCCCATCCGATCGTGGTTTTCCCCGCAGCTTTCCCGCGATGAATGGTTTTAATTGCCTCACGGACGTAATTTGGCGGCGCTATGTCATCAGCATCAAAAAACAATACGTACTCAACATCAGGAAAGAGATGAAGAAGGCGCTCAACGCCAAAATTTCTTGCTATCGACACACCCTCATTTTTTTTATAGCAGACTTCTATCGGATAGGGCGCGCCATATAAATAATCCCTCATCTGTTCTTGAGTCGTCGCTGTGTAGGGGCAACCATCAACGACGAGTACGAATCTGAGGTCGATGTCATCATTGCCCTGATCAATCAAAGACTTCAGGGTATCAGAAAGGATAGGGCCGATTTTAAAAATCGGGACAATGACGCCAACAACGGTTTTCACCGAGCTCCGTGCTCGCAGGTTGACGGCGTCATGTTTCATTTGTTGGGACGGAAAGAATGTATTTCAAGTTGTAAAAATGCGCGTTACAGTTACTGGCGGTGACGCCCAGAACGCGGGTCATTAAAATCAGATCAGCGTTCTTCATGGGCGCGTCAAAAGTCAGTGAAATGTTTGCCAGCCGCGAAGCGGGTAATGCTGTTATCCAACCAGTTGTTTTCAATCCTTTAACGGTTTCGACGGCCGCTACATTTCTGTCGGCATGGTCTGCAATGCGCTCGACAGAAGGCCGAGGATGCCTAGGGTCTGTCACGGCGAAGCACATCTGTACAGGTTGCGCATCTTTTTCTGTCACTTCGAAATCCAGCACGACCCCGTTAAAAAAAGTGTCGTAATTTATGGGTACTCTTGCTGCTGCAACACATTCCATCGAAGGGTGAATTCTCAATCGTGACCCAAGTCTTGCGAACCATTTTGGCGGCTTTTCGATCATGGAGAGCGGTTCTGCTGTTTCAACCCAGGTCTCGGGCGCATCTTCCAAAAGCACGCCGGATAAGTTTTCAAAAAGAGCGGTAGCAGCTTTTGTTTCCGCGTTCTTTTCGCCAATATTGAACGAGCCGTCACCCCAAAGTTTAATAGCAAGTGATTTTTCGGTTTCCACATCGTTAATATAAAATGCTTCATCAGGGTTTGTTGCTTCAAAAACGCCGAACTCAATCCCGGCCCCTTCGCTGACCGAGATCTCCAGGCCAATCATTTGATAGCGTGCCGGTAATCTGTTCGTTAAAGGGAATTGCGCCCAGGAAACGCCTACTCCGACAGAAAGTTTCCATTGCGCTAGGGGTGTGTCATCCTCAAAGGCGAATAATCTCGCCGTAATAGAGCTGGGCTGGTGGGCGGATGCGAGTATGCTGATGGCGCCCATTCGCCATGCGCTCATGGTCAGCGGAAGTCGTTGTAATAGCTTGTCGCCGGGAGAAATACGGATAAACCCATCAGTAACGTCCATCCGCCAAAGGAGCTTGTGGGCGCCGTTATATTCAGCCGTGACGCTTTCCCACATTTCACTAAACTGAATATTCGCCTGTTCGACTTCCTCGCGCAGCACCGCGATTTGACTTCGAAGATCGACATTCCGCCTGCAGGCGTTGCGAAGTTCCATATCCAAGCTCTTAGCAAGGCTAGCGAGACAGGTACGCGCAGCGCTTTCGGTGTCGTCAAAAAATTCAATATCCGGACGGGGAACCCCTGCGATAGCCCACAACTCTGCAAAGGCTTCCGCCAAGGGGCGACCGTCTTCGGAGGCTACAATAATGGCAAGGCCAGATGGCGGCGCCTTGATCGTTTCTACAGCAGTTTCGACGTCATTGGCGGCGGTCTGCTTTGCGGTGAAAGCAAAGTCGCTGGAGTTTTTAGCAACCAGTCTGTAAATATCAGCGCATTTCGACTCAGACAAAAGCTCTTCGAAGCCGAATGGAATATCGCCGGCGAGAAAAATTTTAGTCGAGCTGCTGTAAAGGCTCATTTTTGCATCCGCGTTAGTTAAGATCGGAAATTCAACATATGTGATTCGAACTGTACTCTCGTCATGATGTTTTCAACTGGCACGCCATGCGAAACAAGCCAGCTTTTTTCAAGATCGTGCTCGCAAATAAAGCCGTTATACGACTTGAACATCGAAATAAGCGTGCGGCCATGGTCAAAATTCCTAGTGTTCCTGAAAGCTTTGTGAAAAAGCTTTACGCCATTCTTTTGCAGTATTGGAGAGTGGTTGCTTAATCTAGTGACATCAAGAGAAACAACGGCGCCGAACGAAGATGTAACGGAGACCAGAAGTTTTTCGTCCTGCCATCTATTGGGGTCGCCTTTTCCAACAGGCTCTGGAAGCGTGTAAATATCTGAAAAGTATGCTGACAGCTCCGCAGGAATTCTCGTCGAGCCAATTATACCCAGCGCCAGACCTTGAGCCGGCTTGCGGTTCTTGAGTGATCCTGCGAGCTGTCCCAGCTCTTCCAGATGTTCTTTTGCAAGCAAATCGTAACCTCGCGCGAGGATCAAGATTTTGTTCCGATTGTCGATTTCTGGAAATGTTTGCGACAGCCCCGTCAGCATCGCAGGCAGGTCGCGCCAGTTCAAGCTAGACGGCTGCCAGACTTGTTCATTTTTGCGATAGGTTGGTTTGACGCCGCTTGGCCAAATCGTCCGGGATAATTCGTGCGTATTTTGGAGGATTTGATAGGCATTGAAAGCTGGAGAGGCCGCTACCTCGGGCGCCGTCCAAGTTGCTGCAACGCCCCCTGCCAGAAACGCATCAAGACTTTTGGTGTTTATAGCGGAAATAAAAGTCTCTCTGCTCATCGAAAAAGCGCTGGCACCGCCATCGATTTTTTCTTCCAAGTTTTGTGGTCGGTTAAATTCAACGTCAGCCGTGGAGCGCTCACTAGGTTCGCTTCGCCAGTAATGGTGAAGAATTTGCTTGCCGCCGGCAAACAGGTTTGCCAAAGCTGCAAAATCCAGCAATCTTTTGTTGCCTTTGACGGCAGCCAGGAATGAAGAATTTGCAATAATAAAAACTTGTGGAGAGGCAATGCCCGGAACGGCAAGGCTGTAAGATAGCAGCTGCAATAGATCCTTCACGGAAATGTGCTTTCCGTCTTCTTTGATTCCGGATTTCAGATAAGCATTTCCCCGCTCATCAATTACGCAATAGTGGCTACACTCCCTTACATACTGTTCCGTAACCGGAGCGATTTTATATAAATCGGGATGACGGAGTCTTATATCAACACGATTTCTCTCCATGCCGAGATTCGCAGCAACATCAGAAGACATGCTTCCTGGGCGCCGACGGTATCGAAGGCCCAAAGATTGACGGTAATTAGCGCGAAAGCCGGCCTTGTAAGCGCGGATTGAAAACTCCCAGTCTTCGCCGCCATTTTTCATGTCCTCAGAATATCTAAGGCCAGACCGGAACAATTCGGCGGAAAAGATAGAGCTGGAGGTTTGGGTGGCGCCAACCAGATTCCATAAGAAAGAATGCGTTCGAAGCCGGCGCATCACGCCCGGAACGCCAATCATATATGGGTCTTCGAAAATCCAGCCGACTTTTGTGTCGCCGCCCTCGTGCAATTCAACCGCTTCACACAAAGCAATATGGCAGCGGTCTACGAATCTCGAAAACAGCCGGTCATCAGCATCGACGAATGTCAGCCCTTCTAGCTCCGGACAGGTTTGAAGTAGGTAATCGATGCCGCAATTGCGGGCGCTGCTAAGCCCGCCGTTTTGCTTTGGCCGAATATAGCGGATGAGATCAGGACAGGCTGCAGCGTATTCGTTGCATAGTTCTCTTGTTTCGGGATCTGGACAACAATCGTCGACCAGTACAACGCCGAATGGCGTGTCGGTTCTCTGGTCGAGAATGCTGGCGACCAGCTCTGGTAAAAATCCAGGATACCCAAAAGAGGGGCACACAAGCCCGATTTGTGCGCGCTCAAACATTTGATAAGGAAGAGCAACCGATCAGTCGCCTGAAGCAGCGTGATGGGGCAAGCGGTTTCCTTGATATGTTGACAAACTGTCTGTAGCGACAGCGGCCGTAACTGAAGCAGCGTTTGAGGTATGCAATCATAATGCGGCAAAGTCCAGATTTCCGCAGAGCTAGCATTGCGTCTGAATTCTGGCAAGGCGGTTTTGTGCTTCACCTATGGCGGCGGATGCTAATATATTAGCCGTAAACAACCATGAAGATTTTGCCGCGGCCGGACTTACACGCTAGTACAGATGCTTTCGAGTTATTCGCAGAAAGAATGAACAAAATGGATACGCAGGTTCCGTCCTGGTTTGAACGATTCACGGATCAGATATCCTGGGACGAGTTCAATCAGAACTTTCATATCGATCTGGTGAACAAGTATGTTTATGTGGAGACGCCAAAAGCGGCTTGCAGCACCGTAAAATCAAGATTGCTTAAAACCATTACGCGAGGCCTGCCCGTTCCTAAGGAAATTCATCCGACGCTTTATGGTTCCCCTTTCGTGCGGCCTTATCAGTTGCCCGACAGAATGATGGATGAAATTTTATTCGGGGATGATTTTTTTCGTTTCTCTTTTGTGCGTGAGCCCCTTGAGCGTGTGCTATCTGCATATCTCGATAAAATCAGGCGGCCCATGCCCCAGCGTGACCGGCTTTTAAAGCGCTTTTTTCCCGAAGTTGGATCTGATTATGAACCGACTTTTGGAGAATTCGTAGATTGCCTTGGCAAAATAAAAAGCGTGAAAAATTTTGATAAACACTGGCGTCCGCAATGCGACCTTTTGTTTGTGAAGCATATTACTTATCACCATATAGGATGCATGGCGAGGTTCGAGGAAGATTGGGCGAAAGTTGTTGGTGATTTGCAGCTCAATATACCATTGGAGGGAGAGAAAAGCATACTTTGGCACGCCACTTCCGCAAAAGAAAAGCTCGATACATACATGACCAGCGGGATCCGCGATGCGTTGATCGCAATCTATGAAGACGATATCGCTTTTTACACTCGCATTATGAAAGAAAACTGACGCTCTTTGCGTCAGCGGCCCCCGCTTTGCTGCTCAGTTGTCCAGTATGAGACGCAGGGGATTTTGGATTTGTCGCATCGGTCTGCGTATTTTCTGGCGATTTCGGTGACTTCCTCGAGGAGGCCGGCCTCCAGGGTGATCGGGTCGAGCCCGAGGCCCAGAAGGCGCTGATTTTCCACATTGAGTTCGTTTTCGGCGTCCTCTTTACGCGGATTATTGACATATTCGATCGCCGCGCCGGTTTTCTTTTCGATCAGTTTCGCCAGATCGCGCACCCGGTGTGTTTCGGTCATCTGGTTCAATATGCGCACGCGCTCGCCATGCTGCGGCGGGGTCTCGATGGCGAGTTCGATGCATTTTACCGTATCCTGAATGTGGATGAAGGCGCGGGTCTGCCCGCCGGTGCCGTGCACGGTCATGGGGAAGCCGACGGCGGCCTGCATCAAAAAGCGGTTGAGGACGGTGCCATAATCGCCGTCATAGTCGAACCGGTTGATCAGCCGCTCGTCTTTTTTTGTTTCTTCCGTCTGCGTGCCCCAGACGATGCCCTGATGCAGGTCGGTGACCTTGAGGCCGTCATTCTTGTTGTAGAACGCAAACAGCAGCTGATCCTGCGTCTTGGTCATGTGATAGATCGAGCCCGGATTGGCGGGATAGAGAATCTCCTGCCGGATTTCCTGCCCGTCGTCGGTCTCAATTTTTACAGGCAGATATCCTTCCGGGATTTTCATGCCCGCCGTGCCGTAGCCGTAAACGCCCATGGTGCCGAGATGGACCAGATGCGCGTCAACGCCCGCCTCGACAATGGCGGCAAGGACGTTGTTGGTGGCGTTGAGGTTGTTATCGACCGTATAGCGCTTGTGATAGGACGACTTCATCGAATAGGGCGCGGCGCGCTGTTCGGCAAAGTGGACGATGGCGTCCGGCTCGTAATCCTTGATCAGGTTCATCAGCCGCGCATAGTTCTTCGCCGCGTCGATGTTCTCGAACAGGATGCGCCGGCCGGAAACCTCCTCCCAGGCCGCAAGACGGGTCGAGATCGGCTGGATCGGCGTCAGGCTTTCCACCTCAAGCTCGATGTCGATCTTGCGCCGGGAAAGATTGTCCACGATCATCACGTCGTGGCCCACATTCGACAGATGCAAGGCCGTCGGCCAGCCGCAAAACCCATCTCCCCCAATCACAAGGATTTTCATAAATCTTCC
>DGNI01000047.1:38767-38906 GCA_002388885.1 Parvularculaceae bacterium UBA4496 | reverse complement strand
ACGGGAAAATTGAAGGCGGAAATAATACCAACAGGTCCCAGCGGATGCCACGCCTCACGCATGTGATGGCCGGGCCGTTCCGACGCAATTGTCAGACCATAAAGCTGGCGCGACAAACCAACTGCGAAATCGCAGATGT
>DGNI01000047.1:0-38678 GCA_002388885.1 Parvularculaceae bacterium UBA4496 | reverse complement strand
GCTCGCCGCGGCGCGGGGCCGGAATTACGCGCCACTTTAAAAATGAATCATGAGCGAGCGTGATTTTTTCTTTCACGACCGCTGCATCATCAACAGCAATATGAGCAATTTCGGAACCATCTATAGGCGTGTTGACAACAAGATCGCCGCTTTTCAATGCGGCTTCCTCTAAACCGAGACGTGATGTAAGATCGGCGATATTCATTATTTTACTCTTGGCCTTTCACCTACACCCCTACCCAGCTTTTCAGCAACGCGCCGACAACGTAGGCAAAACTAGCGGCGAGCATGCCGATAGTGAATGTTTCAAGGCCGGAACGCCACCATTTCACCGTCGACCATTTCGACTTGAGCGCACCAATCCCAAAAAATACTGCGCCGGTCATAATACTGGCGATCGTGAGCGCGTGGCCTGCGCCGCCAAAGATAAACGGCAGTAGCGGCACGGCGCCGCAAACGAAAAACGCCACAAAGGTGACAAAACCCGACTTCAGGGCGGACCGCTCCACCTTAGGAGCGCCATGTTCTTCCTCGAGCATCACGCGCACCCATCGCTCCTGGCTATCAGTGATAATTTCGACGGCGCGCTCAAGGTCATCGCCTTCAAATCCTTTGGCTGCGAAAATCTGCCTAATCTCTTCGCGCTCGCCTTCGGGCGCAAGTGCGATATGGCGAAGCTCCATTTCTTTCAGACGCTTATATTCGTCCTTTTCGGCTTTCACACCGGAATAGTTGCCAGCCGCCATGGAAAACCCGTCCGCAAGAAGGTTAGCTGCGCCTAATATGAGGATGATCTTTGGTGAAAGCGCCGCACCCGCCACCCCCGCGACGATGGCGAATGTCGTCACAGCGCCATCGATGCCGCCGAGCACCCAGTCGCGCAAGTAATTGGCCTGCGGGCCTTCTTCCAATCGCTGCGCAATAGCGCGGGGACTATGTCCGTGCTCGATTTCTTTAATACTGGCATGCGGGTCCATCATGGCTCAACCTATGCGGCACGCCGATTAACCACGTCAATCTTTCAACAGCACATTGCAAACCCGCTTTGCACGGCCTAAACCCTCGCCCGTTTGACCCTTGCTAGGCCTGAAAAATGCCGCGAAAATACGCCCAAGTTCCCGAACTTAGTCTCAAGGCCTATACTGACGGCGATGCCGTAGCACGTGCGGAATTTGAAGAAGCACTGTTTGAGGGCTTCAAATATTTCGGCTTCATCATTCTTAAAGACCACAAGGTCAGCCACGCCCTGTTGTCTCGCGCTTATAAGTTGAGCGCAGAATTTTTCGCACAACGCGAAGATAAAAAACTGCCCTTCGTGCAGCCGGATTGCCAGCGCGGCTATACGCCGTTCGGGCGCGAGCACGCAAAGAACTCTAAGTATCCCGATCTGAAAGAGTTCTGGCATGTGGGCAGGCAGTTTGAGAAAGAATCGCCCCTCGCAAAGATTTATCCGCCGAATTTGTGGCCGGAATCCCCAGCGGGTTTTCGCGACACGTTTCTTGTGCTGTTTGATGCGCTTGAAGAAGCCGGCCTCGTGATGCTTGAGGCCTTGGCTCCATCGCTCGATGTGGCGCGTGATTATTTCCGCAATATGGCGACGGATGGAAACTCGATATTACGTTTGTTGCATTACCCGCCGATACCTGAAGGCGCCGATCAGAATTCCATCCGCGCTGCCGCACACGAAGATATAAACCTCATCACAATTCTCGTGGCTGCCGAAGGCGGCGGTCTTGAGCTTCTTGACCGCGACGGGAAATGGCTGCCTATCGATACTGATCCTGAAAACCTCATCGTTGATGCGGGCGATATGCTGGCGCGCATTACAAATGACTTGATCCCTGCTACGACGCACCGCGTTGTTAACCCGTCTGGCCCGAACGTATCGCGATATTCTATCCCCTTTTTCATGCACCCGCACCCCGATGCAATGCTCTCCTGCATCGAAAGCTGCAAGGAAGAACGGGTCAAATATCCAGATATCCGCGCCGACGATTTTTTGCGCGAACGGCTGGCAGAGATCGGGCTTGCCGGATGAATCTCGTCATTCGCGACGGCAGAGAAACAGATATTTCGGCTTTACTTGAAATTGAGCGTGATGCAGCCCACGCCTATCGAGCTGTCGGTTACGACTTTTGCGCAGACGGCGCTGTACGCGATGCAGAGGAACATTTGCGCGGCATAAACGAAGGCGCGCTATTCATATCTGAAGTTGATAGCGTTTTATCCGGTTTCATTTTGATGTGGCCCGTCGACAGCCACGCGCATATCGCCGAAATTTCAGTCGCAGAACGGTTTCAAAAAAAAGGCATCGGTCGCGCGCTAATCACAAAGGGCGAAGACTGGGCGCGCAATGCGGGATATGATGCGGTTACACTGACGACATTTACAGAAGTGCCTTGGAACGCGCCCTTCTATCGCTCTATCGGCTACGAAGAATTTACACCGGATCCGACTGAAACGGAGCTTGCCAGCGTACAGGCAACAGAGGCCGCGTTTGGGTTTCACGCTAAGCCAAGAACCGCGATGATCAAGCGCCTGATTGCCTAGCTTCTATTCGCAATGCCAGCAGGTCTCCATAAAACCCGTTGCACCGATCGGACTGCCGGGCGGGACTTCCGGGGCGCCAACAACGCCGGATCGCGGCGGCGCAGGACGGTTGAAATGCCGTTCGATATTGGNNCTCGCGGTGTGCGCGGGTTGGCGTTTGTCCTTCAAGTAGGCCGGGCGCGATACGGGTGCGCAGGCCTTTCAAATACAAGTCGATAATTGACTGCACATTCGACGGCGCTGTGTCGCCGGCGCCGTTCGAAAGGCCAACCGCAGCCGCCTGCGCCTCGCCTTCCGCCGGCGCGCCGCCGCTTAAAGTGATGAGCGTTGAGACAAAACGCGTCTGCAGGCGTTGCGCTATCGCCTGGCGCCGCGCTGTCGGCTGGTTCGCAAAAAGCTGCCGTTCAATCGCGGATAAAACATCGTTCACTTCAAGCCGGGAGGAATCACGGCTTTCATAATCAACCAGGCGCGCCAGACGATCAGGATGCAAAAGCGCGCCCATGGAGATGGCGGCTGCAGAATCCGCTGCGGTGACCAGGTCAAATACCGGTCCCGTATCGCTGTCGAATGTCTCAGCGACATTGCTCGAACCGAAAACGCCGAGCGGCGGGGTCAACAGGTTCACGAGCGTATCCGGCAAAGTCAGCGCGTCTGGATCGAGCGTCTCGACGAGTGCGGCAAGCGCTTCACGTTGTTTTTCATCGCTGACCGGCCCGCCTGCGCTAAGCGTATCGCCTTTGGCCTTGTAGGAAAATTCATAGCCGCCGATGGATTTTGCAGCCGCGGCAACCTGATATCGATGATAGAGATAGATCGGCACGAGGACGTTACGCATATCAGCCATGGGCGCGCCATCCTTGATAACGCGCGCGCCGAAATTTTCGAGCGCGACGCGTCTCACATCCATGGTTTGACGCAACATGGCCGCGGCATCTTCACCGTTATCCCAAACGCTGGCGTAAGGGTGCGCGGTGGCGACATTGCGCGCCTCCCGGTCACCGGTGAAACGCAGTCCGCTGGCATAACCTTCACGCAGTATCCTTTCGAGTTCGGCCTGTTCGTCGGCGCCGTCCGGAAATTCGGCATAAAGCCAGGTCGCCGCCAGCTTGTCCCACTCGCCAATGCCGTCGCCGTAAGCTTGGGATAAATCCAATGAGCCTTCAGCGCTCACTGTCACCAGCGGCGCCGGATAATCCATCACTGATGCGCGGTCATTCGACGAGGCTGCAAAGTTATGAGCAAAACCTAGCGCGTGGCCCACTTCATGTGCAGAAAGCTGTTTGATCCGGTTGAGCGCAATGATGACAGGGTCATTCGGGCCGCCCGCACCCGAATTCTGCGCGCCCACAAGACCCTCGAAAATCATCCTGTCCTGACGCACGCGCTGAGAGCCCAGAATGACACTGCCTTTCAGCATTTCTCCCGTGCGCGGGTCATGAACGCCGCCGCCATAGGACCAGCCGCGCGTCTGCCGATGCGTCCATGAAATAACATTGTAACGGATGTCTCGGGGATGAACTCCCTTCGGCAACGGCTCGACGCGCAATGCGTTCTCAAAGCCTGCCGCTTCAAAAGCATCCGCCCACCATGATGCGCCTTCTATCAACGCATCGCTGATTTGAGGCGGCGCACCTGCGTCAACGTAGAAGACTATCGGCTTTTTTACAGGACTCGATGCCTGAGTCGGATCCGTCTTTTCCAGGCGATAGCGGCGCGCAACGGAACGCAGGATTTGTTCGTCAAGTGGTGCCGAAAAATCGTAATGCACAATGTCGATGGCGCCGGATCGAGGGTCGAAAGCGCGTGGCGTGTAGCCATCATCCGGCAGCCGCACCAGAGAGTGATGCTGAACAAGCGTGATCACACGCCCGTCGGCGGCAGTTGCTCGTACTTCAGAGCCCGGATTATCGCTCGTGAGCGTCATGTAGGCGTCGAATTCGACATTGTCGGGGAAAGCGAGCGCAGCCGCGGGATCGGGGAAAGTACGATCTGCAGCGACCGAAAACAAACCGCCACGTGGGTGGTTTTTCAGCGCGGACACGACACCAAGAGAATCTCGCGTGATGAAGGAGGACAGGTCGACGAGTATCTGGCCATCAGGACCGGTGGCTGTGATCTCGCCAGCCCAAAGAAAAGAACGAGCGAACGATTCTCTAACCGCCTTGCGTTCAAGCGCGTTGTCCGAGGATGCGCGATAGGTCCAGTTCTCTTGTTCGGCTATCAGCTTGTCGCCGACGCGTCGGAACGCAATCAGCGATCCACTGTCAAACAAACCACGATCCAGACCAATCGGGTTGGAGCCGAGCCCAGATGTCAACCCTGATGCATAGATCGCCCGCAACGAGACGCCGTCTTCTCCAGCGGCCGGGAATACCGCGAACACTTTTCCGCCCTTTTCGTCCGCAAATATCGTGAGAAAACCATCGCGGCGCTTAAAATCGGCGACGGAATTATCTACCCAGACTTCGGCTCTTTGTTCTGTTTCGGGCGGAGTGTGATCCTCCCCGGTATTAGACGGAGAGCAAGCGAAAATCAGACTGATTGCCAGTATCGCAGCGGCTAGTAGTCGCATCGAAAAGGTTCCCTTGGCTTGCGTCGCGGCAAGCTGCCGGAATTTTTCATGAAAATCAAAGGCTGACGGCTGCAGTCGAGAATTGCCAGAAAAAGTTCGCTCCCTATAGTCACGCTCTTATTGCGCCCGCGAAGACAGGATGAATGAAAAGTGAAGTTTGTCGGTACGAAAGACTATGTTGCCACCGAAGATCTAAAAGTCGCTGTGAACGCAGCCGTGACGCTCGAGCGCCCACTCCTCGTTAAGGGCGAGCCGGGTACCGGAAAGACTGTGCTGGCGATCGAGGTTGCCAAGGCGCTCGGCGCGCGCCTGCTCGAATGGCATATCAAATCAACCACCAAGGCGCATCAGGGACTTTACGAATATGACGCCGTCGCCCGGCTGCGCGACGGCCAGCTCGGCGAGGAACGCGCGCGCGACGTCAAGAATTACATCAAGCGAGGCAAATTGTGGGAAGCGTTTACTTCTGAGCAGCGCCCCGTCCTGCTTATCGATGAAATTGACAAGGCCGACATCGAGTTTCCCAACGACCTCTTACAGGAACTCGACCGGATGGAGTTTTTTGTCTACGAGACCGGTGAAACGATTACGGCGAAACAGCGCCCGATCGTTATCATCACTTCGAACAACGAGAAAGAATTGCCCGACGCGTTTTTACGCCGCTGTTTCTTTCACTACATCAAATTTCCCGATGCAGACACCATGGCTGAGATAGTCGAGGTTCATTTTCCCGGCATCAAGAAACGCTTGGTCGGTGACGCCATGAAAATCTTTTACGAAATTCGCGACGTTCCAGGCCTCAAGAAAAAGCCATCGACATCAGAACTGCTGGACTGGCTGAAACTCCTGATGGCTGAAGAGCTGCCGGAAGAGATTCTGTCTGAACGCGACCCGCGAAAGGCGATCCCGCCGCTGCACGGCGCGCTTTTAAAGAACGAGCAGGACGTTCACATGTTCGAGCGCCTCGCGTTTCTTGCCCGCCGAGAAGGGGCCTGACACGGCGAACCGCCCTTCCCAGCCCCTCAAAAAGTCCCTAAACTCTCCCGATAGTCTTGCGTTGAGGGGTTTCGGGGCATGGAAGGTCTTTGGGGCGCGCTGCCCATCCTGTTGATTTTATTGTTTATTATTGCACGCAACATCAGCAATCGGCAGCGCCATACAGAACTCGTCAACAAATTCTCGAAAATCCAGAAAAAGCGCAAAAGCCGGGTCATTGCCATCGTCCACCGGCAGGAACCTATGGGCCTCCTTGGTATTCCGATGCTGCGTTATATCGATTTGAATGATGCGGAAGATGTCCTCGACGCTATTCGCAGGACGCCGTCAAATAAACCACTCGAGCTTATCCTGCACACGCCCGGAGGGCTCGTTCTTCCCGCGGTTCAGATAGCACGGGCGATCAAGGCGCACCCTGGGAAGACGACAGTTTTCGTTCCACATTATGCCATGTCCGGCGGTACGCTAATTGCGCTTGCCGCCGACGAGGTGGTTTTAAGCCAGCATGCGGTGCTTGGACCGATCGACCCACAGATCGGCGGCTTGCCCGCGGCGTCCGTCGTGCGCGTCGCGCAGGAAAAGCCTATACAGAACACGGAAGACTATACGCTTGTTTTAGCTGACGTGGGCGCCATGGCGATCACCCAGCTTCAGAAAATTGCACGCGAATTACTGACCGGCACAGTTTCCGAAAACGCCGCTATCGGCATCGCCGAACAGCTATCTTCCGGCCGCTGGACGCATGACTATCCCATCAATTACGGCGAAGCACGCGAGCTTGGGCTTAATGTCTCAAACGATATGCCGAAAGACATCATGGAAATGATGGCGCTCTTCCCGGATTCGTTGCGGCGGACAAAAAGCGTCAAATATCTTGAAGAAGAACCCAGCGCCGTAGCATCAGAACAGCGCGTAACGCTCACTGGCTATCAACCCCAACCAGGCGCACGCAGCTACAGTTACGGTCCCTGGAATCCTAAAGAATTAAAACCTCGATCATCGGAAAAGCCGGACCGCAAACCATTTTGGCGGCGCGGCGAAGACTAATGCCTCACTTCCCTAACATTCAGGATTTTGCATGTTGATTCGTTGTTCAGTTTCGCTCGCCGCCATGGCATTCATCGGAGCCTGCGCCAGCACGCCGCACACGGCCAGCAATGGCGCGCTTTATACATATACAGCGCCCTCATTAAACAACATCTCCCGCATCGACATCGCGCAAAAGTATCGTTTTGAAGAATACTCCTTTCCCGATTTTAACGGTGGCATCATTTCAGACGCTTCAAAACCCTTCGTTGACGAACACGACAAGACTTCTGCGTTACCTGACCGGTATACGTCACGCATTCAAAACCGGGATACAAAAGACAACACTAAAGTTATATATCATCGTACTGCCTCAGACATTCCTGACGGCTGGCGCGACGAAGGTGACGCCATCGTCCATCAACAAAGCGGGCTTTCGTGTCCGTTGCAAATCAATGTGGAAAGCGAAGGCCGTCAATTCGTGCTTGAACGCATAACTCAATTCGATACTGCGGGACGTGATGTCGGATGCGGCCTTGGAGCACGGCGCGCGATGTTTCCATCGTCGTATTTGCTTCCTTCTGGCCTGACGTCACGCTTGAGGAACATTCATCCGCTGCGGCCGCATCCATATTTCAACGCTATACCGTCAACGAACAACTGCCCGTGCCTGTCGTTATGCTTGGTCCTGCGGAAGGCGATGATACGAATCCTGAGCTTTATTCCAACATCGAACAAACATTGGCAGGCGGTTTTGCTGTTGGCGACATCGATGGCGTTTCATATAAAACCTCGTTCTGGCTCGCAAAAACCCACAACTGGCATATCAAACTACATGCTACGTATCCACAGGAAGACATAACCAGCGAGATAATCGCGGCGGTTTATTTCTCCGCTTCGCATCTTGCCGTACGCGCCAAAAACCTTGCCGAGCCGACAGCGCCAGGCGTCGATGTATAAAGCATCAGTATAAAAACTCTGCTTCTTCCGGCACGCGTGAAAACGCGATCTTCGCCCCGAGATAATTAAGATCGAGACCTACCTGGCTCGCCAGCATGATATGGCGGTGCGCCGGAGCAGCGTCTTCGCCCTTAGGCGCGCCGAGACGGCGGAACTTTGCTAGCGGGTCCGAGTTGATCTCGTCGATCAGGCGCCAGAGTTCCGCGCGCCGTCCTTCATTTTGTTTAACTGCCGGCTCAGCAAAGAGATCAAGCTGGCTCGCCGCCGCATCACCGGCTTTCGCCAGCCCGTGCAGATAGACCGTCACGCCGCCAATGCGGCCCGAGGTAGTTTCCCGGCGGCGGTGACGCAGAAAGCTTTCCCACATCTCGTCGAGCGATTTCAGAAAACAAGAACTGTCCTGCGAATAGGCGACCCTGCGACCGCCCTGCCAGCCGCCATCAGGGCGCAGGCGGATCGAGAGGCTGAGGGAACTTGCAAAAAAACCATAATGCCGCAAACGGCTTGCAGCTTTGAGGAGCAGGGCGCGCGCGACGATCCGCGCTTCCGCCGGCGTCTCATGTTCCCGTGAGAGAACGCGGCTGTGGCCGATCATGGACTTCTTTGTTGGCGGTTCGTCTACTTCAAAGCCGTGCAATTGATACCAGAACCGCTCGCCTTGCACCGATCCCCAGATGGCGCGGGCGTGTTTCGGTTCCAGATTCCACAGGGATACAAAATCACCGATCCCGGCGCGCGCTAGGCGCGCCGCAACACCATTACCAACGCCTGGAATATCCGTAAGCGGTATATTTCGTAGCGAGTTAGGCAGGTCCGCCAGTTCAAGTACTGTAAGCCCGTCAGGTTTGACGCGCTCCGCCGCAAGTTTTGCTAGAAGCCTGCTCGGTGCTAGTCCGATGGAAGACCGCAAGGCCGGACCGACATTTTCTGAAATGCCCGCCTTGATGCGCCTCGCCGTCTCAATAGCCTTTTGCGGATCACGTTCCGACCGGGAAAGGCGAAACGCCGCTTCATCAATGGAGTAGACTTTTTCGAGCGGCAAATGCCGTTCGATTTCCTTCATCAATAACTTATGGACTTGCACATAGCGGTCATGCCGGGCCGGTAGGACGGCTATGTCAGGGCAAAGTTCACGCGCCTCGCTGATTTTCGTACCGCGCTTGATCCCGAATGGGCGCGCCTCATAGCTCGCGGCAATCGCGCTCGTATGTTCCGAAGCGAGCGGCGCGACAATAACCGGCCTGCCTCGCAGCGCAGGGTTATCGTGCTGTTCAACGCCGGCAAAATAGGCGTTGAAGTCGATAAACAAATAGGCGAGCCCCTCCCGGGCCCGATACGCGCCTGGATGGTTAGAAATCCCATTGTTCCCACTTGGCTGCATGAGAACAAATATAGAACATTGAATCGTCGACGTCCAGCGGGGAGTTATCTACATCAGGCCGCGGGCGGCGATCTCAATTCGGGCCGCCGCGCCGTAAAGCGTTGACGGCTGACCTTCAGTTTCCCCGGCGGTCAGGCTGTCAAAAGCATCGAGCGCCAATCCGATCTGTTCCTGCGCCACGTCGATCGCCTCGACTTCGTTGACGTCAGTCGTCGTGATGCCTGAGACAATCTCTCGAGATGAAACAAGAAATCCGTATGCATCCTGATATTCGTGCGCGTTGGAAATCAAGCCATCATCATCGACGCCGATATCGAATTCATCCGCTGCGGTACGCACGATCGCTGAAACCGCCATGAGTTGCGTCGCCACATTTGCGGCAGGCGCATGGGCGTTCAGCGCTTCAATTACATCGCTGAACGCGTCATTAACATCACCGCCTGTGTCAGCCGCACTTGCGAGCGCCGTAAGCTCTTCAGCAAATCCGTACTGGCCGCGCGCAGAAATTGCCGGCGTAAGTGTTCCGTAAAGTTCGCTTTCAGGATGTTTTACGTGCATCATCGCCGACGCTGCGGCGCCGCTCTGATAAAGCTCCAGAAAAGCGATCAGATGGCCGCGCACGAGACCAAGCAGACGCATATATTCGACGTCGTCCGTTGCCGGGTCGCCGCTGCCCGCAGCGTTTTCGCCTTCGCTTTCGCCCTCGCCTTCGGACTCAGCTGAAAGTCCTTCGCCCTCGGCAGAAATGGAGGAGCCAGCCTTATCACCTTCGGTCTCGCCGCCCTCGCCCTCTCCTTCGCCACCACATCCGGCTACCGTAAGCGCGCTAGCCGCCGCAAGAGTTGAAGNNCGCTTGCCGCCGCAAGCGTTGAAAGGCTGGTCATCAATTTCAGGCGTCTTGTCATCTTGCCTCTCCAATCTTTCCGGCACCATGGTATAGAAAGCCAACCTAGATGCAAACGATTCTTAACTGAGGCTAAAAAAGAAACCGCATGCTTTTGCAAATCGATGAAATCCTGAGCGTTCAAGAGTGCGATGCGATTATCAGCGCTGTGGAAAACCCGGCGCTCTGGCAGGACGGCAAGGCTACGGCAAAAGGCGAAGCACGCGCCGTAAAGCTCAACAATCAGGCGGACGCGGGAGCACCGGCCGTGAAGGGGGCAGCATCCAAGGTTATCGACGCCTTGCGCGGTCACGAGGTGTTTCACGCCGCGGCGCAACCGGCGTCATTTATCCGGCCGACGCTCAATCGTTATGATGCCGGCATGCAATACGGCGATCATGTGGACGCGCATTACATCAACAGCGAACGCACCGACCTGTCATTTACGCTATTTCTGAGTGCGCCCGATTCGTACGACGGCGGCGAACTGGTGATCGATAACGCCGGGCATGAAGACCGGATCAAGGGGGCCGCCGGCACCGTCGTCCTCTACCCATCAACCGCCGTGCACCGGGTTGAGGAAGTCAGATCAGGCTCGCGAATATGCTGTATCGGCTGGGTAAAGAGCCGCGTCCGTTCGGCGGAACAACGCGCCCTTCTGTTCGAAGTCGAAAAGGTTATCGCGGACCTGCGTGAATGCGGCACGCTTCTGCCCGTCTACAATCGACTATTGAACGTGCGAAACAACCTTTTGCGCGCTTTTGGCGAATAAATAGCGAGCTTTGTCGAAATTGTTCGGCTTCACGCGTCTATGCGGTATCAAAGCGCCTAAAGTGCGCCAAACAGGAGTGCGACCATGAAAGTGATGTTGCTGGCGAATGAAGCGCCGCAAGACTTCGCCCTACGAGACAACAAGGAAAAATTCGACGGCTATATGGGAGAATGGTACGCCTTTGGCGACAGTCTCACCAAGGAAGGCATTTTTCTCGACGGCGCGGCGCTTGAGCCGCCGGCTTCAGCCACTGTCGTATCCGTTCGGGATGGTAAGCGAAAAGTCGAAGACGGTCCCTTCCCGGATGCAAAAGAACAGCTTGGCGGATTTTTTATTATTGAAGCGCCGAATATTGATGCAGCGGCGCAGTGGGCGGCGAAGTGCCCGGCGGCGAAAAAAGGCTTTGTCGATGTCCGTCCCGTTATGGAAATTGAGGGAGAAGAATAATGAAGTATCTTTTCCTTCTTTATGATGACGAAAACGCCTGGGACTCCATGCCCGAAGATCAGCGCAACGAAATCTTCGGTTCTTACTTCGCTTATTCGGACGCGCTCAGAAAGTCCGGCGCCTATATCGCCGGGGCGCCGTTGGTTCACTCGCGAGATGCGAAGCGCGTCGGTCGGCAAGTTGAGGACGGGCCGTTCGCCGACGGCAAAGAACAGCTTGGCGGCTATTACATGATCGACGCGAAAAACCTCGACGAAGCGCTCGACTGGGCGGCGCGTTGCCCCTGCGCCAGCATCGGCCATGTGGAAGTGCGCCCGGTCTGGAATATCGGCGAATAAATCATGAGCGGCGCGTGGGCGATTGCCGAACAGACCGCTCGCGAGTCCTACGGTCGTTTGCTGGCGTGGCTCTCTGCGCGCACCGGCGACGTCGCTGCAGCCGAAGACGCCCTTGCCGATGCTTTTCGCGCGGCCCTGGAACACTGGCCCGAAAAAGGCGCGCCGAAGTCCCCGGAGGCGTGGATCATCACCACCGCACGGCGAAAGCTGATCGACCACGCGCGTAAACAGAAAACCCGGTCGGACGCCCATTCCGCGGTGCTGCTTGCAGCGGAAGAGGCGGAATCCGAGGCAAACTCGGAATCGCAGTTTCCGGATGAACGTCTTAAGTTGATGCTGATCTGCGCACACCCAGCGATAGAACCCAGTGTACGAACGCCACTGATACTACAGACGGTGCTCGGCCTTGACGCGGCGCGCATTGCATCCGCTTTTCTTATCTCGCCTAAGGCAATGAGCGCCCGACTTGTTCGCGCCAAACGGAAAATCAAGGAAGCCAACATTCCGTTTACGGCGCCTTCGCTGGATGTTTTACCGGAAAGGCTGTCTGCAGTCCTCGACGCAATCTATGCCGCGTTTGGAACGGGATGGAACGATTTCGACGGCGCCGAAGACAGTGCGGGCGGCCTTACACTTGAAGCCATTTTCCTTGCAAAGCTCCTGACGACTCTATCGCCAGACGAGGCTGAAGCATGGGGACTACTGTCGCTGATGCTGCATGCTGAGGCGAGGCGCAACGCGCGCCGCGACGATGGCGCATATGTATCTCTGAAGGATCAGGACACCCGCGCATGGGACAAAACCCTGATAGCAAAAGCTGAGGAAGCGCTCGCGAAAGCATGGAGGTTGGACAAACCGGGACGCTTTCAGATCGAGGCGGCGATACAATCCGCCCATGCGGCCTCGAGATTGCAAGATCGTGACGTCACGGAAGACGTGATCCTGCTCTATCAGCGATTGATTGAACTAGCCCCTACACTTGGCGCACAAACCGGTTTCGCAGCAGCGCTGTCAAATGGCGGTCGAGACGAGGACGCCCTTACACTTCTTGATGGTATCAATGACCATGCTGTCTCTTCTTATCAGCCATATTGGGCTGTGCGCGCACATATACTAGGCACGTTAAATCGCAATGAGGAGGCGCGCGGCGCTTATGAACGCGCCATTGGGCTTGCCTCCGACATTTCCGTCAGGGCGTTCCTGCACCATAAAAAGAAGGCGCTTTAAAACCAGTAACTCTTGCCGAGCCTTTGAACAAATAATGGCGTGCTCGAAGGATCCATCACAATATCCCAGTCGACTGTGCTGTTCATCGATGCGCGATAGGACTCAACGAGAATGGCGTAGCCTTGCGCCTCAACGCGCACCCATAGCTGCGCTTCCTGGGAGCGCGCCGGCACTCCGGCATGAATTACGAGGGAATTTCCGTCCTGTCGCACCGTCCCGCCCGAAGATTTGAACAAGTCCCATGTCTGATTGGTGTCCTCGTTGTGCAGGCGGCCGCGTAACGAACCGCGGCGGATCAATGTGCTGACCTCTTCCGGCAGACCTTCTGGAAACGTGATCGTCAAATGCACGTCATATTTCGACGGACCGGAACGATCCTGTATGAGCCTCACCTCCGCGGAAGTAGAATAGTTCGCATTGATAATTCGACCCTGCGCGGAGGCTTCACGGCTATCCGAAGCTGGCTCCAACCCCGGCAGCGTGTCGGTGATGCCCTGAAGTCCGCCCGCCAAATTAGACGGCACGGCTGTCATCAGCACCGCGAGCAATCCAAAGCCCTGCGCAAACGCGCCCTGACGCGTGATCGGCTGAAAATAAAAGACTGAACCCGCGCCAACCATCGTCATGCCTATCACGACCATCCACAGGGGAATGTCTGTGAACCCGAAAATCGAACCGAGCTGAACGACCCACTGATTGATCGTATAGAGGGCCGATGCTTCGCCCGACTGCTGATAGTCCGTCACAAGCGCTGCGATAATCCCGGCTGAACCTGACAGCGCCAGACCGGCCATGTCGCCCATCGTGAAATTTCCCGGTGTCTTTACCCCGCGCTTTACCCCATACGGCATCGTACTTCTCCCTCGAAAGGATTTCCCCAAACCTTGAGTTAACCACAAAAACACGAAAGGATTAAGGCGCCTTCAGGGGCTGAATTTCTCACATTTTGCTGACGGAAGGAGGGTTTCTGGGCCTCAAGCCTCCGAAATCTACGTCAAAGAGGTGTTCAAGGCTGGAGCGCGAAAGCCCTTTTTTGACATAGTCATGCGCGGTCACGTTAAGGGCTTTTATAGCGGCACGCTCGATTTGGAGCCCGTCGCCAAATTCAGCGGGCGTGACATCAATGTCGATGATATTGATGCAGCACAAATCCTGTTCAAATGCTGAAATCGTCGCCAGTCCGCCGCCGCAAGCCCAACCGAGCGCAATGCGGTTCACTCCCTCATGCGCGACAAACAACGCGGAGCGCCATTCCTTATCAAAAACAAGCTCTTCAATAGCTGCGGTAATACGCGCCTCGGCGCTTACAAATGTCTCTCCGTCTGGAAGAAACCTAGCATCCGGCGCCTCAGCGCCTTCAAAACTATAGGCCAGTATCGCCGCTAGTTCCTCGCGCGTTGCGGCCTTAATCCAACCGCTTTTGACTTCTTCAAGTCCTTCGTGGGCGACAAGCGAAGGCGGGTTGTCGTTAGATCCGAGAACAATCTCAGCCGTTTCGCGGGTTCGCGGCAGACCGGAATAGACGGCGATATCGAATTTTGCGTGGCGGAGCGCCTCGCCAGCGGCGGCGGCTTGCTCCCGGCCCTCGTCGGTTAACGTCACCATCCGCGGATCGGTGAGCTCAGGCGCAAAATAGTCCACATGTCCGTGGCGCATCAGATAGATACGCCGTCTCCCAGCGCCCTTCATGCTATCCTGCCTCAGCGACGAATTCGGTTAATCTTGGCCGTCGCCTTAGCGAAATCCGTCTGGATAGGCTACTCAAACCCCAAAAATCCGTTGATGAGGCTCGCATACGTCGAAAACGGGTGATAAAGTCACCGCCAGTAAACTTCGGGGCCAAGAGGGGTATTCAAGGGGCGATGGCGTTGCGTTCGCCGATTTATCTTGCCGGGGCGTTTTTGCTGCTGGCGGTTACGTATTCCACGTATTTCAACGTCGCCGTGCGGGTTGATCCCGCGGCGGCGCAGGCCCGTTTTGACTGGCTGATCGCGCACCATGCAGAACGGCGTGCGGCCGGTCATGGCGAAAGAGCGTTGCGGTTGCGGGCCAAGGAAGGAGAAACAAACGAAGACCTCGCTCCTATGATACTGCAGGTAGCGGATGCGCAGCTTGCCCGAAGGAATTTTGAGCGCGCCGCCACACTTTATAGTGATGCACTGGCGACCAAATCATCTAGCACTCTAACGAAACGCAAACGTGCAGATTACGAAGATAAGCTTGCGCGCGCCTCACTGCTTTCGCACGATATAGAAACAGCGGTAGCAATCTATGCTTCCTTCCTCGAGCTTGCAGGGGATGACGCCGCACGTGGCGCTGGCGAAGATCCCGAAGCGTTAAGCGCTTTTTATGCCGGTCGAGTCGGCAAAGCCGGACAATTATTTTCAGAGGCCTTCAATTATGCACGGCCATATGACCCAACTAGCGGCTCGCGCGAAACACAACTTGCTGCAGCGAAAAACATGTCATCAATTGGTGCTTTCTTCGCCATGCGTGACGATGGCGCTTATGCAGCAGCCGGGTTGTTGTCGTCCGCCTATCATATCCGCACAAAACTGCTCGGCGCAGACCATCAGGAAACAGTGCAGCTAACGCTGGTCCTTGGCCCCGTCTATACAAATATGGGCCGGCTTGATGACGCTGAAAAACTTTATCTCGACGCCTTCCACGCGCAGGAAGATGTCAAGGGCGCGAACAGCCCAGACCTCAGCCTCTATATTAAACTTCTCACCGGCGTTTATGAGAAACAGGGCAGACTAACAGAAGCACAGGCGCTGCAGGAACACATGCGCCGTCTTTTCCGTGACGCATTTGGCGCGCAGCGATACGCCGCTAACAGGGAACGAGATCGCCGTGAAGATATTAACCGTCCAGTGTCACAACATTTTCTATTAGAAGCCGGTTACGCGCCTGGCGATCTCGTCTCAGCCGCGGAATTTTCGATTCCGACAAGTAAATCGCCAAACATTGATGAAATGAAATTGCGGCTTGCGGCCGATGAAAACGCCGATCCTCGAGAGGCGAACCTGCCTGCGCGGCTGGCGCAATTGATTTCCCTTTGTCGTTCTGAATCAGGCGAGCGCGTGTCGCTTCGCTCCGGCTATCGGTCTTACTCAACGCAGCGTGTACTTTACGAGCGAAACCTCGATCGAGGAACTGTGACACCTCCAGGCATGTCCGAACATCAAACCGGTCTCGCGGCTGACATCAATGTTAACGACCGCTTCATGCGCCAGAGCGATCGCAGTTTTCAGTGTTTTGAAGAAAATGCCTATCGGTTCGGGTTCATTCTGTCGTACCCGCCCAACAACAATTATCTGCCGGGTGAAGACAGTTATGAGCCATGGCATTGGCGGTATGTAGGAGTCAGCACGGCGCAGCTTTATCGTGAGGCTGGCCCGCATAACAAACCGCAGGAGTTTCTTGCGGCCCTTCCCTGTTATCAGGAACGCGCCGCCAACGGCATTTTCCAGGCTGTAGGCGAAGAGGATATCTGTCTTTCGAATAAACCCCTGATAACTGCCTCGATGAAACAGGAAGCGCCGTCACAACCAGACGGCGAAGACCTTCCATCGGCCCGCATTTTGAATAAACTACCCCCGACGCGTTCGCCGCGTTGATAATAAAGAGCGGATAAGCCGCCTGCCGGATGGGTTCATGCAAGAGCTAACCAACGCGACGCCGAAAGCGCGTATTGTTTATGTGGGCGGCGAAAAGGGTCGTGTTGCGTTAACCAAGAATTTCGCGGAAGCCGGTTACGCACTCATTGCTCAGGAGAACGCATCCGGCGCTGATATCGGTCTAATCGATCTTCGCGGCAAAATCGTTTCCGGTAAAAAGGCGCAAGCAATCGCTAACCTCCTTAGGCGCAAATCGCCGGAATCTTCTGTTGTTATCGTCATCGATCCCTATCTCGACGCTCCAGCCCGGAAAGTGTTGCGCCGCTATGGCGAGCTTGTAGCCATCGGTGAGAAACCTGACGCGCTGATCGCTAGGTGCCGTCACATTCTTCGCCTCAGAAACATAGCGGAGGAGTCGGGTGAACGATTAAAGAGTCTCGCCACTCTAAGCCGTTTGGCCGAATTCCCGCCCATTGCAGCACCGCAGACGCCATTGCGCGTTTTGGTCGCCGGTGAAGCGGGGCCTGTGGCTCTATCAGCGGTCAATGCGGTGCGACCAGTCACCGAGCAATGCATCTGCGTATTCTCAGCTGGTCAGGCCACNNTATCGATGCGATGCGCTTTGATTGCGCGGTGTTTTTGCCAACACGGGAAAACGACCCTTTAAACAGCCTCGCAAAAGCGCTGAAACGGCACCCAAAGCACAACAGCCTGCCGGTAGTCTTTCCGCTGCACGATCCCGATGATGCAGATGTTTACGCCAAGCGCGGCGCATCAGATTTCATTTTGACCAACCATGTTGGCGCCGATTTACCAGTCAAGTTGCAAGTCGTTTCGCGACGCGCGCGTTTATTAAAAACCATGCGCCGGTTCCTCAATGCCTGTGAAGGCGACGGGGTGCGCGATTCTGCGTCCGGCGCATTTACAGCGACATTTCTGGCGGAGCACGGAGCCCGGCTATGCTCGCGTGCCGATCAAAGCGGACGTCCTCTTTCACTAATCATATTAAAAATTCATACCGCTTCCCGTGAGCGCGGCGAACCTGAACCCGGGCGACGCGCACTTCATCAGGCGGCCCGTTTAATCAATCGCGTCACGCGCGCCGAGGATACGACGGTCAGGATTGCCGCAGACACTTTTTTGGTGCTGGCCCCAGCAACAACGGAAGAAAACGCGCATCTGGCGTCTCTTCGTATTCAGGGCGTTATGGAAAATACTGTATTCCGCAGCGCTGACGATCAGCTGCTGTATAGCGTTCGGATTGAAACAGCCGCCATTGCCCGCCCTGAGGGCTTTTGCATAGAAGAATGCGTGGCGCTTGCAATCAAAGCATTGCAGGAAAGCGCGTCACTCAAGCCGCTTTCTCAGCAATCGCTGCAATAGTTTCTGCTATTTTCCTGGCGCCTTTCAACCGAGCTTTCTCTCCGGCCCACTCCTGACGGATGACGAATTTCTGATCCGGCCGCAACTTCACATCAAGCGGCGAGTTAGAAACAAATTCAATTAGCCCAGCCACATTGGCAAACTGTTCCCTATGGAACCCGAGCACGGCGCCCTTCGGTCCCGCGTCGATTTTTGCAATACCTGCCCGGCGGCAAATGCTCTTGATGGCGACAATTTCTAGCAAATGTTCGACTTCGGGCGGCATGGGCCCGAACCGGTCGACGAGCTCCGCTGCAAACCCATCTATCTCTTCTTGTGCAGTTACATCGCCAAGCCGTCGGTAAAGCGCCATGCGCACGTCAAGATCTGCAACATAGGTATCGGGAATAAGAACCGCCGTACCGATGTTGATCTGCGGCGACCACTGTTCTTCGCTTGCACCTCCGCCCTCGCGTAATTCAGCGACAGCTTCCTCCAGCATGTGCTGATACAGCTCGACGCCAACTTCTTTGACATGGCCGGACTGTTCCTCTCCAAGCAGGTTGCCGGCGCCCCGGATGTCGAGATCGTGGCTGGCGAGCGTGAACCCGGCGCCAAGCGTATCGAGGGACTGCATGACTTTCAGACGCCGTTCCGCCGCTGCTGTCATCTTCTTGCGTGGGCTGGTTGTAAGATAAGCGTAAGCACGCTGTTTCGAGCGGCCGACGCGTCCGCGCAGTTGATAAAGCTGGCCAAGCCCGAACATATCGGCGCGATGCACGATCATTGTATTCGCGGTGGGAATATCAAGACCGGACTCAATAATCGTCGTTGACACCAGGACATCAAACTTGCCTTCGTAGAACGCCGTCATGATGTCTTCGAGTTCCCCGGACCCCATTTGCCCATGAGCAATCTTGAATTTCAGCTCCGGCAACTCCTCGCGAAGAAACTCTGCAATGTCACCGAGATCATCGATACGGGGCGCAACGTAAAAGCTCTGACCGCCGCGATAATGCTCGCGCAGGAATATCTCACGCGCGACTACCGGATCAAACGGCCCCACTGTTGTGCGCACCGCAAGTCTGTCAACCGGCGGCGTCGCGATGAGGGAAAGATCGCGAATGCCGCTCATGGCGAGTTGCAGCGTGCGTGGGATCGGCGTCGCGGTTAGCGTCAGTACGTGCGTATCCGATCGGTATTCTTTGAGGCGTTCCTTGTTTTTAACGCCGAAATGCTGCTCTTCATCGACAATCACAAGCCCGAGGTCACGGAACTTGATCGCCTTCTGCAACAAGGCATGAGTGCCGATGATGATGTCGACAGTGCCGTCCGTGATGCCGTCTTTGGCTGCTTTTGCGTCGGATGCGCTGACCATTCGTGACAGTTGCGCGAGCTTGAGCGGGAAGCCTTTAAATCGTTCAGCGAAATTTTTGTAGTGTTGGCGCGCAAGCAACGTCGTCGGCGTCACCACGGCGACCTGACGGCCTGTCATCGCCATGACGAATGCGGCCCGCAAAGCTACTTCCGTCTTGCCGAAACCGACATCCCCGCAGACGAGCCGGTCCATAGGCTGGCCCTTGGCGAAGTCTTCAATGACGTCGGCAATGGCGTTTTCCTGATCCTCGGTTTCGGCATAGGGAAAGCGCGCGCAGAATTCGTCATACGGGCCAGTACCTGGCGAAACCACCTCCGCGCTGCGCATAGCGCGCTTGGCGGCGATGGCAATGAGTTCCTCGGCAAGCATCTTGATACGCGCGCGCATCTTCGCCTTACGCCCCTGCCACGCTGCACCGCCAAGCCGGTCAAGTTGGATCCCGGCGTCATCGGGGCCGAACCGCGACAAAAGTTCGACGTTCTCGACTGGTAAAAACAACTTGTCGCCGCCATTATATTCAAGGTGCAGGCAGTCATGGGGCGCGCCCTGCACTTCCAGTGTCTTCAGACCTTGATACCGGCCAATCCCATGCTCCACATGTACAATAAGATCGCCCAGCGAGAGGCTTGAGGCTTCTGATAGAAAATTCTCTGCGCGTTTTTTGCGCCCGCGCCGCACCAGCCTATCGCCGAGAATATCTTGCTCGGAAATAAACGCCGCATCGGGTGTCTCAAATCCACTTTCCAATCCGAGAACAGCTGTGAAAACGCCCGTTGATTTTAAAGGCGCATTCCAGCTTTCTACATGCTCAAGGCTTTTTGCCCCATGATCGCCTAAAACCGAACGCATGCGATCGGCTGACCCTTCCGTCCAGCAGGAAATAATGACTTTCTTTCCCGCCTCATTCAGGGCTTTTGCGTGGGCGTTAACTGCATCGAACACGTTGACGTTTTCTGCCGCACGTTCGGCCGCAAAACTGCGACCGACCTTTGCGCCGAAATGAAATGCGCGGGTATTGTCGGGCGGCGCAAATGGCGAAAGCGGCCTTAAATTGGCGTTCGCCAATTTCTCGTTCCATTCACCTTCGGTCAGATAAAGCCCGGAAGGCTCAAGCGGACGATAAACCGGCGCCGAGAAATCGCTGTTTTTCGGCTTCTTAATATCAATATCTTCAGCCCGCGCCTGATAATGATCAGCGACTTGCGCTTGGCGCTCTGCTACCGCTTCGCCGCTCAAATGATCGGTAAATACGAGGGCGTCGCCGACAAAATCGAACAGCGTATCCATGCGTTCGTAAAACAGCGGCAACCAGTGTTCTGCGCCGGCATGCATGCGACCCGCACTAATCGCTTCATAAAGCGGGTCATCGCCTGCGGGGCCAAACGTCGCTACATAACTTTTGCGGAAGCGCGAAATTGTTTCATCGGGGAGAAGAATTTCACTCGCTGCCGCCAGGGAAAAACCGGCCAGCTGTCTGGTCGTTCTTTGGGTTTCTGCGTCGAAGGATCGAATGGTTTCGAGGCTGTCTCCAAAAAAATCAAGCCGGACCGGTTCTTCAGCACCAGGTGGAAAGATATCTACGAGTCCTCCCCGCACGGCGTATTCACCAGGTTCGCGCACAGTGGATGAACGTGCATACCCGTTTGCGCTTAAATATCGCGTTAGCCCATCCATCTCCATAACTTCGCCGGGCGCAAGAGCAAGTGTTGCGTTTTCTATGACTTCCCTTGGAGGCGTTTTTTGTGTTGCGGCGTTGATAGAGGCGACGACAATGAACGCGCCTTCTCCGCGTTTGAGTATCGCGGCGAGACTAGCCATTCGCTTTGAGGTCACTGCCGGCGATGGAGATACTCGGTCATATGGCAAGCAGTCCCAGGCAGGATACCCAATGACTGGGATGTCAGGTGCGAAGAATTTGAGGCTCTGGACCATCGCGGCGGCCCGCGCGCCGTCGCGGGCGATATGAACCACCAGATCATTGCGGGCGCGCGCTGCGTCCGCAACAGCGAGTGCGTCAGCGCCTTCGGGAGCGCCGTAAACATCGAGATGGCCCTCTAAATTCCAGGCCGTATCAGCGCCGACGTGCGCCACTCCCGAAACCATTGATTTTGCGGTTTCCGCCATTCTCGCCCTCAACGCAAATTGCGCGATGGCCAGAATTGGCGATCGCGTTTCGAGGATTACTTAAGGCGCGAAGTCTAATTAGGCAACGTCTTAGGCGGCCTTGCGGGCGCCGTCTTCGCCGCAGGATAGAAGATCGATAAACTTCTCTGCGTTGATGGCAACATCATCTTCCCCGATCTGGTCAAATGGATTTTCCAGATGATTTTGAATATTGTCTAGACCCACAAGAATTATCGCGAAAAGCACAGGCATGACGAACATGAGCGACGGCGCATAGGCAGCCGCTTCATGGGCAAAATACGGACCATAAAGCAGCGGCAAAAGGATAATGAAAAAGTCGCTAAACGCCCGCAGCGTGCGTGGTGTGCGGTATTGATAAATATGTTTGATATTTTCGAACGAGATCACCATCTTCGAAAGATACTGATTGCAACGCGAGCACTCTCCGGACGCCAGCCCCTCCGCTCGCATGCGTTTCACAAACAGCGAGAGGTTCGAGAACGCGGCATAGACTCGTTTTTCGTGCTCAGGCATTTCAGAAAGCGGGCTCTTGAACATATCCCGGCACCCGACGAGCAGTTCTTTCAGTACACGTTCGGCATGGCGCAATCGCGCCGGGCTCTGGTCCGGCAACCAGTCGCGGGCGGCGAAAAAGATTGCGCGCCCGTGCGCCTTGATTGTCCCATAATCATCCAACGCATTCTCACGGCGCTTGTAGGCGTGGCCGATGGAGAAAACGATCGGGAAAACAACCGCCGTCGAGATCAGCGTGAGTGGGAAATCAGCAACAATATTGAATTTCAAGCTGGCCCATGTTGAGGCAACCGCAAGCAAACTGATGATCAGGCTTTTGCGGTTGAGGATAAGAAGAAGGCTCGACAGACGGGTCATGGCGCGGAAAATTAGCGCCGAGCAATTGCCATTGCGTTAAGTTAACAATCCTTAAACAGCCGGCAACCGAAACGCCCTCAGTTTCGCCATGACCGGTCCGTCTAACTCTCTTGGAAGATCTGCGTTGCCTGCCGCATAGGCATAAAGTTCGCGGTCATTGATTTCCAGCATTGCTTCGAATTCGTCGAGTTCCGCTTCGTTCATTGCCGGCAACTGCGCTCTAGCAAACCCGCCGATAAGCAAATCCGCTTCTTTGAAGCCGCGATAGCTCGCCTGATAAAGCAGCCGTTTCCGTTTCTTTTGCAGCATGTCCGTCATTTTGATACGCGTTCAGTAAGCGCGTCTATGATCTCTAGAATTCGGGCCGTCTCGGCATGATGCAGCGCATGGCCAGTATCCGGCAGCAAAGTCAGCTCCGCACCGGGTATGTCGCGCTCCAGTTGGGCAGAATGAATTTTCGGGCTGACCGTTGTATCCGCCGTTCCCGTCACGACAGCAACAGGCAGTTGCAATTCCCCGTAAAGGTCCTGTTGTTTGATGATCTGTTCTTTCAAATGCGCAACATCGGCGGCATTTGCCTTGAAATCCTTAGCCCGGAATAACAGCACCAGTCCGGAGTTGTCGTAATACTCTTCTGGAGCGGCATCTGGCGCGAATGAATCGTTGATATTTTTCTCCGCCGTCAATTGGCCATAAATTGGAACAAACAACCTGCGCAGCAGAAATCCGGCGACCGGCCAACCTGATACATTGTTGTACCAGGCGACCCCGCCCGGCCATTCATGGCTCACCGGCGCGAGCAGCACGAGACCGCTCATCTCACTTTGATATTGAAGCGCATAGTTCAGCGCTACCGCGCCGCCGAGGCTTTGGCCGACAACAATAGGATTATGAACGCCGAGTTCATCTACCACAGCCTTGATCGCCGATGCTTGCGCATCGAGCCTGTATCCATCGCCGTTCCGCGTCGAATACCCTCGTCCGGGCCGGTCTATAATGATTACGCGGCGTTCTGGGGCAAGCGCGTCCCCTAGAGCCAGCTTCATATCGCGCAAGTTTACGCTGGCGCCATGAATGAGAACTACTGGCGGTTTCGCGCTTTCCCGAGGGCCCGCATCAACCACATGCATGCGCTCTACGCCGACCTGAACAAACGATCCAATCGGCGGCGCCTTGCGCTCAGCGGTCCAACTCGCGCACCCGGAAACGCCTGAAAGTGCGAGCAGTAGGATAACTATGATGATGATGCTCATGCGCATGGCTTCCGCCGCCTACATCTCGCCAGGCGCGGCCAGAATGATCGGGAAGAAATCTTCGGCCTTGAGGCTGGCCCCGCCGACAAGCGCACCATTGACGTTCGTAATTGCGAGAATTTCTTTGGCGTTGCCGGGCTTCACTGATCCGCCATAAAGAATACGGGTTCCTTGCGGCGTCTTCGAGCGAATGAAATCATGCATTTCGCCGATGTCTTCCAGCGTCGGCGTCAGTCCCGTGCCGATGGCCCAGACAGGCTCGTAGGCGACAACAATTTCAGCGCCGGCTTCCGGCAACGAGCCTGCGAGCTGCGTCCCGACGACACTCAGCGCCTGTCCCGCCTCCCGCCCCTCGCGAGTTTCGCCGACGCAGATGATCGGCGTCAGCCCGGCACGCAACGCGGCCTCGGCTTTCGCCCTCACCGTTGCGTCGGTTTCACCATGATCGGCGCGACGCTCTGAATGCCCGACAATGACGTAAGCAGCGCCGGCGTCGGCAAGCATTTCCGCGCTGATGTCGCCGGTGTGGGCGCCGCTCTGGTTGGGGTGACAATCCTGTGCGCCAATCTGGATCGCTTCGTCAGAATACTCCGCGGCGAATCCGGCCACGAGCGTCACCGGCGGGCAGATCAGCACATCACGGTCGTCCGGCGCCGACCCGGCAAATTTTCCAATCAGGGCTTTCACTTCGCCCTTGGCCGCCTGCAGCCCGTTCATTTTCCAGTTACCGGCGATGAGTGGCTTCATGGCATGGGTCCTGATCACTTCTCAATGTCTCGGACCTAAGCGAACCCTCCCTGGGTGTCCAGTCGACATGAGACCGGTCTTGCCGGGGCGCCGAGGCGCGACTAGGTTACCGCCGAATCCGAGGTAAGGCTCCAAAAGAGAGCCCGAAAATCAAGGGGTAATGATGCTCAGTCAAGTACGCAACACGCTCAAGGGCCCGATCGCATGGGTCGTTGTGATCCTTTTGATTCTGGCCTTCGCATTGTGGGGCGTGCCAAACGTGACTCAGCTTCTCGCATCGAACTCGACACTCAGTGTCGGCGATCAGAATTTCTCGCAGCAATATATCCAGAACGAATTCAATACGATCTATCAGCGCCAGTATCGTGAATCCGGCGGGTCGCTTACCCGCGAAGCCGCAATTACCAGCGGCCTGCCCGGTCAGGTCGTTGACTCGATCACGACGCAATCAGTGCTCGGGCAATATGCGGAAAGAATGAATCTCGCTATCCCGAGAGCGGCGGTCCGGAACTATATTCAGGAGAGCGATGTCTTCAAAAACCCCGCAACTGGCGAGGTAGACAGGACAACATTTGAAGCGATCCTGCAGCAAAACGGCTATACAGTCGAAAGCTTCGAGCGGCGCGTCAAAGAAGACTTGACGCGCTCGCAATTGATCGATGCGCTCGCAGCTGCCGGACCGGCGCCAGATCCATTTACAAGAGCCATAATATTGCGGGAAACAGAACGGCGCCGGATTGCCTATTTGACGGTCACAGATGAAATGGCCGGCGTCGCCGCAGAGCCCGGACCGGACGACCTGCAGGCATATTACGAAGAAAACGAAACCGTTTTCACGGCGCCGGAATATCGAACATTCGATCTTCTTGTTTTGCGTAACGAAGATTTTCGGGAAGGACTCGAAGCGCCGGAAGAAGAGCTGCGGCGACTTTATGAGGCGGGCAAGGAGCGCCTTTATGACAAGCCCGAGCGCCGTACTGTTTATCAGCTCACCTACGAAACCGAGGCGGAAGCGCGCGCCGCTGTCGCTTCGCTTCAGTCAGGAACGCCGTTTGAGAATCTCGCGGCGGAAAAAGGGGTAAGCCTTGAGGCCGCGACATTCACAGAAGCCCAAAAGCGTGACTTGCTTGACCCCAGCGTCGCCGACGCCGCCTTCGCCGAAGGGCTGGAAGAAGGGTCGATCGTCGATCCGGTGCGTTCACTCTTCGGCTGGACGATCGTGCAGATTGCTGGCGTTACGCCCGCTGAGACGACAACTTTTGAGGAAGTGCGCGATCAGATTCAGTCGGACTTCCTTGAACAGGACGTTCGCCGCCGCATGCTAGACGCTATCGATGAGATCGAGGAAGTGCGCGATACCGGCGCTGAGCTCGCCGATGCGGCGCAAGCCGCAGGCCTTGAAGTCGAAACAGTCGGTCCGATTGACCGGGTCAGCTTCGAACCGGGCGGTGCAATCGTCGATAACGTACCGGGCGAAGCCTTGCGTGAAGCATTTATTCTCGAAGAAGGCGAGCAAAGCGAAGCGTTGCGACTAAGCGCTGAAGACGGCTATTTTATCGTCGCGCTGAAGGAGATTACGCCGCCAGCTCTGAAGCCGTTCGACTATGTTCGTGATGAGATCGAGCAGCGATGGCGCGATGAAGAACGGCGCACACGTATTTCAAAAACCGTCAACGATATTCGCGGGCGCGTTGAGGCTGGAGAAAGCCTCGAAGCCGTTGCCAGCGAATTCGACCGCACTCCAATCATCGATGTGATTGATCGGCGGTTTTCAAATGATGCAATCTCCGACAGCTTTAGCGATCAGATTTTCTTCGCCGAGTTGAATGACCTTGTGTCCGGTCCCGCCGGACAGTCCGGCGCGCAGGTGATCGCGGAAATTCGCGAAATCGGGTACGCGCCGGGTTCAATTCCGCCGCAACAAACGGACCAGCTTAAACAGCTCATCGGATATCAGCTCGATCAGGAGCTGATTGAAGCTTTCATCCTGACCATCCGCGATGACTACGGCGTTAAACTCAACCAAACGCAGTTGGACGCTTTGTTCGCAGACGGCTCTTAGTCCGATCGGAAAATATCGTGACTGTCAGCACGGATTTTGAAAGCTTTGAAGAAGCGTATATGTCCGGTCGGCCACAGCTTATCGCCCGGCGCCTGATCAATGACCTTGAAACGCCAGTATCGGCATACCTGAAACTCGCTGCATCAAAAAAAAATGCATTCCTTCTTGAGTCGGTCGAGGGTGGCGATCAGCTTGGCCGGTTTTCCATAATTGGCTTGAAGCCGGATACCATATGGCGCTGCGAGGACGACAAATCCGAAATCAATCGCAATGCTGCAGCTGATGCACAGCAATTTGAACCACAGGTCGGCGCCCCGCTCGACAATCTGAAATCATTGCTCGCCGAATCAGAACTTCAGCCGCCCCAAGACGCACCGCCCATGGCCGCAGGCATATTCGGATTTATGGGATATGACATGGCGCGCCAGATGGAGAAGCTCGGCGAAAAGCCAAAAGGCGGCATCGAAACCCCTGACGCCATATTCCTGCGTCCGACGATCGTCGCCGTGTTTGACAATGTTCGTCAGGAAATTTCACTGTTTTCACCTGTCCGCCCCGAAGAAGGTGTTTCCGCTCGCGCGGCTTATTCGCGCGCCGCGGAACGCCTTGCAGACGCAATTGCTGACCTTGAAGCGCCGCTGACTCATCCGCGCGCGCCTGAAACTGCGGCCGACGCAAGAACCGAAGCATCATCCAATACGACACAGGCAGAATACGAATCCATGGTGCGCCGCGCCAAAGGCTACATCGGCGCCGGCGACATATTTCAGGTGGTTCTGAGCCAGCGATTTTCGAGGCCATTCGATGCGCCGCCATTCGATCTTTATCGCGCGTTGCGCCGCTCCAACCCATCGCCATTCATGTATTACTTCGCCTTTGATGATTTTTCTGTTGTCGGCTCCAGTCCGGAAATTCTGGTCCGCGTGCGAGACGGCGAAATTACCATCCGCCCAATTGCCGGCACCCGACCGCGCGGAAAAACGCCAGACGAAGACAGAAAATACGAAGCTGAGCTCATCGCCGACCCGAAGGAACGCGCAGAACATCTGATGCTTCTCGATCTCGGGCGTAACGATGTAAGCCGCTCCGCAAAAGTCGGCAGCGTGCGCGTCACCGATCAATTCGCAATTGAGCGCTACTCTCACGTCATGCACATCGTTTCAAACGTAGTCGGCGCGATACGAGACGACGAGCACCCGGTTGATGCAGTCGTTAGCGGTTTTCCGGCTGGTACTGTTTCCGGCGCGCCAAAAATTCGCGCGATGGAAATTATCGATGAACTCGAAAATTCGGCGCGGGGCGTTTACGCTGGCGCTATTGGTTATTTCTCTGCAAACGGTAATGTCGATACGTGTATCGCCTTGCGCACTGCGGTCGTAAAACACGGTGTAATGTACGTTCAGGCAGGCGCCGGCATTGTCGCCGATTCAGATCCCGCCATGGAACAACAGGAGTGCGAAAACAAAGCGAAAGCGTTGTTCGCCGCCGCCGAAGCGGCGCTCTCCCGCAAGGGGAATTAGGTTTTGCGACGAAACGAAGGGTCCTTGCGGTTAACTTGCGCTTCGCAACATGTCAAAACTATTAAAGTAAGCCTCTCAAGGCTGGCGGCGCGCCAGCGGGCAAAATCATATCCGAAGGGGACTTTCGATGAAGAATTCCATCAAACTCGCGCTTGCGGCGACGACAGCGTTTGTCGCTTTTTCCGGCCATCTTGCCTACGCATGGCAAGCCGAACCGGCGGCAGCCGAAACCCCGCAAACTGAAGATGAAAAACTTGCCGCTTATTTTGAAGAACTCTTTCAGCGAAACCTGAGCGAGTCCCCGACGTTCCAGGCGCAACTCGGCATGAAAACCGATCAGTATGGCGAATGGGACGATTTCTCGGATGCTGAGGCGATACGCCAGCATGAGCGAACCAAGGACGATCTGGCGCGCCTTCGCAGCGAATTCGATTATGACGCGCTTTCAGAACAGATGCAGGTCAGCTACCGGATTTTCGAATTCCTCCAGGAGCGATCGACCCGCAACTTCCCATATAGGTTTCACGGCTACGCATTTTCGACAATGAATAATCCGGTGACTTTTCCGGTAACCTTTTTGCAAAACATCCACCGGGTGGATAACGTCTCCGATGCAAAAGCATATATCTCTCGCCTAAACGGTCTTGAGGGTGTTGGTGAAGACATTCTTGAAGGCATGAATATGGCGGCAGAACGTGGCATCGTGCCAACGTCATTTTCGTTTGATCCCGTCATTACAGACGCTCGCAATATTCTCAAGGGCGCGCCGTTTGAAGAGTCTGACGAAGATGCCGCGCTTTTTGCCGACTTCAAAGCAAAAGTGGGTGCGCTGGAAATAAGCGATAACGAAAAGCAGCGCCTAATCGGCGAAGCATCCGAGGCCCTCACCGGCGTTTTCAAACCCACGGTTGAAGGAATCGTTTCACGCATCGAAGAGCTTCGCGATCAGTCGCACGGTCCCAATGGCGTCTGGGCGTTGCCGCAGGGCAAGGAATATTACGAAAACCGGATCAATTTCTGGACAACCGAAACCGGTCTTACCGCCANNCACAAAATCGGTCTTGCGGACGTCCAACGCATTCGCGGCGAAATGGCCAAGATCATGAAGGAGGTCGGCTTTGAAGGCGACTTGCCTGCGTTCTTTGAATTCCTTCGCAGCGATCCGTCAAACTTCTTCCCGAATACGGAAGAAGGTCGCCAAGCCTATCTCGATGCATCCAAGGCTTACATCGACGCAATTTATGAAGATGTAGACCAGTATTTCAACGTATTGCCCAATGCGCCGCTCGAGGTGCGCGCAGTCGAAAAATGGCGCGAGGAAACAGCGCCAATCGCCTTCTACAATCGTCCAACGCCCGACGGATCACGTCCCGGAATCTATTATACCAATCTCAAAGATATGACGAAGAAGCAGAAGCATGAGATGGAAACCATCGCCTATCACGAAGGCGCCCCGGGCCATCACTTCCAGTTGGCGATTCAGCAAGAGCTGACCGGCGTGCCGACGTTCCAGAAATTTGCCTTTTTCGGCGCCTATTCTGAAGGATGGGGTCTTTACTCGGAGCGCCTCGCAAAGGAGCAAGGCCGTTTCACGGATAAGATGCAGGACTTTGGCCGTTTGCAAAACGAAATGCTGCGCGCGGCACGTCTTGTCGTCGATACCGGCGTTCATTCAAAAAAATGGACACGTGAAAAAGCTATCCAATACATGCTCGACAATAACCCCATGACCGAATCCGAAGCGACCAAAGAAATCGAGCGCTATATCGATACGCCGGCGCAGGCGCTATCATACAAGATCGGCATGATCAGAATTCTCGACCTGCGCGAGAAAGCAAAAACCGAACTTGGCGATAACTTCGACATTCGCGAATTTCATGACGTGGTTCTGAAAAACGGCGCGGTGGCGCTGCCGATCCTGGAAGAACTTGTCGACGCCTATATCGCCCGCAAGAAAGCGGAAGCAGAATAGGCGTTACAGTCGCAAATCCGGCGCGGCCGCCAACGCCGTCTCTTTCGGCGGCGCGGTCAGAGCTGGTAATGCGCTGGCATAGACAAGCTCAAATCCGCGCGCCGGCGCGCTCGTCAGCCACGGGCCCAGTATCTCAAGCGTTTCCTTGCGCGGGTGGCCGATGGCGACGACATAACCGGTTTCGCGGGCGATATGCTCCGCCAGCGCTAGCTGACGCCTGATCGACTCTTTGTCGCCCACCGCATCGTCAAGGAAGACATCACGCGCGTAAACACTCACGCCGATCTCCCGCGCTGCTGACCGCACCGCAGTTGCATCGGTCGTCAGCGAGTCCAGAAAGAACAGCTTTCGATGATCAAGATAAGCTAGTAGTGTTTTCATTGCCGCTACATCAGCGGTAAGTTTCGATCCCATGTGATTGTTGACGCCGACATAGCCGTTAAAACGCGATAAGTTCCATTCAAGGTCTTTGATGAAGCTACCGCCAGTCATGCCGGTCTTGAGCGCATGCGGCCCCGGGTCTGCATTACTTCGCGGCTCCATTGGCAAATGCAGCATGATTTCGCCGCCGGCAAGCCGTGCTTTCTCAGCCAACTCGTCGACATTGCGGGCGTAAGGAAGAAATGAAAAGGTCACAGGCCCCGGCAGGGCCAATGCCATTTCGCTGGCCCGGCGATCGACTCCCATATCGTCGATGATGATGATAACCCTCGGACGCACTTCCGATTGATTGGTGATCATGTTTATTGGCGGCGGCGTAAGACGCTCTGGCGGGCGTTCGCCGGCAATGATGCTCGCGACGACGCGGTCACGTTCCAGCAGCGCGCTTTCAGTCGCCCGAGCTCTGGTTAACTCGCGTGGATCGATCGTCCGGCTGGCTGTTGCAATCGCGCCACGTTCACTGAGATAGGCCGCAAAAGCGCCCACAAGCAGTCCGGCAAGGGCGACGCCAGCAGTCGCAATGACCCCAGCATTTCCTGCATAACCCGCTACCCGCGCTCTTGCGCGTTTTGGAAGGCTAAACTGATGAATGAGACGTCGGAACATGGCCTGCCTGGCTGCTTCGCTAGCCTTTACCCTCTTGGCCAACGAAATCTTTGATTATTTTATCTTTTCTCGCGCGCCGGAGTGCTTGCGCCCGCCACTAGGAGCGTTAAACCGTTACACGATTTTGTACTATCGCTGATTCTTGAGCCCAATGATCTTACTGATCGACAACTACGACAGCTTTACTTTTAATTTGGCCCACCTGATCGGAGAGCTGGGTGAAGAAGTGCGTGTTATGCGCAATGACGCCTTGACTGCGCAAGAAGCTATCGACGTGGACGCTGAGGCGGTAGTGTTATCCCCAGGCCCCTGCACGCCAAACGACGCTGGGATCTGTCTTGATCTTATCACCGCTGCAGCTTGCGCGGGAACGCCTATTTTCGGTGTCTGCCTTGGCATGCAGTCGATCGCTCAAAGCTTCGGAGGCGTTATCAGACGCGCCGGCAGGCTTATGCATGGCAAGACCTGCGGCGTGGTACACGCCGGAGGCGGGCTTTTTGTAGGGCTGCCCTCTCCATTCACTGCGGTTCGGTATCATTCGCTGGTTGCTGATCATACAAGCCTTTCAAACCAACTCACTGTGACAGCGCGCTCAGACGACGACAACGAGATTATGGCCCTAGCCCACGTAAGCCTGCCGATCTTTGGCGTCCAGTTTCATCCGGAAAGTATCGCTACTGAATATGGCGCCAAGCTTTTCAGTAATTTTCTTGCAATAATCCGGGCTCAATGACGGAATTCAATACACATCTCGCCCGGGCGATATCAGGAACGCCGTTAACTGCCGAAGAAATGCGGGCCGCAATGCTGGAGCTGTTTTCGGGCAACGCCAGCGATATCGAGATCGCCGGATTTCTGGCGGCTCTGAGGACACGCGGCGAAACAGTGGAGGAAATCGCCGCCGCCGCTCAAACCATGCGCGACCTGGCCCTGAAAGTGGACGCACCGGACGACGTTCTTGACACCTGCGGCACCGGCGGCGACGGCGCCGGCACCTATAATATCTCAACAGCGGCTGCGCTGATCGCGGCAGGCTGTGGCGTCAGGATTGCAAAACATGGCAACCGTGCAGCATCCTCAAAGTCGGGTTCATCGGAAGTGCTTGAGGCGCTTGGCGTCAAACTGGAAGTCACGCCGGAAACGATCCGCGCCTGTATAGAAAACGCCAATGTCGGTTTCATGTTCGCCGCCCTCCACCACAAGGCGGTCCGGCATGTGGCGGCGGCGCGCAAAGGCCTCGGTGTCAGGACAATCTTCAACGTAATGGGCCCCTTATCCAACCCGGCAAGCGCCAAACGGCAAGTCATGGGCGTTTTCGCTCGCGATCTCGTGCGCCCTATCGCCGAGGTCATGCCGCATCTTGGCGTGCGACATGCTTGGGTTGTTCATGGGGCTGACGGCCTCGACGAATTAACAACGACCGGTCCGACTTACGTTGCCGCGCTTCAGAACGGTTCTGTACAGGAATTTGAGGTAACGCCTGAAGACGCAGGACTTCCGCGCGCAAGACCTGCGGACCTTGTAGGCGGCGAACCGCGACAAAACGCTGATGCAATCCTTAGATTGCTCAATGGCGAAAAAAGTCCCTACCGCGATATCGCCGTTCTAAACGCTGCCGCAGCGCTTGTAGTCGCCGAGAAATCGCCGGACCTCAAATCGGCTGCACGCATGGCTGAAAAATCAATCGACCATGGGAGTGCGAAAGACGCCCTCGACAAGCTCGTAAAACATTCCAACGGCTTTGCATGAGCATTCTCGACGACATCATCGCATACAAGAAGACCGAAGTGGCGACGGCAAAAGCCAACGCACCACTTTCTTCAATTGAAACGCTTGCAAAGGAAGCCGGTCATCTGCGCGGCTTCCGCCAGGCTCTTGAAACCAAGGCTGCGACGGGCTTTGCACTGATCGCTGAGATCAAAAAGGCAAGCCCATCGAAAGGTCTCATCCGTGAAAATTTCGACACGGTGGCGATTGCAAAAGCCTATGAGGCCGGGGGCGCAGCCTGCCTTTCGGTGCTGACTGACAAACCGAGTTTTCAGGGTTCGCCGGATTATCTCCGCCAAGTGCGTAAAGCGGTGTCCTTGCCCGTGCTGCGCAAGGATTTCATGATTGACCCATACCAAGTCGCCGAAGCTCGTAGCTGGGGCGCCGATTGCATTCTGATCATCATGGCCTGCATTTCGGATGCGCAGGCGCAAGAACTATCTGCTGCTGCGCAGGATTGGGGCATGGATGCGCTAATTGAGGTGCACAACAGCGAGGAAATGGATCGCGCAATTAAGGTTAATACGAGACTTATTGGTATAAATAACAGAAATCTATCAACATTTAAGACTTCACTTCAGATTACGAAGGAGCTCGCGATTCAAGCGCCTCCAGCAGGGATGCTCGTTAGCGAAAGCGGTATCTCTAGCCACTCGGATTTAGTGGCCCTCTGCAGTTACGGTGCGAAGGCTTTCCTTGTTGGCGAGAGCCTCATGCGCCAGCCAGATGTGGAACTAGCGACGAAATCTCTTTTAAGCCCATCTTCAGCCTCTTAAAGCCGGGATGTTGACGGCCGAGTGGAACAACCATAGAACATCGTTGTCGTTTTGTTCTTTTGTCGTTTCGGTCGCGCAAACAGCCGCCCGTTGAATGCGGGCGCCAAAAGCGCAATCGAGGCGGGAAGCCCGGAGGCTAAAATGCTCACAAAGAAACAGCATGAGCTACTGATCTTCATCAATGACCGGATTTCTGAATCGGGCGTATCTCCTTCATTTGACGAGATGAAAGAAGCGCTCGATCTGAGATCGAAGTCCGGCATCCACCGGCTAATCACCGCATTAGAGGAACGGGGCTTTATCCGCCGCCTTCCCCATCGCGCCCGCGCGCTGGAAGTTTTACGCATACCGGAAGGCGCGAAAATCGATACCAACCCAAGTCCGCAGCAACGCGGTTTCAAGCCTGCTGTTGTTAGCCCCGACTTCAACCGCGGACGGACGCCAACACGTGAAACGCAGCGCGCTGCTTCGGCGGACGGAATTGTCGATTTGCCTGTTCTAGGGCGGATCGCTGCCGGCACGCCTATTGAGGCGATCCAGCATGAGGTTGATCGTTTCTCGGCGCCCGAGGCATTTATCGGTAAAGGCGATCATTACATCCTTGAAGTACAGGGTGAGTCGATGATCAACGCCGGAATTCAAGATGGCGATTACGCCGTGATCAAGCGCTGCAATGACGCCGAAAACGGGTCAATCGTTGTTGCCCTTGTCGATGAAGAGGAAGCCACCCTGAAACGCCTGCGCAAGAAAGGCGCATCGATAGCGCTTGAAGCGGCTAATCCCTCGTTTGAAACGCGTATTTACGGTCCGGATCGCGTAAGCGTGCAAGGCAAACTTGTGGGCCTGATGCGGCGCTATCACTAACCGCCGCCAGTCCAAGGCCGATCGCCGCGGTAATCAGCAGAAGATTTGACGATTAGCCAGCCATCGCGGTCCACGCGTACAGAATGAGCGCCACGTCTCCACGCCGACCTTCGATCGATGAGTAACGCCCTGCAGTCACGCCAGTCCGCCGCGTATACCGGGAAAAATGCAACTACAAGGTCAGCTCGCGCGCAGTCTTCAGCAAGCCTTGCTCGATCATTGACAAATGCAGCGACCGCTTTACCCGCCTTTCCAACCTCGCCAACACACCCGTTATCGTCACATGCATAAATATCCCGCATCGGGATCGTTGTCGTGCTCATGGGATCAAGCCCTATTGACTCCTCCCAGATTTCCGCGGCAAATTTTTCCCTTCGGCTATTATAAACGGCGACTCTTCCCTCGCCTTCAGGCGCCCTGATAACTACGCCTGCGTTAAGCCCCGTCGCCGACACGAAGATGTCAGGGTGTTTAGTTCGCGAAACAATCAAGGCGGCCAGCGGTATTGCGACAAGCCCCGCAAGCCGCCAGGGCGCGCGCGAAACGCAAAGCCATAGGCCGCCAAGCGTCAGCGCGACCATCGCTGCAAGCGGCCACTGCGCCGTCACTGAAACCGCGCCGGGCCAAGAAGAAACGCCGCTCGCAATCGCCAGTACGACATTCATGCCTACGGCCCCCGCCTGCCACGCCCATGCATCAAGTCCGAACGGCGCAAGCAACAGCGCAACAATCGCCGCCGGGATAATCCAAAAGCCCATCAGCGGCATGGCGGCTACATTTGCAGGTAACGAATAAATCGCCACGCGATTGAAATGGTAAAGTGCGTACGGCGCGGTCGCGAGCGCCGCAATGGTGTCCGTGACGCCCAGACCAACCGCGTAACGCTTCAGTTTCGCCGACCAGGTAAAACTGCGATGAGGATCGGCTCGGGTTCCTGCCCATTCATAGGCGGCGATCAGCGCCGTCACCGCTGCGAACGACATCTGGAAGCCCGGATGAAACAGCGCCTCCGGGGTTGTAAGCAGTATGATCACGGCGGCGACAGCAACATTGCGTAAGGAAAGCGCTCGCCGGTCCACCAAAATGGCCGCGAACATAATTCCCGCCATGATGAAGGCGCGCCGCGCCGACCATCCTCCACCGGATAAAATCAGATAGAAAAACCCGGATGCCAGCGCCGCAGCAGCGGCCCATTTCTTGATGGGATATCGAAGCGCAATCGGTTCAATCGCCGCAAGCCCAAAGCGAACGGTAAAAAAGATCAGACCCGTTGCAAGGCCCATATGCAGGCCGGAAATCGCAAGTAAATGCGCGAGCCCTGCATCGCGGAGCGCGTTTTCAGCACGTTCCGTAATCGCGTCACGCTTCCCCGTCACAATGGCGGCGAGAATAGCGCCGCCTTCGCTCGGCGCGGACTGTGTAATCCGTTTGAAAAGCCGGAAACGCATGACTTCAATTGCGGCGTCGAGTTTCTGTCTCCATGTTTTGTCTGCAGCCTGCAGAATTTCAGGCGGCGTAACAGCAAAACCCACGGCGCCGATGCGCTGAAAATAAAGCTGGCGTGCGTAATCGAAGGCGCCCGGCGCAACCGGCGGCGGCGGCGGCGACAAACCGGCGCGAATGGAAATCAGATCGCCGGGTGCTGCGTCAAATCCTTCGCCGCGCCATGTAATGCGTGCCCGTGCCGGAAGTTCTTCTGGCGTCAATCCTTTGATCGACTGAAGTTCGATCACGTAGCGGCGCTGTGCGACGTTCTCCTCGATGGAAAGTAATCGGCCGGTCGTTTCAACGATACCAAGGTCCCGCCATAGCTGCGGAGCCGCTACCTGCGAGGATCTAAAATCTGCAGCCACAAAACCGAGCGCTGCAAACATAAAAGCAACAGCGATTATCCGTAGTCGCGATTGCCACCAAACCGACGTAACGATTGAAAGGGCAAGTATGCCCGTCCCTGTCAGCCAAAACGGTTCCGACTTAAGGCTGAAGTAAATCCCGGCGCCAATTGCTATCGCCACGGGCGCCCAAAGGGACAGCCTCGCGAGGTCGGCCTGCGCCCAATTCCTCGAATACTCTTTCAGCAGGAAGAAAAGCCGCGCCGCTGACGGAACTTGAATGCCGCCAGATTTGCCGCGTTCTGCAAGGGTATCAGCGGCCGGCTCAGCAGTCATGGATCAGTTTCGGTTCAGGCATAGGCCTCGGGTGTGTCTCGTGCTATCCCGCCCGCCGCGAGACGCCGCCGCCCATGCAACTGAAAAAAGAGACCTTCCGCAAGTCATGCATAAAGCCACTCCATCCGTCGCCCCCATCGTCACCCGGTTTGCCCCCTCACCAACCGGATATTTGCATATTGGCGGGGCCCGTACGGCGCTGTTCAACTGGCTATACGCTCGTGGCCGCGGCGGCAGATTTCTCCTGAGGATTGAGGATACCGACCGGGCCCGCCATACGGAAGCGGCAGTCGACGCCATCATCGATGGTCTCAAATGGCTAGGTCTCGACTGGGACGGCGAGCCAGTTTCACAACATTCTAGGCGTGACCGGCATGTGGAAATCGCCAACCAGCTTCTTGCTTGCGGCAATGCCTACCGCTGTTACCTGACGCCGGAAGAACTGGCCGAAGCCCGCGACAAGGCTAAGGCCGATGGTGTCAGATTCGAGAGCCCCTGGCGGGATGCCGATCCGGCATCGACTCCAACAGACAAGCCTTTCGCCATACGTTTCAGAGCGCCGCATAGCAGCGAAACAGTGATCGAAGATGCAATTCAAGGGCGCGTTGCGTTTCCGAATTCGGCCCTCGATGATCTTATCATTCTTAGAAGCGACGGCGGTCCAACGTATAATCTCGCAGTGGTTGTCGACGATCACGACATGGGCGTTACGCATGTGATCCGCGGCGACGATCATCTCAATAACGCCGCACGCCAACAACAAATCTATGAAGCGTTGGGCTGGACTATTCCTGTTTTCGCGCATGTGCCGCTTATTCACGGACCTGACGGCGCCAAACTTTCCAAACGGCATGGCGCGCTGGGCGTTGAGGCCTACCGGGATCAGGGCTACCTGCCCGAAGGTCTTGCAAATTATCTGCTCCGTCTGGGGTGGGCGCATGGTGATGAAGAAATTATCACTTGTACGCGCGCCAAAGAGGTTTTCGATCTCAAAGGCATCAACAAGGCGCCGGCGCGGCTCGACCTCGACAAGCTCAATCATGTGAATAGCCACTATGTAGCGAATCTGGGCGACGAAACATTTGTTGATCTCGCCTCGCCATTTCTCAGCACTGCAGGTGTTGATCTCGATACGGAAAATATCAACCGCCTGAAACGCTCGGCTGCGTTCCTGAAAACCCGATGCGCCACCCTCGCCGATGCCGTCACCGCTTCGGAATTCCTGTTCTTGAAGCGCCCTTTGGAAATCGAAGGCAAGGCCGCCAAACCACTACAGAAAGAGGGTGCGATGGAAATCCTCAAGGGTCTCATAGAAGTACTGGATGGTGACGCCATCTGGGGGTCCTCGGAATCACTAGATGAAACGCTCAAAACCTTTGTTGAGGCTCAAAATATCGGCTTTGGCGCTTTGGGACAGCCCACCAGGGCTGCCCTGACCGCCGGACGGCCTTCGCCCGGGCTCGGCGAGGTGCTATATGGCCTCGGCCGCACCGAATCGCTTGCCCGGCTGGCCGATCAGACGGCCTGATTCCGGGACTGGAAAGCGCGGCCTAATCTGGCTAGTGTGCGCCGCAACAAACTATGATGCGCTGCGAAAAGAAAAGGCTCGATCAATGAAAAGCGATTTGAATCAGACGGATGTAGCGACATTTCAGGTCGGCGGAAAAACTGCGGAAATGCCTGTTTTCAAGGCGAGCCATGGACCGGACGTGGTCGATATCCGCACCCTTTACAAACAGACCGGCGCATTCACCTTTGACCCCGGCTACACGTCGACGGCAAGCTGCGAATCCAAGATCACCTTCATCGATGGCGACGAGGGCGTTCTTCTTTATCGCGGCTATCCCATTGACCAGCTTGCAGAGCACTCCAACTTCATTGAAGTCGCTTACCTTCTCCTGAATGGCGAGTTGCCCACAAAGGGAGAAAAAGCGCAGTTTGACTATTCGATCACCATGCACACCATGGTGCA
>DGNI01000200.1:5312-23394 GCA_002388885.1 Parvularculaceae bacterium UBA4496 | reverse complement strand
TTCACGATTTTTGCGGTGCCATCCGTTCGGATCGCACGGGTTCGACCCGGTGCCGCAGGATGCGCCGGATGTGGGCTGGAAATTCTGGAAGCTCGGCGACTGGTCGTGGTCCGAACGTGAGGGCGCAAAAGAAAAGAGCGGCTCAAGCGAGCCGCTCTCCTGAAAGTTCAAATCCTGCTTACTTGCGCAGATATGACATCGACGGATCGGGACGGCCGACGAAGCATGACTTCGTAAAGCCGTAATATTTGATCACCTTGATGATCTCTTCAGCTTCAGTCTGGCTTGGCGCAACGAAAGCAAAGTGATTGCCGTTCGATACTACGGTGAACTTGCCGTTGGTGTTTCGGACTGACAGGTTGTTCGGGTTGATCCCAATGCAGTCCTCGCCGGGGATGGCGCCGGAAGGCGCTGAATTATCGACCAGCCAGTAATTCAGCGACGCGTTCGGGCGGCCGACAAAACATTGCTTGTTCATGCCGTAATGCTTGACGATATTCCGGGCGCGTAGCATTTCGTTGCGGTTTGATCCCGCATCGAGCATCCACATATTTCCCTGCACCAGTTTCCACGAGCCGTTGCGGCGCGCAACGGAAACCTGATCGGGATTGAATGAAATACAGTCTTCCTTGAACGGCTTTAGCGGTTGCGCGATGATCGGACCTGCAGGCAACGGGATCAGCGTCAACGCGGCTTTTTTCAGCGACGCATGCAGGACATAGTTTTCGCGGTCGCTGCCGTCCACAAACTGCGTGTAGACATGAGCGCGCAGCGTGTCGCCGGCGCGGCCGTCAAGCACGACCGTTTTGGTCGAAAAACCCTGATTGAAAACGGCGATGATGGCATCGGTATTGGCGGATGGATCCGTGGCCGCGGAATTCGAGTACGCGATGGCCGGGACCGAACCCCAATCGCACGGATTGGGCGTACATTCGCCTTTGACCGAGACGGCCAGATTGCCGCCGTCGTTTGAAATCGACAGGCTGTCAAGGCCGCCGGCGTTTTTCTCCCAGTTTCCGAGCCATTGATTTAACGGCGCGGCATGGGCGGACGCGATGGTGATGAGCGCTGCGGAGCCCGCAGCAACGAGTTGCTTGAACATTGGATATCTCCCCCTGTTTGTTCACCCGCGACGCGGGCAAACAAAACCTGGAATTCGAAAATGACCCAAATGGGGCCGCGAGGAGGAGATTTCCTGGCGCATGATCACGGACATGAGCGCGTTGAATGTGGAATGCGTGAACGGGTGAGGCTATCAACGATTTTTCGCTTGAGCAGAGCCGCACAGTTACATGCCCCGAATTGTCATCGCTACCTGCAACGCATTTCCTGATCTTCAGCCAAGCGATGATGTCTTGGCGTGTGCGTTGCGTGATCTTGGCGCCGAGGTAATTGCTGCGCCGTGGAACGGAGATCAGTTAGCTTTCGATGATGCAGACGCCGTCATTATTCGCTCCACCTGGGATTATCAGGACACACCGAAAACCTTCGGGGAATGGTTTGAGGCGCTGGCTGCAAGGACGCGTGTTTTCAATTCAGCCGCTTTGATGCGGTGGAATCTGTCGAAACGGTATCTCGCAGGCCTTCAGGCCGCAGGCGTCTTGATGCCGGCGCTCAAACTCGTTGAGCCAACAGCTGAAAGCATCGCGGACGCCATGGATGATCTGGCGCTTGAGATCGCCGTCGTGAAACCGGAATTCGGCGCCACGTCGAGTGGCCTTTCCGTGATCACGCGTTACGATGAGGCGGGAATGCGCCGCGCAGCCGCTAAAATGGCGATGCCGGGTCTCGTTCAGGCGCTGGCGCCGGAGATCGAAACCGCCGGCGAGACATCCTTCACGTTCATCGACGGTGAATTCACGCACGCTGTGACAAAGACGCCAAAATCGGGGGATATCCGGTGCCAGGCTGAGTTTGGAGGAACCTCGAAACTGGCTGAACCGCCTGCGTGGGCCCTTGTACAGGCGGCGCGCATCCTCAACATGTTCGCGGAAATGCCGCTTTATGCCCGGATCGACGTCATCATGCTTGACGGGAGGTTGCAGCTTATGGAAGTCGAACTGATTGAGCCGGAACTCTTTTTCACCTATTGCCCTGAAGCTGCGGCGCGGCTCGCCGCTGCGCTGATCAAACACCTCTAGCCTAACCGGAAGAAACGAAAACCATGGTCGCCATAACCCTCCCCGACGGATCGAAGCGTCAGTTTGACGGGCCCGTCACGGGAACAGACATCGCCGAGAATATTTCCAAATCGCTTGCAAAAAAGGCGCTGGCGGTAAAGGTCGATGGCGAGGTGCGCGATCTGTTCGACACGGTCGACCGCGATGCGGCGGTGGAAATCGTTACCCGCGAGCATGAGGATGCGCTTGACATCATCCGGCACGACACGGCGCACCTGATGGCGCAGGCGGTGCAGGAGCTTTATCCGGGCACGCAAGTTACGATCGGTCCGAACATCGAGGACGGGTTCTTTTACGATTTCGCGCGCGACGAGCCGTTTTCATCTGATGATCTTGCGGCCATCGAAAAGCGCATGAACCAGATCGTCGAAGAAGCGCGTCCGACCCGCAAGGAAGTCTGGAACCGCAATGATGCGATCAAGCACTTCAAGGATATCGGCGAACATTATAAAGCTGAGATCATTTCCGACTTGCCGGAAAGCGAACAGATAAAAATTTATTATCACGGCGACTGGCATGACCTCTGTCGCGGCCCGCACCTTCCGTCTACGAAGCATATCGGCAAGGCGTTCAAGCTGATGAAGGTGGCCGGCGCTTACTGGCGCGGCGATCATCGCAATCCGATGCTGCAGCGGATCTACGGCACCGCATGGACGAATGAAAAGGACCTGAAAGATTACCTGACGCGCCTTGAAGAAGCCGAAAAGCGCGATCACCGCAAGCTGGGCAAGGAAATGGATTTGTTCCACTTCCAGCAGGAAGCTCAAGGGTCGGTGTTCTGGCACGCCAAGGGGTTTCTCGTCTGGCGCCAGCTTGAAGCCTATATTCGCCGCCAGCTGGACGCGGACGGCTATGAGGAAGTGAAGACCCCGCAGCTTCTCGATGCGAAACTGTGGGAAATGTCCGGCCACTGGGGCAAGTTCCGCGAGAACATGTTCGTGGTGCCGGACGAAATTCCTTCAACGGAAGAAGAAGGGCCGGTGTTGACGGGCGAGGGCGATTTGATGGCCTTGAAACCCATGAACTGCCCGGCGCATGTGCAGATTTTCAAACAGGGTATCAAGTCCTATCGCGATCTGCCAATCCGCATGGCGGAGTTCGGATGCTGCCACCGTAACGAAGCGCACGGCGCTCTCCATGGTTTGATGCGCGTGCGCCAGATGACGCAGGACGACGCACATATTTTCTGCCGCGAAGACCAGATTACCGAAGAAACCAAACGCTTCCTCGATCTCTTTGCGCGTGTTTACGAAGACATGGGTATGACCGACATCGCTTACAAACTGGCGACCCGGCCCGAGATGCGCGCCGGCGATGACGCCACATGGGACCGGGCTGAAAAGGCGCTGGCGGATGCGCTTACCGCTGCGGGTCTTGAGTTTGAAATCGCCGAGGGCGAGGGCGCCTTCTACGGACCGAAGCTTGAATTCCACCTGACGGACGCGATCGGGCGCACCTGGCAGGCCGGCACTTATCAGCTCGATTATGTGCTGCCGGAACGGCTCGATGCGACTTATATCGATGAAAGCGGCGCGCGTCAGCGCCCTGTGATGCTGCATCGTGCGGTGTTTGGCACATTCGAACGGTTTATCGGCCTGTTGATCGAGAACTATGCGGGGCGCCTGCCGCTTTGGCTGTCGCCGGTGCAGGTTGCGGTCACCACCATTACCTCTGCTGCCGATGATTATGCGCGCGAGGTTGCGGCGGCGTTTAAGGCAAAAGGATTGCGTGTTGATCTCGATACGCGCTCGGAAAAAATCAACTACAAGGTGCGCGAGCATTCCCATGCGAAAGTGCCGGTGATTGCCGTTGTAGGCGCGCGCGAGGCGGAAGAAAAACTGGTTTCGTTACGCCGGCTCGGGTCGAAAGATCAGGAAACCACGGGGCTTGCCGATGCTGCCGAAGCGCTTTCGAGCGAAGCATTGGCGCCGGATTTAAAACGCGCGTAACGTCAGGCAATGAAACCTACCTGGCGAGACAGGCGTGATCAGGCAAGCCGCTGGTGGTTTTACGGGCTGTTTTTCCTGTTGCCTCTATTGGCTGTATTCGGCCATCGCGGTGTTGCTCCATGGCTGCTGCTGGCAAGCCTGCCGGCTTTCGTTCGCGGCGATTTCTGGCAGGCGGCGTTCGGCAAGCTGTTCGATCATCCGAGCCTGAAAGATCCCGTCTTCGCCGGATTTATCACGATCCTGTTTTTCTGTTTCTGGATTTTGCTATCGGGTCTCTGGTCGCCGAAACACCACTACAGTCTGTTTTTGTGGGTGCTCGCCCCGGCGCTGGTGGGCGGCAGCATCGTCTGGTTTTCGCTTAATCTCTCTCGAAGCTGGGCATGGCGCATGGGCCGTGCGTTTTCGTTGGCGGTTGCTGGCGGCATGATCATTCTCGCGTTTGAGGGCGTTACCGGCGGCATGCTTCGTGATCTTGTGCCGCCGCAGGATATTTCTGCTGACGGATCGCGGGATGTGGTCGCATTGGGGCGCGGTGTTTCAGCCTTGGCGCCGGCGTTGTTTCCGGCAGCGATTATCGCCATGCGCATTTGGTCGCGATTGGCGGCGGGGGGCGTTTTGATGCTTGGCATTGTTGCGGCCACAACAAGCGACGTTACGGCAAACGCGCTTGCTATCGGCGTAGGTCTCGCAGCGGCCTTGTTATCTCTGAAATACCAGCGTGCGATGTTTCAGGTTGCAGGGTGGGGCGCGGTCGCTGTGCTGTTGCTGTCTCCGATCGCCGCCGCTTTTTTACCGGTCGATGCGATTTTCGATTATGCCCGTGAGAACCTTTCGGACAGCCAGCAGGCGGCGGCATCCTCTTCGCTCCACCGCCTGGTAATCTGGAAAGCCGTCGGCGTTGAAATCTTCAGCGGCCTGCCTTTTGGGCATGGCGCAGATTACGCCCGCATCTGGGGACAGGCGGCGGGCACTGTAAACGTGCCCGGCGTCGTTGCGCCTGTATCTATCGTGCCGGTGCATCCGCATAACGTATTCCTTCAAACCTGGCTGGAGCTTGGCGTTCCCGGTGTTGCAGCGCTCGCGCTTTTTATATGGTTTGGGCTGCAGGCTTTGCTGAAAGCAAAATTTTCAAAAGCCGTTGGCGCGGCCTGTGTCGGGGCGTTTGCGGCGATCATGATTTCCGTGATGGTCGAAGGCAGCATGTGGCAGGTGTGGCGGCTTGCGGCGATGGCGCTTGCAGCCAGCGGCGTTGCACTTGCGCATACGCTGGAAAAACGGTGATGGAAACGCGCGATGCAGGCAATGCGCAGGACCGCCGCGCCGGGGTGTCGGCTGTTATTGTCAGTTATTACACCGGCCCGGTGCTCGCACGCGCCATAAGCGCATTACGCGCACAGCCGGAAATTTCGGAGATTATTCTGATCGACAACGGCAATTTGCCCGGCGAAGTTGAAGCCGCGGCGGGCGGTGACGCATCGCCGGTCAAGATTGTCTCAGGTCACGGCAATATCGGTTTCGCCGCCGGATGCAATCTCGGCGCAAGACTGGCGACGAACGAGTATCTCCTGATCATCAATCCCGATGCGGTGATGCCAGACGGCGGCGTGGCGCGAATGCTGTCAGATGCGAACACGCTAGCGCGTCCGTGGCTAATGGGTGCAAAACTGGTGGGGCCGGACGGCGTAGAACAGCAGGGCTCGCGCCGGCGCGTCTTGACGCCCTGGACAGCTTTTGTCGAAGCAACACGGCTTTACAAGCTGGCGCCGCAGCACCCCTATTTTAATCGCTTCAACATGCATACGGATGAATGCCCGCCTGAGATCAAAGAAGTGCCTACTTTATCAGGCGCGATCATGTTTCTGCCGCGTGACGACTATCTGGCTGCCGGAGGCATGGATGAGCGGTATTTTCTGCATGTCGAAGACGTTGATTTTTGCCTGCGGTTTGCAACAGCAGGCGGCGGTGTTTATTTCAATCCGCATATTTCGGTGTTGCATTTTAAAAGCTCAAGCCGCGCCAACCCGGTGAAGATCGAGGCGCGTAAAACTGCTGGGATGATAAAGTATTTTCATGCACATTTTTCAGACGCTTACCCAAAACCGTTTTTATGGCTTGTAGGCGGCGCCTTATGGGCTTTATTTGGTGCGCTTTTTGTCAAGCGTGGATTTCAAAAAGTTTTTCGCCTTGTTGGATTCGGCATGCGCGCCGGCGGCCGCGGAATTGAACGTGCAAGAGCGCTCGGGCGCCGCCGTTCCGGGCGTTAGTCAGCGCCCGGTCCGAAATAATCGCTTATTGCGAAAAGCCCGTAACGCCGCGCCTTGCCGCCGCCAATGTCCGCTTCAACGCTGCCGACGCGTTCGATTGAATGAAACCGGTAATCCACATGCGCTGCGTCATCTCTCGTAGTGACAAACAGAGTGTATTTGTGAAGTTTCGGGTCGAAGGCTTTAAAGGCCTCGAAATGATTACTGATATGAGCGTTTGGATCGATCGCGAATATCTGCCCCGCCGCCTCATATTGGTGATAGAGCATTTCTGAAATCAGATAGCGATCATCAACAAGAATGGCGTCGTAGTCCAGCCCCTGTTCGACGATGGCGGCTGTTTGCGCCTCCCACCCGCGGAGGTCTTTGACGGCGTTTGAAAGGCCGAGCCGATCAATAAGTCCGAAATTCGCCATCGCGATGGAAAACGCCAAAAATATAAACCCATGAACAGCGACGCTTGCCTTGGCGAGCCAGCCTTTTCCGGCCTGAAACAAGAACGCCGTAGCGAGCAGCATGGCGGCTGGGTAGGCGGCGGCCGCCCAGTTGGCGTGGGCGCGTGAAATGAACGCCTGTGTAGCCACAATGACGAGCGGCGTCGCCGCAAAGATCAGTAGGATGATTGCGGTGTAGTCGGCCCGTCTTGGTGTTCGCAGGAGTTTATAGCCGGCGGCTAGAATAGCTGAGAAAATGATAACGCCGAACACCAAAAATTGCTCTGCAACGAAAGTTGCGAGGCTCAACGGTTTCAAAGAAGCGCCCCAATTTGCGTTCGCCGCCGTGTGCGATAGCGTCTGAAAATCATTCTGAAAATTCCAGATGACGTTCGGTATGAATATAACGAGGGCGACAAGCGCGGTCAGCGCGAGCGGTTTCGTTAAAAGTTTATCTCGCACCGGGCGTAACAAAAGAGCGGGCGCAAGCGCTGCGACAAAGTACATCATGGCGTATTTCGACATCAGGCCTATGCCGATCATCGCGCCAAGCCTCGCGAAATCTATGGTCGCGGATTTTTCGTCATTCAAAATGCGGAACAGGAAATAAAGCGCGCCGGACCAGCAAAACAGAAGCGGCGCATCGGTGGCGATAATGAAGGACGACAATATCACGCCGGGGATTGTCAGCCAGCCGAGGCCGGTCCAGAAGGCGATGCGTCTGTCGTAAAGATTGCAGGCCAAGGCATATAAAAACCCGGCTGCGCCGAAATGAAATAATGGCGCTGAAAGTCTGACCGCCCATTCCTCATTGCCGAATACAGCCGTTGTTGCGGCGATCGCCCAGGCGATCACCGGCGGTTTTGAAAAATAACCATATGCAAGATCGCGCGACCAGTACCAGTATTGCGCCTCATCCGGCCCAAGTTCGGCTTGAGAAATAAATAGGATAACAATTCGTATCGCTGTGATCGCTCCGGCGAAGGCCCAGAAGGATCGCCAGAGCGGCGGATCGAATGCGTTCTGTTCAGCGGTTGTCTGCATCTTGGTCCGGCTGCGCCGCCATCGTAAAAATCGTCAGCGATACGTAATCGCCGTTGGAGTAGTTGAGCCCGTCAATCACTGCAAGCGAGCGGGCGCCGGCGCCGCGAAGCGCTTCCTCAAATGCTTGTTTATGGTGCGCCTCAATGACCGCCGCGCTCGCGTCACCGGAAAGAAGGCGCGATGCTGCATCTTCGGGCGATGTTAACGCTGTGCGTGTTCCGAGCAGGAACACCGCCGAGGGTTCGTTGTATCCGGCAATCGCAACCGGCGCCGCGCCGTCATGGATCGGATGGCGCTCAGCGATCTCCAGCGCTGTCGATAATCGCGGCGAAACGGCGAGCTGCGAAAGGCCGGGTAGGACGCCGGTCATCACGATCCAAGCGAATAGAGAAGCAAGACATGCGGCGGCGACGCCGCCCTGATAAGCCCGTCCGTGCCAGAACAATATCCCAATCAGGATCGATGCAATCGCGATAAGCGCAGCGATTGCCATGGAGGCCGGTTCCATCGGTCCTGTGCTGAACTGCATCGGTAGTGCGGCGACGAGTCCAGCGGCGCAAAAGCCGATTGCGATGAATGCCAGCGTTCCTGCGCGCCCTATCCAACCCGGTTTCTGGCTCAAGCTGACGGCGGCGTGCGCCGCCAAGATCGCAAGCGCGGGATAAAGCGGCGACGTATAGTGCGGGAGTTTCGTGGCGGCGATCTCAAAAACGATCCATGCCGGAATCACCCATGATAAGAGAAAACGCGCCTGCCATTCGCTGCGTTCGCGCCATGCCTGAACAATCCCCGGAACGATCAGCGCCGCAGCGGGCCAGAACAGAAACCATAATAGCAATGTGTGATATCCAGGCGGCCCGGAATGGCCTTCCTGCGCATCGCCAACCTTGCCAAGCATGTCGCCGCCAATGGCGTCGGTAAAGAACCGTCCGTCGGTAGCGATCCCGATAGCGATCAGCCAGGGCAATGTCATCAGTATAAAGAGGATACCGCCTGCGATGGGCCGCAGCCGGGAAATCCACCCCGCGTATCCTTTGGATAAAAGCAGCCCCGCACCGGTGAGCAGCGAGATCATGGGCGCGATCGGTCCTTTAACAAGCGCGCCAGCCCCTTGCGCAGCCCAGAATATGATCGGCCAGCCCCAGCCGGTTTTTTGTTTTTCTTCAACGCTGGCATAGACATGAACGAATGCCAGCTGGGCAAGACAGATGAGCGCCAGCAGCATGCCGTCAGTCTTTGCGATGGTGCTTTCCGCGGCGACCACTGGCGCGCTCGCCAGCAAAAGCCCCGCAAGCATCCCGGTGCGGGCGTCATACAGCTTTGTCCCGGCCAGAAAGGTGAAAATCGCCGCCAATACGCCGCCCAGTAGCGACGGCAGCCGGTATGCCCATATCTCGCGCGCATCGACATTTGAGAAAGCCGCAACGCTCGCCGCCTGCATCCAGTGAATGCCCGCGGGCTTTTTATTGCGCTCGTCTTCCTGGAACCGGATGGCGATAAAATCGCCGGTCTCAAGCATCTGCGCTGTCGCCTGAGCAAAGCGCGCCTCGTCGCGGTCAAGCGGCGGCAGGGTCCACAGTCCGGCCATCCCCGTGAACAAGGCGAACAGGGCGACAATGCCAAGCCCTACAATTTTGCGCTCAAAAAAGGCGGCTTTCATCCGCTCCGGTCCCCTATTTTTATCAAGAGCTTAATAGGATGCGCCCGGTTTGTCTCGCGCTCGACGGAAAGAGGCGTGACCTATCTTTGCGGTTCGTTTATGTGCTGATCCCATGAACAAGGACCGCAATGCTCATGGGGAAATGCTTGCGCTAAGCGTTGTCGCGCCGATGCACAATGAGGCTGGCGGCGCGTCGCGGCTCGTTGAGGAAATCGCCGTCGCGTTGAACGGGTTCGATCATGAAATCATCATTGTCGATGACGCCTCGACTGATGAAACGCTGGCGCAACTTCACGCGGCAGCTGCGAGTTACCCGCAGTTGCGAATTCTCAAACATGAAAAAAACGCCGGCCAGAGCCGGGCGCTGAGATCCGGGGTGCTTGCGGCGTGCTCGGCGATTGTTGCGACGCTCGACGGCGACGGTCAAAACGATCCCGCCGACATCCTTTCGCTGCTCGAAAAGAAAAAAGAAACCGGCGCTGCAATGGCGGCCGGCGAGCGTCAAGGCCGCCAGGATTCATCGGCGAAAAAATTTGCATCCCGGGCGGCGAATGCAGTGCGTGGAAGGCTGTTGCGTGACGGCGCGGCGGATACGGGCTGCGGGCTCAAGGTTTTTGACCGCGATGCTTTTCTGAGGCTTCCCTATTTCGATCATATGCACCGATATTTGCCAGCTCTGATGCGGCGTGAAGGCTACGCGGTTGTTTTCGTTCCGGTGAGCCATCGCGCGCGGAGCCATGGCCGGTCAAAATACTCAAATCTCGGGCGTCTTCTTGTGGCGTTTCGCGATGTTCTGGGGGTCCTGTGGTTGCTCGCGCGTGCAAAATCACCCGGGAAAGTTGAGGAAGACGGGCCGAAATGAGTTTTTGCTTGATCGCGCGCCCGTGTTAAGCTTGCGTCATTGGGACCGCTGGCCGAGGGGGGCGGCGGTAGAGGAAGGATTTTCTGGTCATGTATCAAATGTTTCCCTTGCTGGCGATCAGCCTGATCGTTTACGCCGTGCTGGCGCTAACAGGTGCTGTCGGATCGGCGGCGGTTCCCTGGTACGACGTAATCGTCGTTCAGCCTGAAATGGTGTCCGGCGATACTTGGTTTGTCACTTGGGGCGACGTCTTCCTGCTTGCGAGCATGGGGCTGTTGTTCGTCGAACTGTTGCGCTCAACCAAGACCGGCTCTGAATCGATCATGAACCACGCGCTTTCGGTCGTCGTTTTCGTCGTCGCGCTGCTGCTGTTCATCATCGTGGAAGGCTTCGGAAACTCCGTATTCTTCCTTTACATGTCGATGACATTCCTCGACTTCATGGCGGGCTTTATCGTCACGACTGTCACGGCGCGGCGCGATCTTGCTGTTGGCGGCGGCGTGGGTAGTTAGCTGATATCACGCCTTGATTGATAAGGCGCGAGCAGACAATCAGAAATAAACATCAAGCGCGCGCGGCCCGTTTCGGGACGCGCGCGTTTCCATTTGGGAATATGCTCTGGCAACACGGGCCGGCGCCCGGCGAAAATAAACGCCGCCCGTAAGCATTGTAGATTGCGTGCTTGCCGGCTGGGCCGGCCTGCTGTCGCCTGTATCCAATCGGTGCAATACCGCTGGCGCGTTCGCTTTGGCCGGAAGGTTAACAATTTCTTTCATACTATGCCCTAAAGGCAAGTTCGGCGCCGCTCCTTGTCGTGGGCGCCGTTCGCCGGGGCGTGCTGATCGCTTCAAATTTTATTTACGCCTTGGCGTGTAAGGTTTTTTGGCAAAAACGTGAGTGGGTTTGATGGCGGAAAACGCGAAAGCGTTCCTTAACGTTCGAGGACAGGAAGCAGCCAAGGAAAGCGCCGATAGCGAGCGTGTGCGCGGTGTTGACGCCGCTGCGCCGGAAGCGTCGTCCAGTGATCACGGCCTGCAGACCATGTTTGAGTTCAATCCCGTCGCCGACAACCTGAAATGGTCGGACGACGACGCGGCCGCCAGAATATTCGGTGTTAACGTCAGCGATCTTGTCGCAACCGGCAAGGATTTTACCTCCAGCATTGACGGTGAGGAGGATCCAGCCCGCGCTGCGGCGTTCTCCGGCGCCCGTGACAGCTATGCATGCGAATATCGATTGAAGCGTGCGGACGGGGCCGTGCATTGGGTCGAAGAACGCGGCGGCTGGATAGGGGCGGGTCCGAACAAACGGCTTATCAGTGTGATACGGTCCATCGACAACCGCAAACGCCACGAAGAAGAACTTGCAAGGCTTGCGGTCAATGACGACCTCACCGGCCTTCTCAATCGCGTTCACGTTCGCAAGGCACTCGAAAAACAGCTTGCAGCGCATCAAAGTCAACAAGGCGAGGGCGCCTATCTGCTAGTGGGCATCGATGATATCGGCGCCGTGAATGCGGATTTTGGATTCGACGCCGCCGACACGGTGATCGTCGAAGTCGCCCGGCGTCTTGCGAGTGTCATAGGCCCGGAAGATAAGATCGGGCGCGTCGCCGGAACAAAATTCGGCATCGTGATTGCCGGCTGTGACGCGGATTTTCTTCGTCAGGTTTGCGTCAGGCTTTTGAACGTCGTCCGCGAAAGCGTTATTGAAACCAAGGGGGGTGCTGTTGCGGCGTCGATTTGCCTTGGCGCTGTACGCCTGCCCGAACAGGCGGGCGATGCAAATGCCGCGATGACGCGCGCGGAGGCTGCGCTTGATGCAGCAAAGCGGATCGGCAAATCAAGCTGGTCTGCGTTTACGGATAAAACCGACGTCGTCAGCATGCGCCGCCGCAACTCGCACATGTCAGACGTCATTTTGACGGCGCTCAATGAGCGGCGCATCCGTCTGGCGTTCCAGCCGATTGTCAGCGACCTCGGCGAGACGCCCAAGAAATTCGAATGCCTGATCCGCATGCTTGGAGAGGACGGGCAAACTGTTCCCGCTCCTGAGTTTATTCCGGCCGCCGAGCGTCTGGGGCTGGTGCACTTACTGGACCGGCGTGTGCTTGAGCTTGCGACCAATACGCTCGCCCGTTGCCCCGATATTCATCTTAATGTGAATATCTCCATGGAAACGGTGAAAGATTTCGTCTGGGCCGAAGGGTATATCGCGCTTCTGCGCGCCAATCAGGAACTGGCGAAGCGTATTACTGTTGAACTCACCGAAACCCAGGTGATCGATGCGATCGACGCGTCGATAGAATTTGTATCCGAGATCAAAAAGCTTGGATGTTCTTTCGGGATTGATGATTTCGGCGCGGGTTACACGTCGTTCCGTAATCTGAAAGCGATGGATATCGATATCCTGAAAATCGATGGTTCCTTCGTGACAGGTGTTTCTGCATCACGCGAAAATCAGCTGTTCGTGCGTACGCTGCTCGATCTTGCGCGTAATTTTGGCATGAAAACCGTTGCTGAATGGGTCGATAACGAAGCCGACGCCATGCTCCTCAAGGGGCTTGGCGTTGACTTTCTGCAGGGCTACCTGCTCGGCAAGCCGGAAACCAATCCCGGCTGGCTGCCTGAAGGCGCCCCCAATGATCCGCCCCAACGCACGCAGCGGATCTGATCGTTTCTAACTTTCGTCGCCTTCCAGGCGGTCCAGCTTCTTTTGCAGCGCCGCCACCTGGTTCTTCAGCGCATGGATGTCGTCATTGTCATCGTTTGATGCGCTTTGTCCCGGCGCGCCGGGTTTTTGCGGCGCGTATGCCGGGCCAAGCGGCGAAAACATTTTCATCGCCTGCTCGTAAAGCTCCATATTCTTGCGTACGCTTTCCTCGAACATCTGGTAGCCTGGCGCGCCGCCGAAAGCGTCACGCATGCGCGAGCGCATTTCTTCCTGATTTTTCGAAAACGCATCCATGCTCATTTCGAGATAGGACGGCACGAAGCTCTGCAGGCTATCGCCGTAGAATTGGATCAGCTGGCGCAAAAACTGGATCGGCAGCAGGTTCTGGCCTTTGCTTTCTTCTTCGAAGATGATCTGCGTCAGAACCGAGCGCGTAATATCTTCGCCGGATTTTGCGTCATAAACGACGAAATCTTCGCCGTCCTTGACCATTTCGGCGAGGAAATCGAGCGTTACGTAGGATGAACTTGCCGTGTTGTAGAGGCGGCGGTTCGCGTATTTCTTGATGACGATGGCGTCGCCATCGGCCTTTGAGCGGCCCTTTGTCTTGTCAGCCATAGTGTTAAACCCTCCCGTGCATCTTGCGCGGCGGGACTTTTGGTGCGCCGCACTCTTTTTGTGCACTTGCTAATCCTGCTATAGCATGAAATTAAGTTTTGCATACGCGTTTGCAGCAAGAATTATGGCTACGTAAGCCATTGAGATTGCTAATTCTTCGCGCTTTGAGGCGCCCAGACACAGGGTCGGGCGGCTGTAAAAGCGCTTCAACATTGATCAGGAGGCTCTATGAGCGGGGCGGTAATTGTTTCGGCGGCGCGCACAGGCGTTGGTTCTTTTGGCGGGTCATTGGCGAGCGTGCCGGCGGCAAAACTGGGCGAGATAGTCATTTCGGCCGCCATCGAACGCGCCGGGCTTTCCGAGGGCGACGTCGATGAAACGGTAATGGGCCATGTCCTGCAGGCGGGACAAGGGCAAAACACCGCCCGGCAGGCGTCCATCGGCGCCGGGATCGCAAATGAAAAGCCGGCAATCACCATCAATCAGGTTTGCGGGTCCGGGCTTCGCGCGGTCGCCATGGCCGCGCAGGCGGTTCGTCTTGGGGATGCATCGGTGGTCGTCGCCGGCGGGCATGAAAACATGTCGCTGGCGCCGCATACGGCGCATTTGCGCGACGGGGTGAAAATGGGCCCCAAGAACTTTACCGACACCATGATTACCGACGGGCTCTGGGACGCCTTCAACGATTATCACATGGGTCAGACGGCTGAGAATCTTGCGGAGAAATATCAGATCACCCGCGAAGAACAGGACGCGTTTGCGGTCGCTAGCCAGAACAAGGCGGAAGCTGCGAAGAAGGACGGCAAGTTCAAGGACGAAATCGTTCCGGTCACGATCAAGACGCGCAAAGGCGAAATTGTTTTCGACAACGATGAATATATTCGCGAAGGCGCAACCATCGACGGCGTTTCGGGATTGAAGCCGGCGTTCAAACGCGATGGCGGTTCGGTGACGGCGGCAAACGCTTCGGGCATCAATGACGGCGCCGCGGCATTAATCGTCATGTCGGAAAAGGAAGCAGACAAGCGTGGCCTTACGCCGCTCGCACGGATTGCATCATGGGCGCATTGCGGCGTCGATCCGTCAATCATGGGCATCGGTCCCGCACCGGCGAGCCGCATCGCCCTTGAGAAAGCCGGTTGGAGCCTTGATGATTTGGATCTCATCGAAGCCAATGAGGCGTTCGCCGCGCAGGCGCTCGCTGTCGGCAAAGAGCTTGGCTGGGACGCCTCAAAGGTCAACGTCAATGGCGGCGCCATCGCCATCGGTCATCCGATCGGCGCCTCCGGTGCGCGGATTTTGACAACGCTGCTTTATGAATTGCAGCGTTCCGGCAAATCGAAAGGCCTTGCGACCCTCTGCATCGGCGGCGGCATGGGCGTCGCGCTTTGCGTAGAGCGATAGCGCGAGCCAGTATTGTTGCGTAGAGTATCGTTTGGGTACGGTGACAAAACGCCGGCGTCATGACCGGCATGAAACAGGGAGAACCGTCATGGGCAAAACGGCTATCGTAACGGGCGGCACGCGCGGCATCGGCAGGGCGATTTCGCTGGCGTTGAAAAACAGGGGATGCACGGTTGCGGCATCCTATGCGGGCAACGATGAGGCGGCGGCGAAGTTCAAGGACGAAACCGGCGTCAATGTTTTCAAATGGGATGTGGGCGATTACGAAGCCTGCAAGTCGGGCGTCGCGGAAATCGAAGCATCTCAGGGCCCGACCGACATCCTCGTTAACAACGCCGGCATTACGCGCGACGGCATGTTTCACAAGATGTCGGTGCAGCAATGGTCCGAAGTTATTCGCGCTGACCTCGACAGCGTCTTCAATATGTCGCATCAGGTGTTCCCCGGCATGCGCGAGCGCGGTTTCGGCCGCATCGTCAACATCTCCTCCATCAACGGCCAGAAAGGCCAGATGGGGCAGACGAATTATTCAGCTGCGAAGGCGGGGATGATCGGCTTCACCCGTGCACTGGCCCAGGAAGGCGCTTTTAAAGGCGTCACCGTGAACGCGGTTGCCCCGGGCTATATCGCCACGGAAATGGTGTCGGCGATGAGTGACGATGTATTGAAAAAGATTACCGCGCAAATCCCGGTCGGCCGGCTCGGCTCGGCGGAGGAAATTGGCGATTGCGTTGCGTTCCTCGCAGACGAAAACGCCGGGTTCATCACCGGGGCGGTCCTGTCGGCAAATGGCGGGCAGTATTTCGCCTCATAGCTAACTCATTGATTTCATTTGGCTTCGTTTGGCGGAAAATCCGGGCGAAGCCCTTTTTTCACCAAAATGTCAAAGTAAACTCCACGGCTGAGACGTCTTCGGAGATGTATTTTGTCCATCCGTTTTTTACGCATGGGATTGGCGGCGTTTGGCGCGGCATTTCTCGCCGGCGCCGTGCCTGCCTATGCGCAACAGGATAATCCGTTTTCGGCGCTCGTCGGGAAAAGCCGCGAGCCGGCCGAAGAGCGCGCCCGCGCGAGCAATGTCGAGCGATATGTTCTGACAACGGACGATCGCATGTTCCTGTTCGAGGAAAGAGACTCAAGCGCTCGGGTTCAGTTTTTGTGCAACGAAAATGACTTGCGTCTTGAATGCATGATTGATGTCGCCGGCCCGGCGCCGGAGATTTATGAATTGTCTGCAACGCGCGGTCCTCGCGGCGATATCATTTACAAAGACGCGCGAGATGAAACGCTTCTCAGGATTGCGGCTTATGGCGGCGCGACCGTTTATTGGCCAGGCGAAGCGCGCGGCGTCGCGGCGTCCAAATCTTTTGGCGACGACCGGCCGTTGCGGCTTGGCTTCCTGGATCGCGAGGCGGCTGTGCGCCGCGCTCAGGGCGCCGCAGCGCAAGTGAGCGCGATTATTGGCGCGCCAATCTATTTCGACATCGGTGAGAACACATCTTCCGGCGGTAATGCAGCCGTGCTGGCCGATGCGGTTGTGTTAGCGGCCAAAGGCATCGCGCGCGTGGCGGACGATGAAACCGGCGCCCGCGTGATTGCCTCGCGGATCAAGCGGGTCGCCTTTTTGCCCTCGACGGACGCGGAAATATCGCTTGGCGGCGAAGTGCTGGAAATTCGCTATGTCCCGAACCTGGACATTGCCGGACGTCTTTCCTCGGCCAAGGTCGCCCAGTTTCTGGAGGAAAGCCTTTAAACCGTCAGAAACCCCGTACACGTTAGGGTGCCCGAAACGATACGTCTTAAAAGCGCCGCAAAGGAGTGAGACGCTTTAGAATTATGGAACAGCGAGCTCGCATATCGAATGTGGCGCTCAAAACGGCGCTCGCCGCTTTGTTGTCTGCGGGCGTTCTGACTGCGGGCGCATCATCGTCAGCATTCTCGCAATCGCTGCGAGAGATACGCGCGCAGGAAGCCGAAGAACAGGCGCTTGAGCGCGAGGCGTCGTTTACAAGGTCCGTATGCGATATGAATTTCGATGTGGTGATCGATTGGCGTTCGGCGGCGGACTGGCCTGACGGATCAAGCATTGCCGATTCCTGCGATGGCGCGCTCGGCGCGCTTGAAGCAGCCTGTCGCCGCGGAGATGCGCCGCGGATTTCCCGGTTTGTCTGCGCCGGCGACGGTTCCGGCGCCTCGTTGCGCGGAGGAACGCTGCGTTACGGCGCAAGTCCAGGCGATAACGGATTTTCAGATACCCGCGCCGTATTGGACTAGAAGCGCTAGGCGATAGCCTGTTGCAGTATCCCGACGCGGATGCCGTCAAATACATATTGCGTCGACAGCGCCATCAACAACATGCCAAGGATACGCGTAATGGCGTTCATACCCGTGCGCCCCAACGCGTCGCCGATCCGGCTCGCAAACGCCATCATCAGAACGGCGATGGCGAGAACAATAATCACCGCAACGATCGCCGCGCCTTTTTCAACCATTTGAGTGTCGGGGCCCATCACCAGCATGATGGTGGCGATAGCGCCGGGGCCGGCGAGCATCGGGATCGCCAGCGGGAAAAATGCAATATTGTCGCGCGCGGATGCTTTGGGGCCGGGGGTTTTCGCCTGCGTTTCAGAATCCGGATCGAAAAACATCCGGAATCCCATGATGAAAAGAATGATGCCCATGGCGGCGCGGAATGCGGCGAGGCTGACGCCGAGGTGATGCAGCAGCGCGTTCCCGACAAAACCGAAGAACATCAGGATCACGATGGAATAAATCGCCGCCATGAAAGCAACGCGCAGGCGCTCGCGCGGCAAATCGCTTTTCGTGAGCGAAGCGAAAATCGGCGTCACCAATATCGGGTCGATCACGATAAAAAGCGTGACGAATGCGGTGACGAAAACGGGCAGGATGTCGGCGAGCATGATTCAACCTTTAACGGACTTGTGTGTAAACGAACAGTTCTGCGCAAGCCAAAAAGGGCGGCTCATTTGAGCC
>DGNI01000200.1:4387-5178 GCA_002388885.1 Parvularculaceae bacterium UBA4496 | reverse complement strand
CATGCCGCCCATTCCGCCCATGTCAGGCATGCCGCCGCCCGCGGCGCCCTCTTTTTTTGGCGCTTCTGCGACCATCGCCTCCGTGGTAATGAGGAGGCCGGCGACAGACGCCGCGTCCTGGAGGGCCGTACGCACGACTTTCGCCGGATCAACGATTCCTGCTGCAATCAGATCGACATACTCATCAGTTTGAGCGTTGAAGCCGAACTTGAAGCTGTCCTGCTCAAGCAATTTGCCGACGACAATCGAGCCTTCGCCGCCTGCGTTTCTGACGATCTGGCGGATCGGGGCTTCGAGCGCCTTGCGAACGATGTTGATGCCCGCATTCTGATCGGCGTTCACGCCTTTAACATCAGTAAGTGCACGTGATGCATAGAGCAACGCAGCGCCGCCGCCAGGGACGATGCCTTCTTCCACCGCAGCGCGGGTGGCGTTCAGCGCGTCATCGACACGGTCCTTGCGTTCTTTCACTTCGATTTCCGTCGCGCCGCCGACTTTCAGCACCGCAACGCCGCCGGCGAGTTTCGCCAGACGTTCCTGCAGTTTTTCACGGTCGTAATCGGATGTCGTGTCTTCGATCTGCTTGCGGATCTGACCCGTGCGCGCTTCGATGTCGGCTTTCTCGCCGGCGCCGTCGACGATCGTCGTGTCGTCCTTGTTGATCGAGACTTTCTTGGCCGTGCCGAGCATGTCGAGCGTGACGTTCTCAAGCTTGATGCCGAGGTCTTCGGAGATGACCTGGCCGCCGGTGAGGATCGCGATGTCCTCGAGCATGGCCTTGCGGCGGTCGC
>DGNI01000200.1:4144-4305 GCA_002388885.1 Parvularculaceae bacterium UBA4496 | reverse complement strand
GCGGACGGGAAGACTGAACAACCGATTCAAGAAGCGGCAGCATGGACTGCAGATTGCCGAGCTTTTTCTCATGCAGGAGGATGTAAGGGTCCTCAAGCTCCGCCACCATCTTGTCAGCGTTGGTGATGAAATACGGGCTGAGATAGCCGCGGTCGAACTGC
>DGNI01000200.1:3937-4118 GCA_002388885.1 Parvularculaceae bacterium UBA4496 | reverse complement strand
ACGCCTTCATTGCCGACTTTTTCCATCGCTTTCGCGATCATTTCGCCGATTTCTTTTTCGCCGTTCGATGAAATCGTACCGACTTGGGCGATTTCGTCGGACGACGCGATTTTCGTCGCGCGGGCTTTGATGTCCTCGACGACTTTGGCGACGGCAAGATCGACGCCGCGCTTCAGGTCCA
>DGNI01000200.1:0-3861 GCA_002388885.1 Parvularculaceae bacterium UBA4496 | reverse complement strand
TCGACGCCACTTCGCGCACCATTTGTGCGCCCATGTTTTCGAACCTGTCTTCGAGTTCGATTTCCTTCGCCACGGTGACGCCGTCTTTCGTCGTGCGCGGGGCGCCGAACGACTTTTCGATGACGACGTTGCGACCTTTGGGGCCGAGCGTCACTTTCACCGCATTGGCGAGGATATCGACGCCGCGCAGCATTTTTTCGCGCGCTTCGACGTCAAACTTGACTTCCTTGGCAGCCATTGATGCTTCTCCTTAAATCTTCAAAATTTCTGGGGTTAGTCGATGATCCCGAGGATGTCGGACTCTTTCATGATCAAGAGATCCTCACCGTCGATTTTCACTTCTGATCCCGACCATTTGCCGAACAGGATCTTGTCGCCGGACTTGACGTCCAGCGGGATGATTTCATTGTCGTCGCCGCGTGCGCCGGAACCGACCGCCACGACTTCACCCTGTTGGGGTTTTTCTTTCGCGGTGTCGGGGATGATGATGCCGCCTGCGGTTTTTTCGTCTTCTTCGATCCGACGGACCAGCACGCGGTCATGGAGAGGCCGAAAAGCCATAGTCTCAAATCTCCCTTGGTTGAGTTTTTCAGTAAAAACAACCGGTTAAACATATTAAGACGGGCGGAGGCCGCCCGCTAGCACTCACTTCGTGTGAGTGCTAGCGGCGATTTAGGCGCGAGCTCTCTTAGGGTCAAGAGGCGGATGGCGAAATACAGGGCTTCCGCCTCACGCAGATGTAATTTTCTAGGAGACCCGGGGCGCCACTTTTGCCGCAATTACGTGTTTTTAATTACGGACAAACTGCAATAGCTCCATATTGGCGGCGCTGCCTTCCCCGAGCGGCCAATACGGGGGTCAAAAGGGCGGCTAAACGCCGGACCAATAGCGGGATTAAAAGTTTTCTTGGCCATCGACAATGGGATCTGGCAACGCGTGAAAGGAAGTGAACCCATGCGCAAAGCAATCATTCTGGCGACTGTCGCGGTATTCGCCGCCGGCTGTTCGACCAACCCTTATACCGGCGAGCGGCGGGCAAGCCGGACGGTAACATCAGGCGCAGGCGGCGCCGCGGCGGGCGCGGCGGCGGGCGCGATCGCAGGCGCGATTGCCGGCAAGCCGGGCAAGGGCGCGGCTATCGGCGCGGCCATCGGCGCCGCAGCCGGCGTCGGTATTGGCGTCTATCAGGACCGCCAGCAGGCGAAACTGCGCGAGCGCCTTTTGAACAGTGGCGTTCAAGTGCAGCGGGACGGCGATAACCTCATCTTGTTAATGCCGTCCGACATTACCTTCGCGGTCAATCAGGACAGCATCAATCCGGGCTTTTATGAAACGCTAAACTCTGTTGCGATTGTGCTGAATGAGTTCAACAAGACGACGGTTACGGTGAATGGGTATGCAAGCTCGTCCGGCAGCGCGGACTATAACATGCAACTGTCGCAACGCCGCGCGCTTTCAGTATCGAACTACCTCGCGGCGCAAGGCGTCACGCCAGCCCGGCTGCGATCGGTCGGATATGGCGAACAGTATGCGGATCAAAGCAGAGATCTCGCAGCTGACCGCCGGGTCGAAATCATCATCGATCCGATTGAGAGCCAGTTCAACAGTTAAGAACTGCTTTCAGTATTTAACAAATTATGAACCCGCCCGGCCAATGCCGGGCGGGTTTTTCTTTGTCGCATGTAATACAGAAGCCGGGAGCCCCCGGCGCGCATGCGCTTTAAGCGCTTTTAAAGACAAATTTTCTAAAACTTTCCGCGTGCGGTGCGGTCTGCGTGNNCGGCATGGCTATTGGAAATGAGGCGCAGGGCATGAATTTTCGCCAGAAGAGTTCGCGATATAACGCCATGGTGTTGTTCGCCGCCGGTATCACTGGCGCGACATTGATTGCGGCTGTCGTGACATCCGGGTTCAGGCCAGACTTTGAAATTTCCCTTGCTTGCGGTCTGGTGGTGTCGCTGATCCTGCATGCGCGCGCAAGTTTTGCGCTCACGCGCGCCCAGCAGGAACTTGAAATGCTGCGCGGCCTGGTGTCGAAGTTCAGGCCGTCTTCGGCCAAGGCCGCGCCCAAACTTAAATTCGAACCGGTCAAGAGGGGCGACAAAAAGGATGTGGACGCGCTGGGGCTGGTGCAGGCCGCCATCGAAAATGACCGCGTCGATCTTTATCTCCAGCCGATAGTCAGCCTTCCGCAGCGGAAAGTGCGGTGCTTCGAAGCGTTTTCACGACTGCGCAATGAGGATGGAGAGGTTTTGAAGCCTGCCGATTATCTCGATGCGGCGGAGCGCGCGAACCGGATCGGCCTAATCGACAACATGATCTTGCTGCGCGCAGTTCAGGCTTTGCGACAGCTTGGACCGGAAAGCGCACAGTATCGTATTTTCTGCAATATATCTCCTGCAACGATTTTCGATCAGGATTTCTTTACGCGGTTTACGGACTATCTCGACGCTAATGACGATCTTGCGCATCGACTGGTGTTTGAATTCACTTATCCCGCGATTGAAATGATGCATGGCCGCGTGAAGGAGAATCTCAACGCCATCACAAAGCGCGGTTTTGCATTTTCCGTCGACCATATTCGCCGCTTCGATCTCAACTGGCAGGCGCTGGCGGAGAAAAACTTCCGATTCGTGAAAGCGTCGAGCGCGCTGTTGCTTAGCGAAAGTGCGAAGGGCGCGGAAGGGCAAGCGCGGGTTAAATCATTCAGGGAAAATTTGCGGGCGAACAACATCGATCTGATCGTTGAGAAGGTCGAGACGGAAATGCAACTCCCCGGAATTCTGGCGATTGGGATTGATTATGGTCAGGGCGCGCTGTTCGGTGCGCCGAAAATCGCCGGCCATTACGTCAAAACCGAAAAACACCCGAAACCGGAAAAGCAACTGTCCATGGCGTCATAGGACGCGGACAACACGGATAGCTTGACGGGTCGAAGCATCAGCCTTATCGGCCTTGGCTCTCATGACCGGTCCAAAAATCATCACATCGATCAGGGAACTGGCCGCAAGTTACGATGCGCTTTTGTGCGACGCGTGGGGTGTTATTCATAACGGCGTCGATTTGTTCCCGGGGGCAGACAAGGCCATGATCCGGTTTCGCGAAACGCGCGGACCTGTGATCATTCTCACCAATGCGCCGCGGCCGTCATCGATTATTCCGGCGCAACTCGACCGGCTGGGCCTGCCGCGCGACGCATATGATGCCGTTGTGACATCCGGCGATGCAACGCGCGCTGCGATCGCAGCGCGGCTTCCGTCGCCGGCCTTCCGTCTCGGGCCGCCCAAGGATGATGCATTATACGAAGGGCTTAGCATTGACTTCGTTCCGGTCGAGGAAGCAGGCTTTATTGTCTGCACCGGGCTCGTCGATGACCAGCGCGACCATCCTGAGGATTATCGCGGCATGCTTGAGCGGGTAGCGGAACGGCGCCTTCCGATGATCTGCGCCAATCCGGACATCATCGTGAACTGGGGCGGGAGAAAGATCTGGTGCGCTGGCGCGCTGGCTGAAATTTACGAAGCGCTTGGCGGTGAGGTGATCTATGGCGGCAAACCGCACGCGCCGATTTACGATGAAGCGTTGAAGGCGATTTCGAAGTTTCGTGCAGGCGTTTCAAAGGAGCAAACGCTTGCCGTTGGCGACGGTCTGAAGACTGATATCATGGGTGCTAACAGACAGGGAATCGATGCAGTGCTAATAACAGGCGCGGGCGGCATCCATGACGGCGCAGGTGATGCGGCGGCCATTTCTTTAGCGCTTGATCAGGCGGGCGTTCACGCCGTCGCCTGCGCGGAGGCGTTGAAATGGTAGCCCAAAAAAGCGTTGTCACCGCCATTGGCAATTTCGACGGCGTTCATC